>NZ_JBHSIR010000021.1:0-200642 GCF_042653605.1 Pseudonocardia sp. GCM10023141
TGTCGGAGAAGCAGACCCATGACTACGTCCGCAAACGCACCACCACATTGTTCGCTGCGCTCGAGGTCGGGACGGGTCGGATCGAGCAACTCTGCCTGCCGCGCCATCGTCATCAGGAGTTCCTGCGCTTCCTCAAACAGGTCGCGAAGGCCTACCCGCGGGTGAGACTGCACGTGGTCTGCGACAACTACGCCACCCACAAACACCCCGCCGTGAAGGCATGGCTGGCGCGCAACCCGCGCATCACCCTGCACTTCACCCCGACCAGCGGGTCCTGGCTGAACATGGTCGAGATCTTCTTCGGGATCATCACCCGCCAAGCCATCCGCCGCGGCACCTCCGGCTCGGTCCGTGAACTGATCGAGGCGATCACCCGGTTCATCGACGGCTGGAACGAACGCTGCCAGCCATTCATCTGGACCAAAGACGCCGACACGATCATCGCGAAAGCCCACCGTCAACCAACTTCCGGCACGCGACACTAGGCCGACAGCTTACAAGGTGATCATGGATCGGATTTGCTCTATCGATACGAGACCGCGCCGCAGCCTCACCATCCGAGCAGCTGGCCGTCCCGCACGAACGGCACTTTCGTCCACCACATGTGTACGAAAGTGCCGTTCGTTCACAGAGATGATCTCAACGAGAAGTGCGTAGCTGGCGTTGTTCGATATGGGTGAGGACGAGTACTGCTCGTACGTAGTCGCCGATTCTGCTGGGGCTGGCGGTGATGCGGCGCAGTGCTCGCCACCGGCCGGTGAGCAGGGCGAAGCCGCGTTCCCCGAGACAGCGGACCGATCGCACCAAGGTGTTGTAGGCCTGGTTGTCCGGCGCGAGGACCTGGCCGTCGCCGGGCTGCTTGATCGGCGTGTGGATGCCCTGACCGGCGCCGTCGTAGCCGGAATCGGCGAGCGTGGGCAGGTCGAGTTGTGATGCTGCCCAGTACAGGGCCCCGAGCGCGCGGGTAGCGCGGGCACAGGTCAGGTCGGGGAGATGGCCGGGTCGGACGTCGGATACCCAGATCGGCAGTCCATCGGGACGCATGACGGCTTGGACATTCCCGCCGGGGGCTCGGTGCTTCCCCGAGTACCACGAGTTGATCGTCTCGCCCCTTTCTCGACAGGGTCGTTTCGGCGCAGCGATCGGTGCGCACCACCGTGGCGTCGAGCACGACGTGTGACCACCCTTGGGTGGCGACCTCGGCGAGCGCCTCGTGCAGGTCCGGGGCCTGCGCGGCGAGCACCGTCACGACCTCGTCGCGATAGCGGTAGGTCGTGGCTCGCGAGACCTCGAACCCGGCACCGATCAGGTGTGATATCTCCCTGGTTGCGAAACCACGCCAGCACCAGCAGTGCTTGATTCCAGCAGGTCAACGCCCGGGACCCGGCCCGGGTACCGCGGGCTCGACGCTCGGCGCGCAACAGCTTCGCCACCTGCCCCACAAGTTCATGGGGGGGACATCGAGCATGGCACGATGGGCGATCACGTGGGGTCCTCGTCCTGGGATGGATCTTGTGGTGAGAACTCCTTATCGAGGACCCCACGTCCTCGACCACAACCGCCCGGATTGCCCGTTACTGGCGTGTCGCATCCCTCGGCCCTGCTGATCTTGTTGAGATCACCTCACAGCAGGCGCCGGCGGCCGCCCCCTCACCGCCCGTGCCGCAACCTCACGATCCCGAGCAGCGCACCCATCCCCCGCGACGTGCGCTTGAAGCTGGTGACCGCGATGGGCAGCGCGAACTTCTGCCGCGCCACCGACTGGGGCCGGGTGAACTCGCGCAGGCCGTCGGCGCCGTGGATGCGGCCGAAGCCGGAGTCGCCGACGCCGCCGAAGGGCAGGCTCGGGATGCCGGCGAACGAGATCACGTTGTTGATCGCCACCATCCCGCACCGCAGCCGCGCCGCGATCTCCTCGCCGCGCTTCTTGGAGAACACGGTGGCGCCGAGGCCATAGCCCGTGGCGTTGGCGCGGCGCACGGCCTCGTCGACGTCGGGCACGGTATTGACGACGAGCAGCGGGCCGAACGTCTCCTCGGTGATCGCCGAGCTGTCCTCCGGGACGTCGACGATCACCACCGGGTCGATGAACGGCGCGTGCACCGACTCGGATCCGCCCACCACGGCACGGCCGCCCTTGGCCAGCGCGTCGTCGATGTGGCGGCGCACGATCTCGGACTGCGAGGCCATCGTCATGGGCCCGAAGTCGCCTGCCGGGTTGCCGCCGGGGCGCAGCGCGCGGGCCTTCGCCACGACGTGCTCGGTGAACTTCTCCGCGACGTCGGCCACCACGTACACGCGCTCGACGCCCACGCAGGTCTGGCCGGCGTTGGACATCCCGCCCCACACCGCCGCGTCGGCGGCCGCTTCGAGGTCGGCGTCGCCGTCGACGATCAGCGCGTCCTTGCCGCCGCACTCCATCAGCACCGGGGTCAGCGACTCGGCGCAGGCCGCCATCACGCGCTTGGCCGTGGCCGTGGACCCGGTGAACGCGATCTTGCCGATGCCGGGAGCCCGGCACAGCGCCGCTCCGGTCTCACCGAATCCGGTGACGACCTGCAGCAGCGGCCGGCCCTCGACGATCTCGGCCAACGTGTCGGCCAGCGCCACCCCGACGCCCGGCGTCAACTCGCTGGGCTTGAACACCACCGCGTTGCCGGCCGCGAGCGCGTAGGCGATGGAGCCCATCGGGGTGAAGACCGGGTAGTTCCACGGCCCGATCACGCCGACGACACCGAGCGGGGCGTAGGCGAGCGTCGCGGCCTGGTTGCTCATCAGCAGCCCGGCGGGCACCTTGCGCCTGCGCAGCACCTTCTCGGCGTTGCCGGACGCCCACGCGAGGTGGTCGATGGCCAGCACCAGCTCCAGGCGCGAGTCGTCGAGCGGCTTGCCCGTCTCGTCGGAGACGATCCGGGCGAGATCGTCGAGCCTGCGGACCAGCGCCTTGCGCCACTCCCCCAGCCGGTTGCGACGCTCGGCGAACCCGAGGTCGGCCCACCACTGGGCGGCGTCGACGGCGCGGGCGACCGCGGCCTCGACAGCTGCGGCGTCGTGCACCGGGTGCGTGCCGACGACGTCGCCGGTGCGGGGATCGAGCGACTCGAAGGTCGCCGGTGCGGCGGCGACAGGCACCTCGGTGGCAGTCATTACTCCAGAGTAATAGGAAACCGCCGGTCTGCACGGGCCGACTTCGGCCCCGGCAGGCCTAGAAGAGCCGCAGGTCAGTGCTCTCCGTGCCGCGCAGCCGGTCGTAGTCGACCACCACGCACCGGATGCCCCGGTCCTCGGCCAACGTGCGTGCCTGCGGTTTGATCTGCTGCGCGGCGTAGACGCCGGCCACCGGCGCCAGCAGCGGGTCGCGGTTCATCAGTTCGAGGTAGCGGGTGAGCTGCTCGACGCCGTCGATCTCGCCGCGGCGCTTGATCTCGACGGCAACGCTGCCCCCGGTCGCGTCGCGACACAGCAGGTCGACGGGGCCGATCGCGGTCATGTACTCGCGACGCACCAGCGTGTAGCCCTCGCCGAGTGCGGTCGGGTGGGCGGCCAGCAGCTCCTGCAGGTGCGCCTCGACACCGTCCTTGACCAGGCCCGGGTCGACGCCCAGCTCGTGCTTCGAATCGTGCATCACCTCGTCGATGGTGATGACGAGCGACTCGTCGGCCTTGTTGCGCACCGTCCAGACGCCGGGCTGTTCCTCGAGCCAGCAGGGCGGGCTCATCCAGTTCAGCGGTTTGTAGGCGCGGTCGTCGGCGTGGACGCTCACCGATCCGTCGGCCTTCACGAGGAGCAGTCGGGGTGCCATCGGCAGGTGGGCGGTGAGCCTGCCCACGTAGTCCACCTGACAGCGGGCAATCACAAGGCGCACCCGACGACCTTAGGGCAATCGAGTAGTCGACTACTCGGGCCTCCACCCCTTGCCGGCACCAAGCTGCACGGGGGGAGGGGATGCACCGTGACGCACCAGTCGAACAGCCGCGCCGGAAGGTGTACGGCCATCAGCGCCGCGCGGCTGTTCGACGGGTCGGGGGCCGCCACGGTGACCGACCCGCTCGTCGTCATCGACGGCGGGCGGGTCCGGTCGGTCGCCTCCGGTCCGGGCGCGATCGTCCCGGCCGACGCCGATCTCGTCGAGCTGCCCGGCGCGACGTTGCTGCCCGGGCTGATCGACACGCACGTGCACCTCGCCTTCGACGCGGGGTTCACCCCGGTCGCGTCGCTCGCGGCGCGCGACGACGAGGAGGCGCTGGCGGCGATGACGGTGGCTGCCACCGCGCACCTGCTGGCCGGCGTCACCACCGTGCGGGACCTGGGCGACCGGGACTACCTCGCGCTGGCACTGCGCGTCCGGTCCGGACCGGTGCTGCCGACGATCCTGGCCGCCGGGCCCCCGATCACGATCCCCGACGGGCACTGCCACTTCCTCGGTGGCGCCGCCTCCGGTCCGGCCGGGGTGCGCGCCGCGGTGCGCGAGCACGTCGAACGCGGGGTCGACGTGATCAAGGTGATGGCCGGGGGCGGCGAGCTGACGCCCGGCACCGACATCTACGCGTCCGCGTTCTCGCCGGCAGAGCTGCGCTCGGTCGTCGACGAGGCCCACCGGTACGGGCTGCAGGTCGTCGCCCATGCGCACTCCGTCGCGTCGATCTCGGATGTGATCGCCGCAGGTGTGGACGGCATCGAGCACTGCGCGTTCCGCACGCCGGGAGGGGTGGAGGTGCCCGACGCGCTGGTCACGGCCATCGTGGAACGCCGGATCGCCGTCGGCGCCACTCTCGGCATCGTGCCCGTGCCCGGGCTCGCCCCACCGCCGGGCCTCGCGCGCGACCTGCCCGCTGTCCGCGTCGCGCATGCCCGGCTGTGGAAGGCGGGCGCGCTCATGGTGCCCGCGACGGACGCCGGGATCGCGCCGGTCAAGCCGCACGGGGTGCTTCCGCACGGCCTCGTCCAGCTTGCCGAGCTCGGGGCGAGCAACGTCGAGGCGCTGCTCGCCGGCACGTCGATCGCCGCGGCGGTGTGCGGGCTCGCCGACAGCAAGGGCCGGATCGCTCCCGGCTACGACGCCGATCTGATCGCCGTCGACGGGGATCCCACCACAGACCTCACCGTGCTGCAGAGCCCGGTGGCGGTGTTCGCCTGCGGTCATCCGGTAGTGCCCACCGGGTGACCGCAGGCGGTTCACCAGCAGTTCACGGCCCAGCCGGTCAGCGGGGCGCGTTCCGGCGAGCGAGTGCCGCGCCGGCCTCTGCCAGCGCCTGCCGCAACGCGGCGGGAGCCAGCGCCTCGACCTCGGCCCCGAGCCCGACGAGCTGGCCACCGGCCACCGGGATGCTCTCGACGTCGAGCTCGACCTCGCACCAGCCCTCGGCATCGGGCGGTCCGGCCTGGGCGACGGCGCGCACCGCGGCATCGGCATCGGCCACGTGGTGGAGCCACTTCAGCCCGCGCGGCCCCAGCCGCAGCCGGACCGTCTCACGCAGCATCTGCCGCTCGAACCGGCCGGCAGCACCCGCCCACCACTCGACGAGGTCGAAGCCGGCGGGGCGCTCGAACTTCTCGCCGGTGGGCTCGGCGCGGACGATCCGGTCCACGCGGTAGGTCAGCACGGTGTCGCCCTGGACCCGAGCGGCCACGTACCAGGTGCCCGCCTTCAGCACGAGCCCGAGCGGATCGACGACCCGCTCGACCTCGTCGTCGCGACGGCGGTACGTGATCGTCAACCGGTGCTGATCCCAGACAGCCTGAGCGACGGCGGCCAGCTGCGTCACCTGCTGCGGGGTGTGGAACCAGCCGGGCGCGTCGAGGTGGAAACGCTCGGCGACGGCCCGCGTGTGCGCGTGCAGCTCCGCCGGCAGCGTGGCGAGCAGCTTCGCCTGCGCCCCGGCCAGCGCCGCGCTCATCCCCAGCTCGGCGAGCACCTGCGGCGACCCGACGGCGAACAGGGCGGCCGCCTCGTGAGCGGTCATGCCGTCGAGCCGGGTGCGCCAGCCGTCGACGAGCCGGATGCCGCCGCCGCGACCGGGTTCGGTCCACAGCGGCACTCCCGCCTCGGTCAACGCGGCGACGTCGCGGTAGATGGTGCGCTCGGAGACCTCGAGCTCGCGCGCGAGCTCCGCCGCCGTCGCCTCGCGGCGGCGCTGCAGCGTGAACAACAGGGTGACCAGCCGCGACGCGCGCACCCCCAGATCATGCTCCCCCCCGCCCTCGGGCACCGTGTGCGGAGTGGAGACGATCAGCAGCCGTCAGGTCTACGCCAACAGCTGGATGACCGTGCGCGAGGACACGATCCGCCGCGCCGACGGCTCCGAGGGCATCTACGGCGTCGTCGACAAGCCGACCGCGGCCATCGTCATCCCGCTCGACGGCGAGCGGCTGCACCTGGTGGAGCAGTTCCGCTACCCCGTCGGCCACCGGCGCTGGGAGTTCCCGATGGGCACCGCGCCCGACCGGGCCGAGCTCGATCCCGCCGAGCTCGCGGCGCGCGAGCTGGAGGAGGAGACCGGGCTGGTGGCCGGGCGGATGGAGCTGCTCGGCAGGCTCGACCTCGCGCCGGGCATGTCGAGCCAGCGCGAGCACGTCTTCCTCGCCACGGAGCTGGCCGCGGGCACGGTGGCGCGGGAGCACACGGAGCAGGACATGCGGGCCGCGTGGTTCCCGATCAGCGCGTTCGAGGAGATGGTGCGCGAGGGCACCGTCGTCGATGCCCAGACGCTGGCGGCGTACCTGCTGCTCAAGCTGCGGGTGGGGTAGTCGCAGGAAGTGAGCTGCCAGCGGGGACCTACCGGGACCGCGCCCGAGTGACCAACGCTCACAGGTTCCGGTTGGATCATGAGCCAGTGCGCGCTCGGCGGCGAACGCGCTGATCAACGCCCATTGGCTCATGGTCAACACCAAACCAGTGCGCGTTGATCACCCAACCGCACCGCAACGCCTACGCGCTCCAGCGGAGCCGTCTCGGCGATGTCGACCCGCAGCGCGCCCTCCGTGATCCTGCAAA
This sequence comes from Pseudonocardia sp. GCM10023141, assembly GCF_042653605.1. Classification (NCBI taxonomy): domain Bacteria; kingdom Bacillati; phylum Actinomycetota; class Actinomycetes; order Pseudonocardiales; family Pseudonocardiaceae; genus Pseudonocardia; species Pseudonocardia sp. GCM10023141. Next base: position 6,995 of record NZ_JBHSIR010000021.1, read on the forward strand.
CGCCCCGTCATACGAACCCCGCCGCTCAGCAGCTTCAGCCGGGCGGCTCGGGGTCGCCCAGCCGACGCTCTCGCGTGCCGTCCGGGCGTTCGAGGACGCGCACGGCGTGGTGCTCCTCGATCGGACCACCCGCTCCGTGGAAGTCACGCCCGCGCTGGAGGCGGCGCTCGACGACGCTCGCGCTCGGCCAGCGGCGGATCGACCTCGCGCTTCGCGCTGCGGATCGTGCAGGAGACGCGCGACGCGATGGCGCTGCTGGCGCTGGTCTCGGCGGGGCGGGCGCCACGTTCGTGACGGCCAGCACCGCTGCGGCGGTCCACCGCGAGGGTGTGACGTACCGGCGCATCACCGCATCGCCGATCACGCGCGTCGCGCTCGTCCACCGGCGTTCCCCGCGCCTGCCATCAGGTGGTTCGCCGAGGCGTGCCGCGCCAGCGCAAAAAAGCAAGCTTGACTGCTTGTTTCTTCGCGGGCATGCTCCGGACATGACCGGACGCCAGCAGGAGCGCAGCGAGACGACGCGCACCCGCCTGATGGAGGCCACGGTCGACTGCCTCGTGGAGCTGGGCTGGTCCGGCACCACCACCACGCTGGTGTCCCAGCGCGCCGGGGTGTCGCGCGGCGCCCAGCTGCACCACTACCCCACGCGGGCCGAGCTCGTGATCGCCGCGGTGCAGCACATCGGACGGGCGCGGTTCGCCGAGGCCCGCGCGGAGGCGGCGTTGCTGCTCGCGGGTCCGGGCCGCACCGAGGCCGTGCTGGCCATGCTCGCGCGGATCCACACCGGGACGCTGTTCCGCGCGACGCTGGAGCTCTGGGTCGCCGCCCGCACGGACGCCGCGCTGCGCGCTGTCGTGATGCCGTGGGAGGCCGAGCTCGGCCGCGAGACGCACCGGCTGACGCTGGAACTGCTCGGCGCCGACGAGTCCGTAGCCGGCGTGCGCGAAGCGGTGCAGCAGACGCTCGACATGGTGCGCGGGCTCGGGATCTCCGCGCTGCTCACCGACGACACCGTCCGCCGGGAAGCGTTGCTGGCCGACTGGGCCCGGCACCTCGACGCCCGGCTGGGTGTCCGGTCCCCCACGTCAGCAGGGCGTCCCTCCTGACGTTCACCTTCAGCAGGGACGCCCTCCTGACGTCCCGAGCAACCTCCGAGGAGCTCCATGGACCTGCGCGAGACCGACGAGCAGCAGCTGCTCCGTTCCTCCGTGGCCACGATGGCCGCGAAGTACGGCCACGACTACCTGCTGGAGAAGGCCCGCACCGGCGGCAAGACCACCGAGCTGTGGGCCGAGGCAGGCGCCAACGGCTACCTCGGCGTCGCCGTGCCCGCCGAGTACGGCGGCGGCGGGGCCGGGATGGTCGAGCTCGCGATCGTCGCCGAGGAGATCGCGGCTGCCGGCTGCCCGCTGCTACTCCTCGTGGTGTCGCCCGCCATCGCTGCCACGGTGATCGCGACGAGCGGCACCGTCGACCAGAAGGAGCGCTGGCTGCCCCGCTTCGCCGACGGCTCGGTCCGGATGTCGTTCGCGATCACGGAGCCGGACGCCGGATCCAACTCCCACCGCATCACCACCACGGCCCGTCGCGACCCCGACGGCAAGGGCTGGCGCCTGTCCGGCACCAAGTACTACATCTCCGGTGTCGACGAGACCGACGCGACGCTCGTGGTGGCCCGGCTCGAGGACGCCGGGAGCGGCACGCTCCGCCCGGCCATGTTCATCGTGCCCACGGACACCCCCGGCATGACCTACCAGCCGATCGAGATGGCGATCCACAGCCCGGAGAAGCAGTTCACGGTCTTCTTCGACGACGCGCTGCTCCCCGACGATGCACTGGTCGGAGGCGAGGAGGCCGGCCTGTCGGCCCTGTTCGCGGGGCTGAACCCGGAGCGGATCACGGTGTCGGCCTACATCAACGGGATCGCGCGCTACGCGCTGGGCAAGGGCGTCGAGTACGCCAAGACCCGCTCCGTCTGGAAGACCCCGATCGGCGCCCACCAGGCGATCGCGCATCCACTGGCCAAGTCCCACATCGAGGTCGAGCTCGCCAGGATGGCCACCACCCGCGCCGCCTGGTTCTACGACCAGGGCGATCACGCCGCTGCCGGGGAGGCGGCCAACATCGCCAAGTACTCCGCGGCCGAGGCCGCCATCAACGCGGTGGACGCCGCGGTGCAGGCCCACGGCGGCAACGGCATGTCCGTCGAGTACGGCGTGGGCACGCTGATCGGGGCCGTGCGTACGGCGCGCATCGCGCCGGTGAGCCGGGAGATGATCCTCAACTTCGTCGCCCAGCACACCCTGGGACTGCCGCGCAGCTACTGAGCCACGCCCCCGCGTCACCCCAGCCGCACCGGCAACCGCGCCAGCCGCCGCATGCCCGGCACCGGCACCCATTCCGGCTCGGCGGTGGCGAGCGCGAGGTCGGGGTAGCGCTCGAACAGCGACCGCAGCGCCACCTCGCCCTCCTGCCGGGCCAGGGCGGCACCGAGGCAGTAGTGGGCGCCGTGTCCGAAGCCGACGTGCCCGTCACCGCGACCGGACGGGCGGCGGGTGACGTCGAGCTGCTGCGGGTCGTCGTACTCGCGCGGGTCGAAGTTGGCCGAGACCAGCACCGTCTGCACCGCATCACCCTGCTCGACCCGCACGCCCGCGACGTCCAGGTCCTCCGTCGCGTACCGCATCCCCGTGATCAGCACCGGTCCGCAGAAGCGCATCAGCTCGGCCACCGCGCCGGGCCACAGCGAGGGGTCCACACGCAGCAGGTCGAGCTGGTCGGGATGGGTGAGCAGCGCGCGGGCCCCGTTGCCGATCAGGTGCGCCGTGGTCTCGTGGCCCGCCATCACGAGCGTGAACACCATCGTCACGAGCTCGATGTCGGTGAGCTGGTCGTCCTCGTCGGCGTGCCGGCGGATCAGCGCGCTGAGCAGGTCGTCCGACGGACGGGCGCGACGCTCCTCGATCAGCGCCTGCACGTTGTCGGCCATGGCCCGCAGGACCCCGGACGCGGTGGCCGGGTTGATCGCCATGAGCTCCTGGCCCCACTCGCGCCACTTCGGCCGGTCGGCCTCCGGCACCCCCACCAGCTCGCAGATCACCGTGATCGGCAGCGGGTAGTCGAGCGCGGTGACGAGGTCGGTCGGATCGGTGAACGCGTCGAGCAGCGACGCCGCGATGGCCTCGACGCGCGGGCGCAGCTCGCCGATGCGGCGCACCGTGAACGCGCGCGACACCAGCTTGCGCAGCCGATGGTGATCGGGGCCGTCTGCGTTGAGGATCGACCCGGTGAGGTAGATGCCCAGCTCCGGGCCGATGCCGAGCATCTCGAGCATCGTCTCGCGCATGTCGGACTTCGCGCCGCCGGGCACTGCCGTCGCGCTGGTGACGAACCGGGGGTCGCTCAGCACCGCGCGCACGTCGTCGTAGCGGCTGACGTACCAGGTCGGGCTGCCGTCCATCCCGCGCCCGCGCAGCACCGGGCCCTCCTCGCGAAGCTGCCCGAAGCCGCCATAGGGATCGGCGATGAGGGCCGGGTTCATGAGGTCCGGTTCGAGAGAAGGTGTGGTGGTCATGCCCTTGCTCCGTTCCTGGCGGCGGGCCCGGATCAGCGGGCGAGACGGCGCCATTCGTCCTGGATGGATTCGGCGAGCGAGCGGTAGTCGCCGGCGATCTCGGCCGCGACGGCAACGGGTGGTTCTCCTGGCAGCTCCACCGCCGAGGCGACGGCGTGGGCCAACAGGTCGGCGCGGGCGGCCGTCGAGAGCGGGCCCGGGGTGGAGTCGATGAAGAAGAACCCGGCCCCGATCGCGGTCTCGAGGTGCAGCAACTCGTCGATGCCGAGATCCGTGCGCACCCGCCCGGCCGCGCGGAGCAGCTCGAGGTGCCTCGTCGCCAGCACGTCGCGGCGCTCCCCGAGCTCGCCGAGCAGGCCGGCCGCCTCGCTGGCGAGCCTGCCGAGCACCTGGCTGTCACCCAGGTACAGCGGCCGGGCGATCGGATCGGCCGACAGCTGGAGGTAGACCGAGCGGAACATCTGCGACGGCATCGCCTCGGCCGGATCGGCGAGCATCCGACCGGCCAGATCGCCGATGACGGTGTGGTGCTGGCGCAGCAGCACCGTCAGGAACAGCGCCTCCTTGTTGGGGAAGTGCAGGTAGACGGTGCCCTTGCCGACACTCGCGTGCCGGGCGACGTCCTCGATCGTGACGCGCTGGTAGCCCCACCGGACGAGCAGCTCGGCCGCGGCATCAAGGACCCGCTCCATGCGCCCGACGTTCTGCTCCGCGACCGGCATCTCGCCTCCCTGACCGCGTGACCAGATTTGCGTATCTGGTCACGCGGTCACGGTAGCCCCGCCGATGGACCGCCGCAAGGCTGGGTGGCGCCTGTCGCAGCAGCGATGGCAGGAAAGCCGTCATGGCCTGCGGCCGCCACGAAGGATGAGAATCGGCGCTCTCGGGTGCGGTTGGGCAGTGCTCCCCGGCTTCAGGGCGCCCTCGCCGGGCCGGCAGATCAACAGGAGGGGGTTGCGCCCTCCCGCCGACCTCTCTATCGGGCTATCACGAGCCCGGCGCGGACGAGCCGCACCCCGCGGTCCTCGGGACGGCGCTGTGGTGCGGGTGATCAACGCCCACTGGTTCGGTGTTGACCATGAGCCAGTGGGCGTTGATCAGCGCGTTCGCCGCCGAGCGCGTACTGGCTCATGATCGAACCGGAACCTGTGGGCGTTGATCACTCGCCCGGCGCGGCGGCGGGACCTTGCGTTGCAGGAAAGTGGCTTTCCTGCAACCCGAACCACCTCACCAGGGTGATTTGCGCCCGCACCCGGGCTACCGTCGACACATGGCCGACTACGAGCACCTGCTGGTCAAAGCCGAGGGCGACACGATCCGGATCACGATGAACCGGCCCGAGCGGCGCAACTCGCTGTCCGAGGGGCACCTGAGCGAGCTGCTCGATGCGTTCGAGACGGCGGGCCGCAGCGACGCCACCGGGATCGTGCTGGGCGCGGAGGGCAAGGCGTTCTCGGCGGGCCACGACTTCGCCGACGTCGCCGCCCGCGACCTGGGCGGCGTCCGGGAGCTGCTGCGGCTCTGCACCCAGGTGATGCGCACCATCCAGGACGTTCCGCAGGTCGTCGTCGCCCGCGTCCAGGCCATCGCGACGGCGGCGGGGTGCCAGCTCGTCGCAACCTGCGATCTGGCGGTGGCCGCCGAGTCAGCGACGTTCGCGCTGCCCGGCGGCAAGGGCGGCTGGTTCTGCCACACCCCGGCCGTCCCGGTGGCACGCAACGTCGGTCGCAAGCGGCTCATGGAGCTCGCGCTCACCGGTGACCCCATCGATGCCGCCACCGCCGTCGAGTGGGGCCTGGTCAACTACGCCGTTCCCGACGACCAGCTCGACGCGAAGGTCGACGCGCTGCTCGCCCGCGCCACCCGCGGCAGCCGCTTCTCCAAGGGAGTCGGCAAGCAGACGCTCTACGCGCAGCTCGACCGGCCCGAGGCCGACGCCTACGCGATCGCCATGGAGGTCATGGCGGCGATGTCGCAGAGTGAGAGCGCGAAGGAGAACATGGCGGCGTTCCTGGAGAAGCGCCGGGCGGTCTGGCCCGACTGACCTATCCCCTGCCCAGCACAGCGCTCAGGAACTCCCTGGTCCGAGCCTCGCGCGGGGCCGTGAACAGCTCCTGCGGCGGCGCCTGCTCCACCACCCGGCCACCGTCGAACATCATCACGCGGTCGGAGAAGTCGCGGGCGAAGCCCATCTCGTGCGTGACGCACAGGATGGTGATGTCGGTGGTCTCACCGATGTCGCGCAGCAGCGCGAGCACGCCCGCCACGAGCTCGGGGTCCAGCGCGGAGGTCACCTCGTCGAGCAGCAGCACGTCCGGGCGCATCGCCAGCGCCCGCGCGATGGCCACCCGCTGCTGCTGCCCGCCGGACAGGCGCGACGGGTGCTCGTCGATCTTGTCGCCGAGTCCTACCAGCTCGAGCAGCTCCGTGGCCCGCGCCGTGGCCTCGTCCTTCGACAGGCCCAGTGCACGGGTCGGGCCCTCGATCAGGTTGCCGCGCACCGTCATGTTCGGGAACAGGTTGAACTGCTGGAACACCATCCCGATCCGTTTGCGCACCTCGCGGCTGTGCTTCTCGTCAGCAGGCACCAGCTTGCCGCCGCGCTCCATGTGCGACAGGTAGCTGCCGCCCACCCGGATCGTGCCGGCATCGATCGACTCCAGGCACATCAGCAGGCGCAGGATCGTGGTCTTCCCCGATCCGGACGGTCCGATCAACGTCACGTGCTCACCCGGCGCCACGGTGAAGTTCAGGTCGGCCAGCACGGTGTGCTCCCCGAAGCGCTTCCCCACGCCATCGAACTCGATCATCGCTTCAGACGGCGGCACGGCGGCGCTCCAGTCGTCGGACCAGCAGGGAGGCGGGGTAGCTCAGCACCAGGAACAGCACGCCGGCGATCGTGTACGGCTCCAGCGGGCGGAACGTGTCGGACGAGAGCTCCTTGGCCTTGTTGACGACCTCGACGACGCCGATCCCGAGCAGCAACGGGACCTCCTTGAACATGGAGATGACGAAGTTGCCCAGCGCCGGCAGCACGCGCGGGATCGCCTGCGGCAGGATCACGCCGGTCCAGGTGCGCCCGCGCGGGAGGCTCAGCGCCGCAGCCGCCTCCCACTGGGCCACCGGCACCGCCTCGATACCGGCCCGGTAGGCCTCCGATGTGTAGGTCGCGTAGTGCACACCGAGACCGATGACGCCCACGACGAACGCACCGAGCACGATCCCGAACCGGGGCAGCACGAAGAACAGGAAGAAGACCTGCACCAGCAGCGGCGTCGACCGCACGAACTCCACCACGGCCCACACCACCTGGTCGAGCACCGGGATCCGCGCGCGCCGCACCATGGCGATCACCAGCCCCAGCGCCAGCGCCAGCAGCGAACCCAGCACTGTGATCTCGATGGTGACGAGCAGCGCGCGCAGCAGGTCCGGCAGCACCGAGAACGCGTATCCCCAGTCCCAGGCCATCAGTGCGCCACCACCATCGCGGTCGCTCGCGCCCGCGGCCGCCGTCCCACCCGCCGCGCCGCCACCCGTTCCGCCCACCGCATCCCGGCGGTGACGACGACGGCCAGCACGAGGTAGATCACGAGCATCCCCGCGAAGATCAGCACGATGTCGTCACCGAAGTTCGGCACGAGCACCTGCACGCCACGCTCGGTGACGTCGGAGACGGTGATGAACGACAGGATCGCCGTCGACTTGAGCAACTGGATGAACAGGTTGTTGAACGAGGGCAGCATCTCGACCACCGCCTGCGGCAGCACCACGCGGAGCAGGCACTGCGCAGGCGACAGGCTCAGCGCCTTCGCCCCCTCGACCTGGGCCCGCGGCACCGACTGCACAGCCCCCCGCACGATCTCCGCACCGTAGGCGCCGTGGTTGAGGCCGAGCACCACGATGCCGGCGAACAGCGGCACCAGCTGGAACCCGACCAGCACCGGCAGCACGAAGAAGATCCAGAACAGCTGGACGACCTCTGAGGTCCCCCGGAAGGCCTCCACGTACACGCGGCTGACGGCGCGCAGCCAGCGCCGGTGTGACAGCAGGGCGAGCCCGGCGGCGAACGACAGCACGATCGTGAGCGCGATGCCACCGACCGCGGCGATGACGGTCGCCGGCACCCCCGACAGCAGCACCGTGACGATCCGCGGCAGGTTCTCCACGGCCGGTCAGGCGGTGCAGAGCCGCTGCGTCGTGACGTCGGCCTTCGGGACGTTGTCCTGGCTGAACCCGAACGGCTGCGCGATCTGCAGCCACTGGCCGCCGTCGTGCAGCTTCTTGAGCTCGGCGTTGAACGTGGCCACGAAGTCGTCGTCACCCTTGCGGAACACGAAGGCACCCGCCGAGACGGTCTCCTTGCCGTCGATCATCGGGAAGAAGCCCTTCGTGACCTCGACGTTGGATCCGGGGTTCTTCTTGACGACGTCGTTGAGCGAGATGTTGGTCAGCGCGCCGGCGTCAGCGCGCCCGGCTGTGATCGCCTGCAGCAGCGTGTTCTGGGTGTCGACGACCTGGATCTGGCTGTCCGGGATCCCGCTCTTCTGCGCGTAGCCCTGCTCGACGGCACCGCTGAGCACGGCGAGGCGGACGTTCTTGCTCTTGACGTCATCGAACGTCGTGACGCCCTTCGGGTTGCCCGCCGGCACCAGGAACGCGGTGGGTGCCGTGTAGTCGGGATCGGAGAACGCGGCGTTCGCGCACCGGTCCGGGTTGATGAACATCCCTGCGGTCACCATGTCGAACTGCTTCGCGTTGAGCCCGGGGATCAGCGACCCGAACTCCACCGCCGTCGCCTGCACGTCGTTGATGCCCAGTGCCTTGAGCACGGCGCGGGCGACCTCAACCGACTCGCCGGTGACCTTCCCGGACTGGTCGGTGAACCCGTAGGGCGCCTCGTTGGCGATGCCCACCTTGATGGTGCCTGCACTCTTCGCGTTGGCCAGCGTGCTGCCGGACCCGCCACCGGTACTCGTGCAGGCCGCCAGCACCGCGGGGCCCGCCATCACGGCGGCGCCGGCCACGGCCGCCCGCCGCAGGAAATCACGCCTGTTCCACACCTGACCCGCCATCACAGCCCCGTCCGTCGGATCACACTCGTCGACGATCACCGAACGTAGGTGACGCTCGGCCCGCCCGCATGTCGGAGCAGGCGTGCTCGGCTGCCGATACCCTCGCGGACATGGCGTTGCGCATCGGCGGGCTTCCCGTCCTGATCGGGCCCTCCGACGTGCTCGCCGGTGCCCGGTCGGTGCTGGGCTGGACCGACGACACCGTCCGGCTGGTGGTGGGGCTGCCCGAACGCGTGTCCACGCTGCTGCGTGACCTGGAGCTGCTGCTGCAGCGCGTCACCCGGCTCGTCGACTCGGTCGACGAGGTGCTCGCCGCCGCCGCCACGTCGGTGATCGGGGTCGAGGCCGTGCTGGCCAGGGCGGGCGGCATCACGGACGGCGCGGCAGCCATCGTCGTGGAGGCGGGCGGGGTCACCCGCAGCGCGAGCGGGGTGGTCGACCGGGCCACGGCCGTCACCCAACGAGCGCAGCTGGTGGTGGGCCATGCGAGCGGCGCGGCCGACAGCGCCGCGGCGCTGCTGGCTGTCTACGAGCCGATCGCCGAGCGCGCCGCACCGCTGGCCCGCCGCTTCGTCGACGAGTTCTCCGAGGAGGAGCTGAGCGCGGCGATCCGGATGGTCGACCAGCTGCCCCAGCTCGCCGAGCACCTCGAGACCGACATCATGCCCATCCTCACCAAGCTCGACGGCGTCGGACCCGACATCACCGAGCTCCTCGGTGTGGTCAAGGACGTGCGGCAGGCGATCCAGGCGATCCCGGGCTTCCGGTTGCTGCGCAGGCGCGGCGAGGCCGCCGAGAACGGGCGCTGAGGACGGGCGCTGAGGACGCAGGCCGTCACGGCACTGCCACGGCCTCGGTGGCCTCCTTCGGTCCCTTCTCGTGCAGTCCCGCCACCACCGCCTCGCGGATCTGGAGCCGGTTCTCCCGCACGACCTCCGCGAAGAACGCATCGGTGCGCGGGTCGGTCAGCACGTCGACGATCACGCGCATCGTGGTGTCGATCAGCCCGTGCACGATGTCGTCGTGGAACGGCAACCGCGACAGGCGCCCGGTCGTCTGGTCCTCCTTGAGCTTCTCGGTGACGATCGCCCGCAGCATCAGCCGGTTCTCGCTCAACGAGCGCGCGATGTTCTGCGGGTAGTTGCCCGTCTCCAGCACCTTGACGACCTCGTCCAGCACCGCGACGGTGATCGGCGTCTTGATCGCCAGCACGATCGGCCGGGACAGCCGTTCCACGAGACGCTGGGTGAACCGCTCACCGAAGGCGCGGTCGGCGCTGCGCACCACCCGGATCACCAGCACCACGACGCGCAGCAACCGCAGCCCGCGCAGTGCCGGGTGCGCGACGGGGATCATGCCCAGCACCTCGTACCAGTGGCGCAGCGGGAACCACCTCTCCCACCCCGCCCGGTGCCAGCGGAACAGGAACTCGACCAGGAAGACGCCGCAGATCGCGGTGTCGAAGCCGAAGATCAGGTAGGCGGTCTCCGCAGAGTGGGGGAAGACCTCCACGAAGATCAGCAGGCCGACCGAGGCCAGCGCGAGCACCAGCATGACGATGTCGACGAACGTGACCCCGCGGTGCCGATCGACCGAAGCCGCCGAAGTGGACATGGGCGGCATTGTGCCGGGTACTGCACCGTTCGGCTCAGCCCGTTCAGCTCAGCCCGTTCGCCTTCCGGACCAGCGTGACGATCTCGTCCATCATCTCGGTGAGCATGTAGTCCTTCGGCGTGAACACCGCGGCGACACCGCGACTGCGCAGCTCGGCCGCATCGTCGGGCGGGATGATGCCGCCGACGACCACGGGCACGTCGCCCGCGCCCGCCGCGCGGAGCCCCTCGACGACGGCCGGCACGATCTCGAGGTGCGATCCGGACAGGATCGACAGCCCGACGACGTGCACGTCCTCCTGCACCGCGGCCGCCACGATCTGGGCGGGTGTCAGCCGGATGCCCTGGTAGATCACCTCGAAGCCGACGTCGCGGGCCCGCACCGCCACCTGCTCGGCGCCGTTGGAGTGCCCGTCGAGGCCCGGCTTGCCGACGAGCATCCGCAGCCGGGTGCCCAGCTCCTGCCCGGCCGCCTGCACGTGCTCGCGCACCGTCGCGATCTCCGCGGCCGCCTCGCCGCTGCTGACGGCAGCCGACACCCCCGTCGGGGCCCGGAACTCGCCGAACACCTCGCGCAGCACCCCCGCCCACTCCCCCGTGGTGACCCCGGCCTTCGCGCAGGTGATGGAGGCCTCCATCAGGTTGGCGTCGGTCTTCGCCGCGTCACGCAGCGCCCCGAGCGCGGAGTCGACCGCGGCCGCGTCGCGCACCGCTCGCCACTCCCCGATCGCCCGGATCGCCGCCGCCTCCGCCTCGGGGTCGGCGGTCTGGATCGCCTGCGCACCCTCGGCCTGCAGCGGGCTCGGCTCGGTGGTGTCGAACTTGTTGACCCCGACGACGACGTGGGTGCCCGACTCCATGGCTTTGCGCATGGCCGACAGGGCCGAGACGAGCTGGCCCTTCATGTAGCCGCTCTCGACGGCGGCGACGGCGCCACCCATCTCCTGCACCTTGTCGATCTCGGCGCGGGCGCCCTCGACGAGCTCCGCGACCTTGGCCTCGACGACCCGGCTGCCCTCGAAGATGTCCTCGTACTCGAGCAGGTCGGTCTCGTAGGCCAGCACCTGCTGCATCCGCAGCGCCCACTGCTGGTCCCACGGCCGCGGCAGGCCCAGCGCCTCGTTCCAGGCGGGCAGCTGCACCGCGCGGGCACGGGCGTCGCGGCTGAGCGTGACGGCCAGCATCTCCAGCACGATGCGCTGCACGTTGTTCTCGGGCTGCGCCTCGGTGAGCCCCAGCGAGTTGACCTGCACGCCGTAGCGCAGCCGCCGCTTCTTGGCGTCCTCGACGCCGTACCGGTCGCGGGTGATCTCGTCCCAGAGCCTGCCGAGCGCGCGCATCTTGCACATCTCCTCGACGAAGCGCAGGCCCGCGTTCACGAAGAACGAGATGCGTGCGACGACATCGGGGAAGCGCTCGGCGGGCACCTGGCCCGAGTCGCGCACGGAGTCGAGCACCGCGATGGCCGTTGCCAGCGCGAACGCGAGCTCCTGCGCGGGCGTCGCGCCGGCCTCCTGCAGGTGATAGCTGCAGATGTTGATCGGGTTCCACTTCGGGATCTCCGCCACCGACCAGGCCACCATGTCGGTGATCAACCGCATGCTCGGCGCGGGCGGGAACACGTAGGTGCCCCGGGACAGGTACTCCTTCACGATGTCGTTCTGCGTGGTGCCGGCGAGCGTCGCGCGCGGCGCGCCGTTCTCGTCGGCCACCGCGACGTAGAGCGCGAGCAGCCACATGGCAGGCGCGTTGATCGTCATCGACGTGTTGGCCGCGGCCAGCGGGATGCCGTCGAACAGCGTGCGCATGTCACCGATGTGGCTCACCGGGACGCCGACCTTGCCGACCTCACCCTTGGCGAGCTCGTCGTCGGGGTCGTACCCGGTCTGCGTGGGCAGGTCGAAGGCCACCGACAGCCCGGTCTGGCCCTTGGCGATGTTGCGGCGGTACAGCTCGTTCGACGCCGCGGGCGACGAGTGACCGGCGTAGGTGCGGATCACCCACGGACGGTCGCGCTCATGGTCGGTCGGGTACGGCACCGGACACCTCCGCGTCGGATCTGGTCGCCACTGTCGAGCAGCGCTGCTCGGGAAACCAATCAGGCAAGCCTACTGGCGCGTAACCCTGATCCCGAAGCCCGACGGGGCGCCGTCACACCTGTACGGGTCCCTGATCGATACAGGTCGGGTCCGCGCCCGCCGCGAAGGCGCCTGATGGCACCGGATGGGCGATGTCCAGGCCGGTCCGCGGCGCGCACAGTGGTTCCCCACCTCACGAGGAGCAACCGAAGCCGTCATGGCCGAGCAAACCGCCACCGCCGCCACCGCCCGGACGGCCACGCTCGCCGGCCCCGCCCGCCGGGTGCTCGACGTGTGGCGCCGCCTGCCGTTCACCACCACCGTGGTGGCCCTGATGCTGATCACCGCCGTCGCGACCGGCGCGTTGTGGCGCGCCGCCGAGGACGCCGGCTGGTACCCGCAGATCGCCTACGGCGTGCCGTCCATGGTCAATGGTCGCTGGTGGACGCTGTTCAGCGGCCCGTTCCTCGCGATCGGGCCGTGGTACTACGTGCCGATGGCGGGTGGGTTCGCCCTGCTGGTCGGGTTCGCCGAGTGGCGGCTCGGCACCCGGCTCGCCGCGAGCGTCACGATCGTCGGGCACCTGGTCGGCGTGCTCGGCGCCATCCTGTTCCTGCTGGCCGTCGGCGGCACCGACTGGACCTGGGCGCAGGTGGTGGCGGGACGGCTCGACGTCGGGTTCTCGGCGGGTGCCCTCACCGCTGCTGCGGTCACCACGGCCGTGCTGCGCCCGCCGTGGCGGCTGCGGGTGCGGATCGCGCTGGGCATCTACCTGGTGGTGGCGGTCCTCTACGTCGGGTCGTTCGCCGACCTCGAGCACCTGGTCGCCGCGGGTATCGGGCTCGCGGTCGGCCCGCGGATCACCCGGGGGCTCGGCCCCCGGCCCGTCACCAGGCCCAGCCGCCGGGAGTGGCGGCTGCTAGCGGTGGCCGGGCTGCTGATGGTTGCGGTGATCATGGTGGTGACCTGGCTGCTGCCCAGCGACGGCCCGCTGGGCTCGACCGCCGACCCCGAGCAGACCGAGATCGACGTCCTCGTCACCCTCGTGCTCGTCGGGTTGCTCATACTCGGGCTGCGCCGCGGCAGGCGCACCGCGTGGTGGTGGGCGGTCTCGATCGCGGGACTCAACGTGCTGCTCGGCCTGCTGGTCGCCGGGCTGGTGGCGGTGGCCGTGTTCTTCGACCTGCGCTACGAGCTGGACGGGGTGCCGATCTTCGTCGCCGACCGCCTGCTCTGGACCGCGCTGCTGGTGGTGCTGCTCGTCGGCAGGCGGGCCTTCCGCGTGCCGTCGCGGCGCCGCCTGCGCCGCCAGGCCGGTGACGGTGCCACCCGCGACACCGTCGTCGACCTGCTGAAGCGCTCCGGCGGCAGCACCCTGTCGTGGATGTCGACGTGGCCGGAGAACTCGTGGTTCCTGACCGCCGACGGCGCCACCTACATCGCCTACCAGCGCCACGCCGGCGTGGCCATCGCGCTCGGCGACCCGGTGGGCCCACCGGAGGGCAGGGCCGCGGCGGTCGTCGAGTACGCCGCGATGTGCGAGCGCAGCGGCCTGATGCCCTGCCTGTTCTCCGTGACCCAGCCGCTGGCACAGGCGGCCGCCGCGGTGGGGTGGCAGCACGTGCAGGTGGCCGAGGACACCCTCGTGGACCTGCCCGACCTGCAGTTCAAGGGCAAGTCGTGGCAGGACGTCCGCTCGGCGCTCAACAAGGCCGGGAAGGAGGGCGTCACGTTCCGGATGGTGAACCTCTCCGAGGAGAGGTGGTCGCTCGTCAACGAGGTGCGCGCCGTGTCGCAGGAGTGGGCCGGTGACAAGGGCCTGCCGGAGATGGGCTTCACCCTCGGTGGCATCGACGAGGCGCTCGACCCCGAGGTGCGGGTCGGGCTGGCCGAGGACGAGCACGGGGCGATCCAGGGGGTCACCAGCTGGCTGCCCGTGTACGGACCGGACAAGGAGGTCCACGGCTGGACCCTGGATGTGATGCGGCGGCGCCACGACGGCTTCCGGCCCGTCGTGGAGTTCCTGATCGCATCGAGCTGCCTGACCTTCCAGGCCGAGGGGGCCGCGTTCGTCTCGCTCTCGGGCGCGCCGCTCGCCCGCACGGGCAAGGACGACGAGGCCGCCGTGCTCGACCGGCTGCTCGACACGCTCGGCGCCGCGCTGGAGCCGCTCTACGGGTTCCGCTCGCTGCACGCGTTCAAGACGAAGTTCAAGCCCCGCTACGTGCCGATGCACCTGGCGTACCGGGACGAGGCCGACCTCCCGCGAATCGGGATCGACCTGACCAGGGCCTACCTACCCGACACGCCCCTGCGTGAGCTCCTCATGCTCACCCGCGGGGGCTCCCACTGATCGGTCCACCGGCGCCTGCTCGCCGCTGCGCGTCGCACGTCGCTTGCGGACCTTCCGCATCACCACCACGGCGACGATCACGAGCACGAGCGCACCGGTGACCGTCGGGCCGACGAACTGGGCCGAGTGCCGCAGCGCCGCCGACGCCGCACCGCCCAACCCGACGTAGACCAGTCCCCACACGACGGCGCTGGCGCGGGGCCGGCGACGGTGGTCGCCGGGGCGAGCAGCACGACCTCACCCGGGGTGATCAGGCCGATCAGCGCGGTCGTCTCCAGCACGAGCATCAGCCCGACCACCGTGTAGAGCTGCCAGGCCGGGATCGCGTCCAGCGTGGCGAAGAAG
Organism: Pseudonocardia sp. GCM10023141; assembly: GCF_042653605.1. Taxonomy (NCBI): domain Bacteria; kingdom Bacillati; phylum Actinomycetota; class Actinomycetes; order Pseudonocardiales; family Pseudonocardiaceae; genus Pseudonocardia; species Pseudonocardia sp. GCM10023141. The sequence continues at coordinate 22,030 of NZ_JBHSIR010000021.1, forward strand.
GTGTCGAGCCAGTTCGAGGTCACCACCCGAGCCTGGTCATCCGCACGCCCCAGGACCATCCCGGAATCCCCTGAAACGAGGTGGGGTAGACCCCCGAGGCGTCCTGTGGCATCCGCACAGGATCACCCGGCGGCGACGCACGGGGGCGAGTACTGCACTACCCGGATGTGACCACCCGGATGGCGCGGCAACTACCGTTCGGGCGCCGCGCTGACCCGGGCGACGTCGGCGCCGAGTGCCACCAGGTTCTCGACGAAGCGCGGGTAACCGCGGTCGATGTGCTCGATGTCCCACACCTCGGTGACGCCGTCGGCGCACAGCGCGGCGAGTACCAGCCCGGCACCGGCCCGGATGTCGCTGGCCCACACCGGCGCGCTGGACAGCTGCCGGACCCCGCGGACGACGGCGTGGTGGCCGTCGGTGCGCGCGTCCGCGCCGAGGCGCACCATCTCGTCGACGAACCGGAACCGGGCCTCGAACACGTTCTCGGTGATCATCGACGTGCCGTCGGCGACGGCGGAGAGCGCGATGGCCATCGGCTGCAGGTCGGTGGCGAAACCCGGGTAGGGCAGCGTCACGAAGTCGACGGCCTGCGGTCGCTCGGCCTGCGCGATCGAGAACCAGTCGGGGCCGATCTCGGTGTGCGCGCCCGCGCTACGGAGCTTGTCGAGCACGAGGTCGATGTGGTGCGGGTCGACGCCGCGGACCATCACCTCGCCCTGGGTCATCGCGGCCGCGAACGCCCAGGTGGCACCGACGATCCGGTCGCCGATCACGCGGTGCTGCGTGGCCTGCAGGCTCGTGACGCCGTGCACGGTGAGCGTCGAGGTGCCCACGCCCTCCAGCTTCGCGCCCATCTGCGACAACATCGTGCAGAGATCCACGATCTCCGGCTCGCGGGCGGCGTTGTCGATCACCGTGGTGCCCTCGGCGAGCACGGCGGCCATCAGGATGTTCTCGGTGGCTCCCACGCTGGGGAAGTCGAGCCAGATCTGCGCGCCGCGCAGCTCGTCGGCGTGCGCGACGACGCTGCCGTGCTCGATCTCCGTGGTGGCGCCGAGCTTGCGCAGGCCGGCCTGGTGCATGTCGAGCGGCCGCGAGCCGATCGCGTCACCACCGGGCAGCGGCACCACCGCGCGCCGGCACCGCGCGACGAGCGGCCCGAGCACGCAGACCGAGGCGCGCAGCTTCGACACCGAGCGGTAGTCGGCCTCGGCTCCGGGCTCGGCCGGGACGTCGATGGTAACGGTGTCGGCCTCGACGGTGACCGTGCAACCGAGGCTGCGCAGCACGTCGGCCATCAGCGGGACGTCCAGGATCTCCGGGCAGTTGGTGATCGTCGTGGTGCCGTGCGCCAGCAGTGCCGCCGCCATCAGCTTCAGGACGCTGTTCTTCGCTCCGATGACGTCCACCTCGCCGACGAGGCGGGCGCCACCGGTCACTGCAAAATGCTCTGCCACGGGGGCGGACGCTATCCGACCCCGCGCGTCACGAGGCAGCCGGGAGCTTGGCGGCGGCGGCCGCAGCCAGCGTCGCCGCCGCGGGGCACAGCTGGTCGTCGGGCAGTGATCGGTAGACGAACACCTGCACGGCGTCGACGGTCTGGGCGCCGTGCTCACCGGTGGACGTCCGGGTGCCGAACTGGGCGAAGCAGTCGCTCCCCGGGGTGAGGCGCAGCGCTCCGCGATGGGCGGCGAAGGTGGCCGGCGTGCCGTCGGCGTCGGTGATGGGCGGGCGCCGGGCGAACGCGATCCGCACGTACGCACCCGACGACGAGGCCCACTCGCACGACCAGTCGCCGAAACCCGGCCGCCCGCTGCCGTCGATGCCGGGCACCGCTGCCAGCTCCGGCGCCGCGAGCAGGGAGCATGCCTGCGCCGCCGCGAGCCGGTTGGTGGGGCCCTGGACGACCCGTTGCCCGATCCCGCGCACCGTCAACCGGGCGACGGTGGCGTCGAGGCCCGTGTCGGCGATCGCGCACAGCTGCGGGCCGGCGTCGCCGGCGGCGGTGATCAGCACGTCGTTGCCGTCGGGCAGCAGCACGCGGCGAACGCAGCGCGAGCCCTGCGGCGGGTAGTGGACGACCTGCACCGGCCCCGCCTGCTCGGGTGTGGCGTCGAGCGGCTTCGGCACCTGGACGTCCGCCTCGAACTCGACGCTGACGGCAACCGGCGAGCCGACCGCCGGGGTGACGACCGCGCGGCAGGCCGAGAACGCCACCTGCGAGTTGTCGAGCACGGCCGCACCGTCGCGTCCCAGTGCAGCCACGTCGAGCAGCGAGCACGGATCGGCCGCCCGCTGATCGGGGATCGTGATGGGGCCGCCGCGGATCGGCGGACCGGGCGGTGCAGATGCGGCCGGCGTGGCGTCCCCGGTGCCCGCCAGCACCACCGCGGTGCCCACACCCACCGCGACGGCGGCCAGCAGCGCGGTCGCGACCACCAGCGACCGTCGGCTGCGCCGTGGCGGCAGCAGCTCGACGACGAACGGCGCCCGCATCGTCGGCTCGGCGGGGGTCCGAGCCGGCTGGGGGTCCGGCCCCGGCTCCACCGAGCGGAGCACCGGACGCTCGTCGTAGCGCGTGCCCGCGAGCTCGCGCAGCACCCGATGGGCGTCGACCGCAGACGGTCGCACCGTCGGGTCGTCGGCGACGAGGTCACGCAGGATGGCGGTGAGCGGGCCGGCATGGCCGGCGTCGGGGGCGCCACCGCGACCGACCCTCGTCAGCAGCGCCAGCACGTTGCCCTGGTCCCGCCCGAAAGGCGGGTGCCCCTCGACCGCGGCGTAGAGCGTGGCCCCGAGCGAGTACATGTCGGTGCGCGGGCCGGTGCCCTCCCCCCGTGCGGCCTCCGGAGCGAGGTAGGCCGGGGTGCCGCTGAGGATGTCGGCCGCCGTGATGTCCGAGGTCTGGGCGACCCGGGAGATCCCGAAGTCGGTGAGCTTGACCGTGGTGCCCGCCAGCGGGTCGGCGGCCCCTGCCGGATGCGCGATCAGCACGTTGTCGGGCTTGACGTCGCGGTGGACCACACCTGCGGCGTGCGCGGCCGCGAGACCGGCCGCGATCTGCGCCCCGATCGCGGCGACGTCGACCGGGGGCAGCGTGCCGTGCTCGCGCAGGATCTCGCCCAGGCTCCGGGACGGAACGTGCTCGAGGATGAGCCACGGTTCGTCGTCCTCGATGACCACGTCGAAGATCGTGACGACGTGCGGGTGGTGCAGCGCGGCCGCGATGCGGGCCTCGCGCATCGTCCGTTCGCGGGCCTTGGCCGCCTCCACGGGCGGCAGCGACCCCAGCCGCACGCGCTTGATCGCGACGACGCGACCGAGCAGCTCGTCGGTGGCGCGCCACACCGCGCCCATCCCGCCCTCGCCGAGCACGTCGTGCAGGCGGTACCGACCCCCCACGAGCAGGCCGGCATCCCCCCGCGCGTCCGGCATGATCGTCTCCCCGAGTAGTTGCGGAATCGAGAATAGATCAGCCACTTGGGTGATCGACACTGCGTCCTGCTGCCGCAGCGATGACCGTCGGTGAGGTCCGGGTCGACCGCCTAGGCTGAGCACCATGGCCGTGCACCTGACCAGGATCTACACGAAGACCGGCGACGACGGCACCACCGCGCTCGGAGACTTCAGCCGCGTCCCCAAGACCGACGTGCGGCTGGCGGCCTACGCCGACACCGACGAGTGCAACGCGGCGCTGGGCGTGGCCGTCACGGTGGGCGGGCTGGCCCCGGAGCTGTTGGGGCCGCTGCGCCAGATCCAGAACGACCTGTTCGACGTCGGCGCCGACCTGTGCGCGCCGATCGTCGAGAACCCGCCCTATCCCCCGCTGCGCGTCACGGAGGACTACGTGACGCGGCTGGAGGGCTGGTGCGACGAGTTCAACGAGGGGCTGCCGAAGCTCGACTCGTTCATCCTGCCCGGCGGCACCCCGGGCGGGGCGTACCTGCACGTGGCCCGCACCGTCACGCGGCGGGCGGAGCGGTCGGTCTGGGCGCTGCTCGAGACCGATCCCGAGCGCACCAACCCGCTCACGGCGAAGTACCTCAACCGCCTCTCGGACCTGCTGTTCATCCTGGGCCGCGTCGCCAACCCCGACGGCGACGTCCTCTGGCAGCCCGGCGGCCCGTCAACATCCTGACCGCAACTCGCGGTGCATTCCATCGCAACTCGCGGTGCATTCCGTCGCAACCCGCGGTGCGTTCTACCGCAACTCGCCGGCAGGAAGGCGTGCCGACGCCGGCGAGTTGCGACGAACAGGCCCGCGAGTTGCGACGAACAGGCCCGCGAGTTGCGACGGAACGGCCCGCGAGTTGCGGTGAACCGGCCCGCGAGTTGCGGTGGATTCGGTTCAGCTGGCCTGGCGGTAGCCGGTGGTGCGGCCGGGGGGCGCCGCCTCCAGCCAGGACAGGAAGCCCGTGAGGACGCCCAGGGTCATCGCGACCTCCAGGTCCAGGCCGTGTGCCCGGCAGTGCAGGACGGACGCGCCGGGCGGGAGCGCGTAGGTCTCCGCGGGCGCGGGCTCCCGACGGTCGACGATCTCGAGGTCCATCCGGTCGATGACGACGCTCGCCCCGGGCCGGAACGACGTGAGCCGGTGCCAGGCGAACTCCTCGCCCCGGTACCGGCCCACCCCGAAGTGCCACCCGGCAGCGGCGTCGCGCGAGCCGAACCGGGAAACGCCAGAGGGGCGGCGGCGCAGACAGACGTCCACACCACCGCCCCTCATGAGGCGTACTCGCCGGAAGGCGAGGTATCCCAGGCAGAGACAGGCGCCGAGCAGCAGGATGCTGACGACGACCGCCGTTGCCCCCACTGCGGCTCCAGCTACTCCGCCGCGCCGGCGGCTTTCAGCCGTGCTTGCGCACGGGCTGCGGCGGCTACGCCGGCGGGCTCGGACTCGTCTGCCCGGTCCAACGCGGTACGGGCCCGGGCGACGTCGATCTCGTCGGCGAGCTCCGCGTACTCCGCGAGCACGGTGACGGCCTCCGGCGTGACCGAGAGGAAGCCGCCGTGCACCGCCAGCGAGGTGGACGTGCCGTCCGTGCTGTCGATGCGGAGCACGCCCGCCTCTTCCAGCTGCGCGAGCGTGGCCTCGTGTCCCGGCAGGATGCCGATCTCACCCACCGTGGTGCGCGCGAAGACGAAAGTGGCCTTGCCCGACCAGATCTTCCGCTCGACGGCGACCAGCTCGACTGTCATCTCTGCCAAGGATCAGCCCTCGAGCTTCTTGCGGTTCTTCTCGAGGTCGTCGAGCCCGCCGCAGAGGAAGAACGCCTGCTCCGGCACGTCGTCGAACTCGCCCTTGGCGATCTTGTCGAACGACTCGATGGTCTCCTTGAGCGGGACCGTCGAGCCCTTCTGGTTGGTGAACTGCTCGGCGACCAGCAGGTTCTGCGAGAGGAAGCGCTCGATGCGTCGCGCGCGACCCACGAGCTGGCGGTCCTCCTCGGAGAGCTCGTCGATACCGAGGATGGCGATGATGTCCTGCAGGTCGGCGTACTTCTGCAGGATCCGCTTGACCTCGTTGGCCACCCGGAAGTGCTCTTCGCCCACGTACTGCGGGGCCAGGATCCGGGAGGTCGACGTCAGCGGGTCGACCGCCGGGTAGATGCCCTTCTGCGAGATCGGCCGGGAGAGCTCCGTGGTCGCATCCAGGTGGGCGAACGTGGTGGCGGGCGCCGGGTCGGTGTAGTCGTCGGCCGGCACGTAGATCGCCTGCATCGACGTGATCGAGCGGCCACGCGTGGAGGTGATGCGCTCCTGCAGCTCGCCCATCTCGTCGGCCAGCGTGGGCTGGTAACCCACGGCCGACGGCATGCGGCCCAGCAGCGTGGAGACCTCGGAACCGGCCTGGGTGAACCGGAAGATGTTGTCGATGAACAGCAGCACGTCCTGGTTCTGGACGTCGCGGAAGTACTCCGCCATCGTCAGCGCCGAGAGCGCGACGCGCATACGCGTGCCGGGCGGCTCGTCCATCTGGCCGAAGACGAGCGCGGTGTCGTTGATGACGCCGGACTCGGTCATCTCCGTGATGAGGTCGTTGCCCTCACGGGTGCGCTCGCCGACACCGGCGAACACCGAGGTGCCACCGAAGTTCTTGGCGACACGGGTGATCATCTCCTGGATGAGCACCGTCTTGCCGACACCGGCACCACCGAACAGGCCGATCTTGCCGCCGGTGACGTACGGGGTGAGCAGGTCGATGACCTTGATGCCCGTCTCGAGCATCTCGGTGCGGCCCTCGAGCTGGTCGAACGCCGGCGCCTTGCGGTGGATGCCCCACAGCTCGCCGGTGATCTCCAGGTCGGGCTTGTCCAGGCAGGCGCCGAGCGCGTTGAACACGTGGCCCTTGACCTGGTCGCCGACCGGCACCGAGATCGGGCGGCCGAGGTCGGTGACCTCGGCGCCGCGGACCAGGCCGTCGGTGGGCTGCATCGAGATCGTGCGGACCAGGTTGTCGCCGAGGTGCTGGGCGATCTCCAGGGTCAGCGTCTTCGCGAGGTCGGCGAACGTGACCTCGACGGTGAGGGCGTTGTAGAGCTCCGGCACCTGGTTGCGCGGGAACTCCACGTCGACGACCGGGCCGGTGACCCGGACTACCCGGCCAACCCTGGTCTGAGTAGTGGTATCAGTCACATCGGTGGCGGCCATCTTCTAGTTCTCACTTCCTGCGCTCACGAGAGCGTCGGCGCCACCGACGATCTCACTGATCTCCTGGGTGATCTGGGCCTGACGGGCCTGGTTGCTCTCCAGGGTCAGGGTACGGATCAATTCGTTGGCGTTGTCGGTGGCGGCCTTCATGGCCCGCTGCCGGTTCGCCGACTCCGATGCGGCCGACTCGAGCAGCGCCGCGAACAGCCGCGCACCGATGTACTTCGGCAGCAGCGCGTCGAACAGCGTGTCGGGGTCGGGCTCGAAGGCGTAGAGCGGCTTGATCTCGGTGGGCCCGTCGGTGGCGGGGGCCGCATCCTCGGTGTACTCGACCTCCATGGGCGCCATCCGCCGCGCCTGCGGCGTCTGGGTGACCATGTTCTTGAACTGCGTGTAGACGAGATGCAGCTCGTCGACGGCCACGACGTCCTCGGCCGGAGCACCGGTCGTGTCGGCGGCCTCCTCGGTGTCGCGGCCACCCGCACCAGCCATGAACGCGGCCACGAGTACGCGCGCTGCCTCGGCGGCGTCGCTGTACTCGGGCTGCTCCGAGAAGCCGGTCCAGGAGGCGGCCACCTTGCGCTTGCGGAACCGGTAGTAGTTCACGCCCTTGCGCCCGATGACGTAGAGCACCGGCTCCTTGCCCTGCTCCCGCAGCAGCGAGAAGAGCTGCTCCGCTTCCTTCAGCACGCCGGCGTTGTAGCCACCGGCCTGGCCACGGTCGCTGGTGACGACCAGCACGGCGGCCCGCTTCGGGTCCTCCCGCTCGACGAGCAGCGGGTGGTCCAGCGCGGAGTTGCTCGCCAGCTCGGTGAGCACCGCGGTCATCTGCTCGGCGTAGGGCTTGGCCGCCTCGACCCGGGCCCTCGCCTTGACGATGCGTGAGGTCGCGATGAGCTCCATCGCGCGCGTGATCTTCTTGATGGACTGCGTCGACTTGATCCGTCGCCGCAGGACGCGAATCTGTGCCGCCATCCCGTTACCCGATCAGCTCTTGGCCGGAGCCGGCTTGTTGACCTTGACGGTCTCCTGGTCGACCTCGTCCTCGTCGAGCGCCTTCGCCTCGGCCTCCTTCGGGACGACCGAGGAACCGTCGAAAGCGGTGAACTGCTTCTTGAAGTCGGTGGTGATGTCCTCGAGGCGCGCGACGTTCTCCTCCGACAGCTTGCCGGTGTCGCGGATCTCGGCGAGCGCGCCCTCGTGGTTGCGGCGCACGTTGTCGAGGTACTCGGTCTCGAAGCGGCGGATGTCGGCGACCGGCACCGAGTCGAGCTTGCCGGTGGTGCCGAGCCAGAGCGAGACGACCTGCTCCTCGACGGCCTGCGGCTGGTACTGCGCCTGCTTGAGCAGCTCGACCAGCCGGCTACCGCGACCCAGCGCCGCGGCCGAGGCCGCGTCGAGGTCGGAACCGAAGGCGGCGAACGCCTCCAGCTCGCGGTACTGCGAAAGGTCGAGTCGCAGCGAGCCGGAGACCTGGCGCATCGCCCGCACCTGGGCGGAACCACCGACGCGGGAGACCGAGATGCCGACGTTGATGGCGGGCCGGACACCCTGGTTGAACAGGTCCGACTCGAGGAAGACCTGGCCGTCGGTGATCGAGATGACGTTGGTCGGGATGTACGCCGAGACGTCGTTGGCCTTGGTCTCGATGATCGGCAGGCCGGTCATCGAACCCGCGCCGAGCTCGTCGGAGAGCTTGGCACAACGCTCGAGCAGCCGGGAGTGCAAGTAGAAGACGTCGCCGGGGTAGGCCTCGCGGCCCGGCGGGCGGCGCAGCAGCAGCGAGATGGCGCGGTAGGCCTCGGCCTGCTTGGACAGGTCGTCGAACACGATGAGCACGTGGTTGCCCGCGTACATCCAGTGCTGGCCCAGTGCCGAGCCGGTGTAGGGCGCGAGCCACTTGAAGCCGGCCGGGTCGGAGGCGGGGGCCGCGACGATGGTGGTGTACTCCAGCGCGCCCGCGTCCTCCAGCGACTGCCGGACACCGGCGATCGTGGAGCCCTTCTGGCCGACGGCGACGTAGATGCAGCGGACCTGCTTCTTCGGGTCGCCGCTCGCCCAGTTGGCCTTCTGGTTGATGATCGTGTCGACGCAGACGGCCGTCTTGCCCGTCTTGCGGTCACCGATGATCAGCTGGCGCTGGCCGCGCCCGATCGGCGTCATGGCGTCGATGGCCTTGATGCCGGTCTGCAGCGACTCGGACACGCTCTGGCGCTCGACCACCGAGGCGGCCTGCAGCTCGAGGACGCGCTGCGTCTCGGCCTCGATGTCGCCCAGACCGTCGATCGGCGCGCCCAGGGGGTCGATGACCCGGCCCAGGAATTTGTCGCCGACCGGCACCGAGAGGATGTTGCCGGTGCGCTTGACCTGCTGGCCCTGCTCGATCCCGCCGTACGGGCCGAGGATGACCGCGCCGATCTCGCGCTGGTCGAGGTTGAGCGCCACGCCGAGGACGCCGCCGGAGAACTCCAGCAGCTCGTTGGTCATGACGGAGGGCAGGCCCTCAACGTGGGCGATGCCGTCGCCGGTGTCGGAGACGATGCCCACCTCCTCGCGGGAGGTCTCGGTCTCCAGCGACGAGACGTAGCTGGAGATCGCACTCCGGATCTCCTCCGGGGAGATCGTCAGCTCTGCCATGACTGTCGTCCTGTCCTTCACTGTCGCAAGTCTTCGGTCATCGTTCGGGGTGCCGGGCCGCCTGCAGCCCAGCGGCGAGGTCAGCTCGGAAGCCGCCTGCGTGCCGCGGCCAGCTTGCCCGCGATGCTGCCGTCGATCAGCTCTCCGCCCACCCGGACGACGAGCCCGCCGAGCAGATCGGGATCCAGCTCCACCTGCAGCGAGATCGCGCGGCCGTAGATCCGGCTCAGCGAGTCGGCGAGCCGCTGCTCCTGCTCCGCGGTGAGCCGCACCGGGGTGCTGACGTGGGCGACGAACCGGTCGCGGCGCGCCGATGCGAGCTCCGAGAGCTCCTCGGCGGCCAGGTCGATGCTGCGACCGCGCGGGGTGCGCACGGTCTGCCCCAGCAGCGCCTTGGTGACCGGAGTCACCTTCGTGCCGAGCACGGTGTCGAGCAGTTGCACCCGCTCACCGGCGGGGGTGGATCCGTCGCTGAGCAGCGAGTTGAGCTGCGGCTCACGGTCGAGGATGCGACCGAACCGGAAGAGCTCGTCCTCGACCTCCTCCAGCGCGCCGTTCTTCTCGGCGACGGCGAGCGTGGCTTGGCGCGCCAGCGACTCGAGCGCCGCGACGAGGTCACTCGACTGGGACCAGCGGGCAGCGACGAGCTCCGACACGACGTCGAGGGCCCCGCGGCTGATCTTGCCGTTGAGCAGCTGGTCGGCCAGGCCGGACCGGGCAGCTCCCGCGACGGCCGGATCGCTCAGGCTGCGCCGCAGGGGGATCTCGGTGAGCAGCAGGCGCAGCACGCCGAACAGGTCGTCGCCGATGCGCTCCAGCTCGGTGGCCGACGCGCCGTCGATGATCGCGTCCAGGCGGGTCTGAGCCTCGGCCAGCGCCTCGCGGCTGGCGGGCTGCAGCAAGAGCGCCATCAGTTCGTCCCTCCGGCCACGGCTGCCGGCCGGGCGTTGCCTGTCATCTGCTCGAGCTGGCCGAGGAACGAGTCGACGGTGGCGCCGCGGCGTGCATCGCTGGACAGCGACTCGGTGACGACACGCTCGGCGAGATCCATCGACTGCGTGCCGAGCTCGGCCCGCAGCACGCGGACGGCCTGGTCACGCTGCGCAGCGAGCTGCTCCTCGCCCCGGGCCTTGATCCGCTCGACCTCGAGCCGGGCCTGCTCCTTGAGCTCCTCGCCGATGCGCGTGGCGTCGGCGCGGGCGTCGTCGCGGATGCGGGCCGCCTCGGCACGGGCCTCGTCCAGCGCGGAAGCGAGCCGCTGCTGCGCTTCAGCGAGCTTCTGCGCAGCCTCCTCGCTGGCGTCGACCTGCTGCTGAACGACCTCCTGGCGGTCCTTCACCATCTTGGTGACCAACGGCAGGACATAGCGGACGATCACCCAGATCATGATCGCGAACGCGATCACACTGGAGATCCATTCGCCGAGGTCCATCAGCGCGCCCCTTCTGCGGTCTGCTTCTGCTCGAGTTCCGCGAGGAACCGGTCGACCGTGGAGCGGTGGTCGCCGTCGGACGGCAGCGGCGAGCCGAGGATCCGGCCCGCGAGATCGGTGGAGAGGCCACCGATCTCGGCACGCAGGGCGCTGACGGCCTGGGCCCGCTGGGCGGCCAACTGCTCCTCGCCCTGCGCGTGGATGCGCGCGACCTCGCGGTCGGTTTCGGCACGCATCTCGTCGCGGATGCGCTGCGCGTCGGCACGGGCCTCATCGCGGATGGCCGCAGCTTCGGTACGGGCCTCGACCATCGCCTTCTCGTACCGCTCTTCGGCTTCCTTGAGCCGGCGAGCGGACTCCTCGCGATCCTCGGCCTGCTTGCGCACCATGTCCTGGCGGTCCTGCATCGCCTTCGACAGCGGCGGCACGATCCACTTGGTGAAGATGAGCACCACGATGAGGAAGAGAATGATCTCGACGAAGATCGTGCCGTTGGGGAGCAGGAAGATCTGCTCCGCCGCCAGCGTCGAGGTGGTCATCAGCTGAGAACAGTGTTGCCGGTCACGAACACGAACAGCAGCATGAAGGCCAGGTTGATGAAGTACATGCCCTCACAGAGGCCGATGATCAGGAACATCGTGGTGTTGAGGCGGCCGGCCGCCTCCGGCTGACGCGCTACACCCTGGATCATCGACGCGCCGACGAGACCGTCACCGACGGCCGCACCGAGTGCACCGGCTCCGATCGCGATACCGCCACCGACGACCGCGAGGCCGAGCAGCGTGGCCTTGGCGCCCTGGTCGGCAGCAGCCTGGGCCAGGATCATGGTTGAACTCATGACTCTCCTCGATCTTTCTCGTGCCGTGCGATCCGACGCCCGACACACATCATGTGATTGGGGGGGAGCAGAACCCGCGCCGGCTAGTGCGCCGCAGCGTCCTCTTCGCTGCCCACGGTGCTACCGAAGTAGATGATCGTGAGCAGGGTGAAGATCAGGGCCTGGATGACCCCGACGAACATGTCGAACAGTTTCCACACGGCCGTCGGCGCCCACGAGATGTAGACCGGCAGCAGACCGATGATCGCGACCAGCAGACCGCCCGCGAAGATGTTGCCCCACAGCCGCAGTGCCAGCGACACGGGCCGCGAGATGTAGTTCGTGATGAACTCCAGCGGCGCCATGGCGGCGTAGGGCTGCGCCAGGTGGCCGAAGTACTTCTTGACCCCGTTGGCGCGGATGCCCGCCACGTTGACCCAGATGATCACGAACAGCATCATCGGGTAGACGAGGTTCACGTCTGCGGTGGGTGCCGGGATGTAGTGCTCCCACGGGAAGATGGCGAGCCAGTTGCAGGTGAGGATGAAGGCGAACAGGGCCACGGACAGCGCGACGACGCCACGCGGGGCGCGCACCCCCATGCCGTCCTTGACCTGACCCTGCACCCAGCTGGTGAGCGCCTCGAAGGCGACCTGCAGTCCGGTGGGGCGGCCCTTGGTGGCGCCACGTGCCATGTAGAGGCCCAACCCGCACACGATGGCCATCGCGATGATCGTCGAGATGATCGTGTCGATGTTGAACGTCATGCCGAACAGCTCTGCCGTGGCGTGGTGGCCGGGCTGGATCGCCGATCCGGCGCCTTCGCCTTCTTCCGCGGCGAGGAGGACGATGCTCATCTCTGTCGGATCTCCTTGATCAACGGCAGCATGGAACTCGCGACGGCGAGGAACTGGAAGATGGCGAGGCCGGCAGCCACCGTGATACCCCACGGGCGGAAGAGGAACGCACACCCGAGCGCGACGATCGTGATGACGCCCAGCCGGAAGAGCACCGAGCCGGCGAAACGGCCCTTCGACGGGCTGGTGGCGGCGAAGTTGGCCACCGCACGCATCACGAGCCCGTTGTTGAATATCCCGAGCGCGAGGCCGACGCAACCGAAGAGGGCGTACAGGCCGTAGCCCATCGGGACCAACACCGCGAGGGCGACGACCGCGACCACAACGGCGGCGATCGCCGTGCGGCGGAACGTGGCCCGCGTGACGGGCGGCGTGTAAGGCGTCCCCATCAGCACGTCGTCTTCAGCTCCTTCACTGGAATCTCTTGAACATCTTGTAGAAGTAGAGGCAGGCAACCACGATGCCGAGTGCGATGCCGACGAGCGCGAAGATCGGGAAGCTCCCGGCCAGCAGATCGACGAGCCATCCGAGTCCGTAGCCGACCACCAGGCACAGGGCGAGAGTCAGCCCCAGCGACAGGAGATCGCCGAGCTCCGGACCATCGGCTGCCACTGAACTGGCTCAGCCGGCTCGCAGGCGATGGCGTGCCCGGTTCTGAGCGTTCAAGAGCAACTCCTCGCCTCGGCGTTGAAGGGCTTGTCCCGAGCATCCCGGCAGGGCCAAGCTGTGAAGACAGGGCAGGTCGATCATCCGGCCGGTGCAGCGACGCTATCACAGCGCCGCGGCCCCCCTCTGCCTGCCCTGACCTGCGATAAGCCGGTGTCAGCCTGGTCACTTTGCGTAGGTGGTCCGGTTTCGATGATGGAAGATTCAGGTGCCTTTACGCTCCGCGTCGCGATGCCTCATCCAAGGCACCGCAGAGGCCAGCACGGCCAGCACGAGCCCGATGCCGACCGCGACCAGAACGATCGTCGGATCGTCGATGAGCGAGAGTGCCACGGCGCCGAACGCCAGCACCCCGGCCCACAGGTAGATCAACAGGACCGCACGCCGCTGGCTGTGCCCGATCTCCAGCAACCGGTGGTGCAGGTGCATCTTGTCGGGCGAGAACGGGCTGAGTCCCTTGCGCGTGCGCCGCACCACCGCCATCAGCAGGTCGAGCACCGGGATGAACACGACCGCGGCCAGCACGATCAGCGGCGCGAACAGCGCCAGCGTGTCGGTGCCGGCATTGCCGCTGGGGCTGGAGTTGAAGAACAGCTTGCCCGACTCGCTCGTGGCCGACGCCGCGAGCAGCAGCCCGATCAGCATCGACCCGGAGTCGCCCATGAAGATCTGGGCCGGGTTGAAGTTGTGCGGCAGGAACCCGATGCAGGCCCCCGCGAGCAGTGCCGCGATCAGCGCCGGCGTGTAGGCCGACGGGTCGTTGCCCACCCGGAAGACCAGTCCCAGCGCGAACAGCCCCGTGGCACCCGCGGTGATCATGCCGATGCCGGCGGCGAGCCCGTCGAGCCCGTCGACGAAGTTCATGGCGTTGACGAGCGCGACCACCAGCAGGACGGTGAGCAGGATGCCCTGCTCGGGCCCGAGGCTCAGCACCGACCCGCCGCCCCACGGCACGTAGATCGCCGACCACTGGATCCCGGCGATGATCAGCACCCCGGCCGCGGTGATCTGGCCGGCGAACTTGGTGAGCGCGTCGAGCTCGTAGCGGTCGTCGAGCGCCCCGACGATCGAGAGCAGGATCGCGGCGGCGCCGACCCCGAGCATCTCCGTGGAGTAGTCGAAGGCCAGGCGCAACGCGGGGAGCTGGTAGGCCATCCCGATCCCGCCGAGCACGCCGCCGAGCATCGCCAGGCCGCCCCAGCGCGGGGTCGGCGTGGTGTGCACGTCGCGCCCGCGGGGCCACGCGACGGCGCCGAGCTTGAGCGCGAGCACCCGCACGGGGCCGACGAGCAGGAACGTGATCACCGCGGACGTCAGCCCGGCGAGCAGGTACTCCTTGATCGGCAGTACCAGTGTGGGCACGGCGTCAGGCTCTCTCGGTCGGCGGCCCGGGCCGGCGGGTCGTCATCACGCTGAGTGAGATCCGACACCTGCCGACCGGCGTTGCGACGAGGTCGCGCAACCGTGTCATCACGTACGCGACGCTACCGGTGCCCCTCCCACGGTCAGGCCGCGGCCCGTTGGCGGCTGCGCCACCACGCGACAGTGGCTGCCAGACCGTCGTCCAACGGCGTCGGGGCCAGCCCGAAGGTGGCCTGCGCCGCGCTCGAGTCCAGCACGAACGGATCGGTGAACTGGTAGCGGACCTCGGCCATCTCGCGCAGCAGCGGCACGAACAGCCCACCCATGCGCACGACGATCGGGGGCAGCACCTGGACACCGGGATCGGGCACCCCGGCGATCGCGGCAATCCGCGCAGCGACGGCAGCCGCCGAGACGGCGCGATCGGTGGGGACGTGCCACGGCCGGCCCCAGGCCCGCTCGTCGGTCGCGAGCGTGATGAGGGTGGTGGCGACGTCGTCGACGTAGGTCCACGAGTGCGGAACGGCCGGGTCCCCCTGTACCAGTTGGGGTCTGCGGCCGGCGAGCACGCGCGGCACGAACCGGTCGCCGAGGTGGCTGATGACGGCCGGGCCGTAGAAGTCCGACGCCCTGGCCTCGGCGGCGCGGATCCGGCCGGTGTCGTGCGCGGCCTTCGCCGCGCGCCACATCGCCGCCCGGACCCGCCCCTTGGTGCCCGTCGCGGCGAGCGGGGTGTCCTCCGTCATCGGCGCGTCGACGGGTCCGTAACCGTAGAGGTTGCTCAACGTCACCAGCACGGCACCGGAGCGCTCCGCGGCGCCGAGCAGCGCGTTCGCGATCGGGGGCCAGTCGGTGACCCAGCGGTGGTAGGGCGGGTTGACGCAGTTGTGGATCGCGGAAGCGCCTGCAGCGAGCGCCGCCATCCGATCGGCGTCGGACGCGTCGGCGGCCACCCGTTCGGCACCATCGGGCCCGGTGCCGCTGCGGGTGACGACGCGCACGTCGTCGCCCTGCTCGAGGAGTTTGCGCGCCACGACCGAGCCGATGGCCCCGGATCCGACGATGAGGTGCAGTGTCATACCGACACCATAGAGCACTGCTCTCGTATTGTTCCACTGCTCTTTTCGAGATACGATCCGACGATGTCAGCTGCCGGAACCCGGGCGCGGGTACGCGCCGAGCTCACGCGCGAGATCGCCGAGGTCGCCCGCAAGCACCTCGCGTCCGATGGTGCGGCGGCGCTGTCGCTGCGCGCCGTGGCCCGCGAGATGGGCATGGCGTCCTCGGCGGTGTACCGGTACTTCCCGAGCCGCGACGACCTGCTGACCGCCCTGATCGTCGACGCCTACGACGCCATCGGGGCCGCCGCGGAGGACGCCGAGGCGGCCGAGCCCCGGGACCATCTCCGCGCCCGCTGGCAGGCCGCCTGCCGGGCCGCGCGGGCGTGGGCGGTGGCCCATCCGCACGAGTACGCGCTGGTCTACGGCTCGCCGGTGCCCGGATACGTCGCCCCGGAGACCACCATCGGCCCCGCCGGACGCGTCGGGCTGCTGTTCTCGCGGATCATCGCCGATGCGATCGCGGCCGGCGCCGTCGACCCGGAGAGCGAGCCGACCGGTGCCGATGCGGCACTGACCTCGGACATCACCGCGACCATGGGGCTCGGCGAGCGGAGCGCGTCGTCCTCGCTCGCCGCGCGCGGGATCTTCGCCTGGTCCGCGGTGTTCGGAATGATCAACTTCGAGCTCTTCGGCCACACCAACAACATCGTGGCCGACGACGAGCGGTTCTTCCTCGATGCCACGGATCGGTTGGCCGGGATGCTGGGGCTGCCGGCATAGCGGCTGAGGAGCCGGTACCTCGTTGCAGGAAAGCCACTTTCCCGCAACGACGTTGCGGGAAAGTGGCTTTCCTGCAACCGGGTACGGCGAGTGCGCGCTACGCCGTCAGCACCGCGCGGCCCAGCACCTCCGCCACCGCCGCCGAGGTCACGGCACCCTCGCGCAGCACGCGGGGGTCGTCGCCGGTGAGGTCGATGATCGTGGAGGGCACGGGCTCGCCGGAGCGGCCACCGTCGAGGTAGACGCCGACCTTGTCGCCCAGCTGCTGCTCGGCCTCCGCCGCGGTGACGGCGGGCGGCGAGCCGGAGATGTTGGCGCTCGACACCGCCATCGGGCCGACGTCGCGCAGCAGTTCCAGCGCGACGGGGTGCAGCGGCATGCGCAGCATCACCGTGCCGCGGGTGGAGCCCAGGTCCCAGGCCAGCGACGGGGCGTGCGGCAGCACGAGCGACACCGCGCCCGGCCAGAACGCCTCGATCAGGTCGCGCGCGGACTTCGGTACGCCCAGCACGAGCCCGTCGATCGTGGACCAGGAGCCGACGAGCACCGGCACCGGCATGTCCGGGCCGCGGTTCTTCGCGGCGAGCAGCGAACGCACCGCCTCTGCGGAGAACGCGTCGCAGCCGAGGCCGTACACGGTGTCGGTGGGCAGTACCACCAGCCGGCCGGCGCGCACGGCACGCGCCGCGGCGGCGAGACCGTCGGCGCGGGCGTCGGGATCAGCACAGTCGTAGGTCGGGGCCACGGCCGGTAACCCTACGACCGCTACTGCGGGGCGACGCGCCGGGCCGTCGCGAACCGGGGACGGCCGGTGAGATCCGGGTGCTCCTCGACGTCGGTGAGGACCTTGCGACGGCGCAGCAGCGCCGGCACCGACTCGCCGTGGGTGTCGTCGTGCTCGATGCCGAGCCGGCCGCCGTAGCGCAGCAGCGCCGCCGACGACGTGATCACCGCGCGGATGATCTCCAGGCCGTCCGGGCCGCCGAACACGGCGCCGGGCGGATCCCACTCGGTGACCTCCGGGGGCAGCTCGACACCGTCGGGGACGTACGGCGGGTTGCACAGCACGAGGTCGACCTTGGACTCGAGCTCGATGAGGAGGTCGGGCCAGCGGACGTCGGCGACGTGCAGCGTGATCGGCGTACCACCGGCCGCGACGTGGTCGGACACGTTGCGCGCCGCCCACGACATCGCGCCGGTGTCGGCCTCGACGGCGTGCACGACGGCGTCCGGCCGGCTGGCGGCGACGCCGAGCGCGATGGCGCCGGATCCGGTGCACAGGTCCACCACCAGCGGCGATGGCACGTCCGCAATGGCCTTGAGGCCCCATTCCAGCAGCAGCTCGGTCTCCGGGCGGGGAGTGAACACGCCCGGCCCGACCGCGACCTCGACCGGTCCGAGCACGGCGGTGCCGAGCAGGTGCTGCAACGGTTCGCGCGCCGCGCGCCGCACGACGAGCCTGCGCAGCGCCTCCACCACGGGCGGATCGACCAGCGGGTGCATCATCAGCTTGCCGCGCGGCACCCCGACGACGTGCGCCGCGAGTATCTCCGCATCGACCCGCGGCGATGCCACCCCGCAGGCCGCCAGCATCCGCTCGGCCTCCGCGATGACCAGCCGCAACGGCTGACGGCTCACGGCTGGTACCGGACGGGCGCGGGCGTCACGAGCCGACCGCCTCCGCGCGATCGGCCGCGGCCAGTGCGGCGAGGACGTCACCGAGGTCGCCGTCGAGGACGGCCGACAGGTTGTGCGCCTTGAACCCGACGCGGTGATCGGAGATGCGGTTCTCCGGGAAGTTGTACGTGCGGATGCGCTCGGAACGGTCGACGGTGCGCACCTGCGAGCGGCGCTCGGCCGAGGCCTCCGCGGCCAGCTCGGCCTCGTGCAGCGCCTGCAACCGCGACCGCAGCACCTCCATCGCCCGCGCGCGGTTCTGCAGCTGCGAGCGCTCGTTCTGGCAGCTCACGACGATGCCGGTGGGCAGGTGCGTGATGCGCACGGCCGAGTCGGTGGTGTTGACGCTCTGCCCGCCGTGGCCCGAGGAGCGGAACACGTCGACGCGCAGGTCCTTCTCGTCGATCTCGACATCCGCGTCTTCCCCGGTGTCCGGGTAGACGAGCACCCCGGCGGCGGAGGTGTGGATGCGCCCCTGCGACTCGGTGACCGGCACGCGCTGGACGCGGTGCACACCACCCTCGAACTTCAGGGCCGACCAGACCCCGTCCGGCTCCGGGGTACGAGCCCGCAGGACCATCGTGATGTCCTTGTAGCCGCCCAGATCCGACGGGTTGGCGTCGAGGATCTCGGTCTTCCAGCCGCGGCGTTCGGCGTAGCGCACGTACATGCGCACGAGGTCGCCCGCGAACAGCGCGGACTCCTCGCCGCCCTCCCCCGACTTGATCTCCATGACGACGTCGTCGCCGTCGTGGGGATCCCGCGGGCGCATCAGCTCGGCCAGCCGCGTCTCCAGCGCCGGGAGCCGGGCGGCCAGCTCGTCGGCCTCGGCCGCGAAGGTGTGGTCCTCGGAGGCCAGCTCGCGAGCCGCGGCCTCGTCGTCGCGGACGGACGCGAGCTCGCGCGCCGCCCCGACGACCTGGCCGAGCTCCGCGTAGCGCCTGCCGAGCTTGCGGGCGTTGCCCGCGTCGGCGTGCACGGAGGGATCGGCGAGGGCGCGTTCCAGCTCCGCGTACTCCATCAGCAACGCCTCGACGCTGGGTGCAGCCACTGCTCGCCTCCCTTCCACGATCCGGACATGCGGACGGCGCCCACCAATCATGGTGGGCGCCGTCGACGAAGCTACTTGGCGGTGCGCTTGCCGTAGCGCGCCTCGAAGCGCGCCACCCGGCCGCCGGCGTCGAGGATCTTCTGCTTGCCGGTGTAGAACGGGTGGCAGGCCGAGCAGACCTCGACGTTGATCGAGCCGCTGGCCTTGGTGCTGTGGGTGGTGAACTGGTTCCCACAACCACAGGTGACCTGGGTCTCGACGTACTGGGGGTGAATACCTGATCGCACGGTGGTTCCTCTCGAAGTGGCGCCGGGTCCCCGTCGTTGCGTTGGGGTGAACCGGAGCCGGAGCGTGACGTTGTATTGAACCACCTGCGCCGCCCGGAGATTCCCCCGGGCGGCGCAGATGAAGGAAACGACTAGTCCTCGGTGCCCGGGGTGTTCTTCGCCACCTGCATCAGGAACTCGATGTTGGTGCGCGTCTTGCGGAGCTGCGTGAGCAGCAGGTCGATGGCCGACTGGTCGTCGAGGCCCGAGAGCACCCGGCGCAGCTTGACCATGATCGCGTGCTCGTCGGGCGAGAGCAGCAGCTCGTCCTTGCGGGTGCTGGAGTCGCCGACGTCGATGGCCGGGAACACCCGCTTGTCGGCGATCTTGCGATCGAGCTTGAGCTCCGCGTTGCCGGTGCCCTTGAACTCCTCGAAGATCACCGTGTCCATCGTGGAACCGGTCTCGACCAGCGCCGTGGCGAAGATGGTGAGCGAGCCACCGTCCTCGATGTTGCGCGCGGCGCCGAGGAACCGCTTCGGCGGGTAGAGCGCCGTGGAGTCGACACCACCGGACAGGATCCGGCCCGACGCGGGCGCGGCCAGGTTGTAGGCCCGGCCCAGCCGCGTGATGTTGTCGAGCAGCACGACCACGTCGTGGCCCATCTCGACCAGGCGCTTGGCCCGCTCGATCGACAGCTCCGCGACCGTGATGTGGTCCGACGGCGGCCGGTCGAAGGTGGAGGCGATGACCTCGCCCTTCACCGACCGCTGCATGTCGGTGACCTCTTCGGGCCGCTCGTCGACGAGTACGACCATCAGGTGGCACTCGGGGTTGTTCGTGGTGATCGCGTTGGCGATCGCCTGCATGATCATGGTCTTGCCCGCCTTCGGCGGGGACACGATCAGCGCGCGCTGGCCCTTGCCGACCGGCATGACCAGGTCGATCACGCGGGTGGTGAGCTTGCTCGGCTCGGTCTCCAGGCGCAGGCGCTCGTTCGGGTAGAGCGGCGTCAGCTTGGTGAACTCCGGCCGGTTGCGGGAGTCCTCCGGGTCCTGGCCGTTGAGCGTGTCGACGCGCACCAGCGGGTTGAACTTCTGGCGCGACTGCTCACCGTCACGGGCCTCGCGGACCGCACCGGTGATCGCGTCACCACGGCGCAGGCCGTACTTGCGGACCATCGACAGCGACACGTAGACGTCGGTGGGCCCGGCGAGGTAACCGGTGGTACGCACGAACGCGTAGTTGTCGAGGATGTCGACGATGCCGGCGACGGGGAGCAGGACGTCGTCGTCGCGCACCTCGGTGTCGACGTTGCCCTGACCGCCGCTGCCCTGACCCCCTGCGGGGCGGTCGTTGCGGTCCCGGCCGCGGCGGCGGTCGCGGAACCGGCGGCCGCGACGGCCACGGCCGTCACCGTCGTCGTCCCCGTCGTCGTCGGGCCGGTTGTCGCGCGGGCCGCGGTTGTCGCCGCCGCTGCGGTTGTCGTTGCGGTCGTTGCGGTTGTCGCCGCCGCCCCGGTTGTTCTCATTGCGGTTGTCGCCGCGGTTGTTCTCGGTGCGGTTGTCGCTGCGATTGTCACCACGACCATTGCCACGGTTGTCCCCGCGGTTGTCGTCGCCCCGGTTGTTCTCGCCCCGGTTGTTCTCGGTGCGGGTGTTCTCGGTGCGGGTGTTCTCCGTGCGCGTGTTCTCCGTGCGCGTGTTCTCGGCGCGGGCGTTGTTGTCGCCCCGGCCGTTCTCGCCCCGGTTGTCGTTGCGGTTGTCACCGCGGTTGTCGTTGCGGCTGCGCCGACCATCGCCGCGCTGGCCGCGGTCGGTGTCATCGCCGATCGTGACCGCGGCGTCGGCGGCCGGAGCGGCCACCTCGGTGGCGGCGTCGGCTGCGGGAGCGACGGACTCGCTCTGCTCACCCCGGCCTCGGCGCTGCCGGGCGCGGCGGCTGCCGCCCTCCGGACGATCCGCCTGCTCACCGTCGGTTGCGGCGTCTGCGGGTGTTGCAACCTCGGGGGACGCGGCAACCTCAGCGGGCACTGCGACGGGTTCGGCCGTTGCGGGCTCCGCGACCGGCGCAGCGGGTGCTGCAGCCTCGGCGGAGACGGGGGCATCGGCGGGCGCGGCTCCGTTGGTGGCAGGTGCACCGGCCGTGGTGGACGGCGCCTGCGTGGCAGCGGGCTGCGGGTCCGGGGCGCCTGCGGGGCGCGACGCGGTGCGGCGACGGCGCGGCGGGGCGGTGGCCTCCGCGGCCGGTGCCGCTACCGAGGGAGCCTCGGCGGCGGACGTTTCCGCAGGTGCCGGGGTCACGGGCGCGGGGGCGTCCGTGGCAGGAGCGGCGGCCACGGGAGCAGCAGCTGCGCGCGACGAGGCGCGGGACGTGGCCCGCGGCGCGACCGCCGCAGCGGCGTCGTCGCCGAGGGACAGCTGCGCAGCAGCGGGAGCGCCGCCGGCCTGCTTCTCCTTGATGGCGGCGATCAGATCGCCCTTGCGCATTCCTGTGGTGCCGGAGATGTTCAGCTCCCCGGCGAGCTGGCGGAGCTCCGCCAGCACCATTCCGGTGAGGCCACCGCGCTTACGGGGCGCGGATGCGGCCTCGGTGCTGACGAGATCGGTCTCGCTCAACGATTGTCCTTCCTGACCTACCGGGCGTCGCCCGGGTCAGCGGATTCACACACTCGTCATCGGCGGTATGCCGGATGACATGTCGATCAACGGGTCGCGGGAACAGCGGCCGCACCGACTGGCGGGGCGACGATCACTGCGACGGTTCGCGGAAGAGGCCGCTCGGTCCGATACCGGATCTGGAGGCGCGTGAAGCGCCACATGACCTCGGATTTATCGAGCCCGGCTCGAGTGGCCACGCAGATGACGCGTGGATCGCCGTTGCAGGTGCGAGGGTAGCCCGTTCCCACTGGTCGCGGCAACAACCCCCCCACCGTGACACGCCGAGGAACGGCTATCCGACCTCGACCCGCGCCCCTACCGCGTCGACGGGCAACTCCATGGCGGTGAAACCGCCGATGTCGATCCCGTCGGGCACCACGCCGTCCGACGTCAGCGCGAGCACGGTGGGACCGGCACCGGAGATGGTGGCCGGCACCCCACGTGCTCGCAGCGAATCCACCAGCAGAGCCGACTCCGGATAGGCCGGACGCCGGTAGGGCTGGTGCAGGCGATCCTCGGTGGCCGGAAGCAGGAGCTCGGGGCGCTGGGTGAAGGCCAGTACCGCGAGCGCGGTGCGACTGCCGGTGAAGGCTGCATCGGAGAGCGGGACGCGCTCGGGAAGAAGCCCGCGCGTGGTCGCCGTCAGCGACTCGGTGCCCGCGACGAACACCAGCGGGCGGATGCCCGGATGAACGTCGAGCCGTACAGCGTGGAAGCGGCCCGCGGTATTCCCGGACGACGGGAGCTCGCGGTCCGGCGCCGTCGAATCGGTCTCCCATGCGACGACGAAACCGCCGAACAGGCTGGCGGCAGCGTTGTCGGCATGACCCTCCATACCCGCCGTGACCTGCAACAACGTATCCCGTTCCAGCTCCGGATCGCGGCCGGCGAGCACGATCGCCGCCACCGCGCCCGCGACGGCGGCCGCCGCCGAGCTGCCCAGGCCGCGCGAGTGCGGGATGGCGTTGTGGCACCGCAGGCGCAGCCCCGCCGGGGCATCGCCCACGGCGTCGAACGCCACGCGCATCGCGCGCACGACGAGGTGCGACTCGTCGCACGGCACGCGGCCCGCGCCCTCGCCGAGCATCTCCACCGTGACGCCGGGGGTGTCGGAGGCCGACACCTCCACGTCGTCGTAGAGGCCGAGCGCGAGACCGAGCGAGTCGAATCCGGGGCCGAGGTTGGCCGACGAGGCCGGCACCTGGACGCGCACTTCCCGAGGCCTTCCCATGGATCAGCCCAGCTCCAGCGCGGCCGCGACCGCTGCCGGGTCGATCGGCACGACGACCGGTGCCGGTGCGGTGAGCAGCGCGGTGTCGGGGTCCTTCAGACCGTGTCCTGTGACGGTGCACACCACGAGCGATCCGCGGGGCAGTGAGCCGTCGGCCGTGGACTGCAGCAGGCCCGCGACGCTCGCCGCGGACGCCGGCTCGACGAAGACTGCCTCCCGCGCCGAGAGCAGGCGGTAGGCCGCGAGGATCTCGTCGTCGGTGACGGCGGCGAACTTGCCGTTGGACTCCTCGCGCGCCGCCATGGCCGAGCCCCATGACGCGGGGTCGCCGATCCGGATGGCGGTGGCGATGGTCTCGGGGTTGCGCACCGGTGCGCCGTGCACGAGCGGCGCCGCCCCGGCCGCTTGGTAGCCGAACATGCGCGGAGCGTCCGTGATCAGTCCATCTGCGACGTACGCGCGGTAGCCGGCCCAGTACGCGGTGATGTTGCCGGCGTTGCCGACGGGGAGGCAGTGCACGTCGGGCGCGCGGCCCAGCTCGTCGCAGATCTCGTACGCGGCGCTGGCCTGCCCGGCGATCCGGGTGGGGTTGACCGAGTTGACGAGCGCGGCCACCGGGTACTCGGCCGAGGTCTTGCGGGCGAGCTCGAGGCAGTCGTCGAAGTTGCCCTCGATCTGCACGATGCGGGCACCGTGCGCCACCGCCTGGGCGAGCTTGCCGAGCGCGATCTTGCCCTGCGGCACCAGAACGGCGCAGGTCATCCCCGCGCGCGCGGCGTAGGCGGCGGCCGAGGCCGACGTGTTGCCGGTGGAGGCGCAGATCACACCCTGCGCGCCCTGCGCGAGCGCGGCGGTGACCGCCATCGTCATCCCGCGGTCCTTGAACGACCCCGTCGGGTTGGCGCCGTCGACCTTGAGGAAGACCTCGCAGCCGGTGAGCTCGGACAGGTGCGGAGCCGGCAGCAGCGGCGTGCCGCCCTCGCCGAGGGTGATGATCCGCCAGCCCGGTTCGACGGGCATCCGGTCGCGATAGGCCTCGATCACGCCCGGCCAGCGGGCGAGCTTGACGACTCTGTCGATGCGCGTTCCGCCTGCGCTCCACGCGGTTGTCACCCGGCAACTCCCTTTCGCCCCAGGTCCTCGACCCGGAGCACGCTGTCGACACCGTGGACCGCATCCAGTCCCGCCAGCACGGCGACCGTGGCGGCCTGCGCCGACTCCGGCGCCGCGTGCGTGACCACGACGAGCCGGGCCGCCGCTCCCCCGTTGCCGACGCCCGTCTGGCGCACCGCAGCGATGCTGACGCCGTGGCGGGCGAACTCGCCCGCGATGGTCGAGAGCACCCCCGCGCGGTCGGCGACATCGAGGCTGACGTGGTAGCGGGTGGGCACGCTGCCCATCGGGATCACGGGCAGCCGCGCGTAGGACGACTCGCGCGGGCCCCGTCCGCCCATCACCTTGTTGCGGGCGACTGCGACGAGATCACCCAGCACCGCGCTCGCTGTGGGAGCGCCACCGGCGCCCTGGCCGTAGAACATGAGCTGCCCGGCGGCATCGGCCTCGACGAAGACCGCGTTGAACGCGCCGTCGACGGACGCCAGCGGGTGCGTGGCCGGGATCATCGCGGGGTAGACGCGTGCCGACACCGACTCCGGCGCGGTCTCGCTGGCCGGCAGGCGCTCGCAGATGGCGAGCAGCTTGATCACGCAGCCCATGCCGGCCGCGGCGGCGATGTCGGCCGAGGTGACGTTGCGGATGCCCTCGCAGTGCACGTCGGCCGACGTCACACGCGTGTGGAAGGCGATCGTGGCCAGGATCGCGGCCTTCGACGCCGCGTCGTAGCCGTCGACGTCGGCGCTCGGGTCGGCCTCGGCGTACCCGAGCCGGGTGGCCTCCTCCAGCGCGTCGGCGTAGCTCGAGCCCGACGCCGTCATGGCGGAGAGGATGAAGTTGGTGGTGCCGTTGACGATGCCGGCCACCCGGGTGATGCGATCGCCCGCGAGCGACTCCCGCAGCGGGCGCAGCAGCGGGATCGCCCCCGCGACCGACGCCTCGTAGTAGAGGTCGGCACCCGAGGCATCGGCCGCCTCCGCCAGCGCCGCGCCGTCCTCGGCCAGCAGCGCCTTGTTGGCCGAGACCACCGACTTGCCGGCCTTGAGGGCCTCCAGCAGCAGGGTGCGGGCCGGCTCGATGCCGCCGATCACCTCCACCACCACGTCGACGTCGTCGCGCGTGACCAGCGCCGACGCGTCGGTGGTGAGCAGTTCACCCAGCTCGGCGTGCTTGTGCGGGCGCCGGACGGCGATGCCCACGATCTCGAAGGGGGCACCCGCGCGCGCGCTCAGCTCCGCGGCCTGCTCACGCAGCAACCGCACGACCTCGCCGCCCACTGTGCCGCAGCCGAGCATCGCGACGCGGATCGGTTTCACTGCCACTCTCCGATCATCGCGTGCTCGACCATGGCCCATGCCCGTCGGGTGGGCCGCCTCACGGAGAAACCTCGAGCCGGAACTGGTCCTCGACGGTCTCGCGCCGCAGCAACACGCGCGCCGCGCCGTCGCGCACGGCGACGACCGCCGGGCGCGGGAGCCGGTTGTACGAGCTCGCCATGGCGTAGCAGTAGGCACCGGTGGCGGCGACGGCCAGCAGGTCACCGGGGGCGAGGTCGGCGGGCAACCAGCAGTCGCGCACGACGATGTCGCCGCTCTCGCAGTGCTTGCCGACCACGCGCGAGAGCACGGCGTCGCCGCTGCCGTCGCGCTCGACCGAGCGGGAGACCAGCCGGCAGTCGTAGACCGCGTCGTAGAGCGCCGTGCGGACGTTGTCGCTCATGCCGCCGTCGACGCTCACGTACCGCCGCGCCGACGATGTGCCGATCGGCACGTCCTTGAGCGTGCCGACCTCGTAGAGCGTGACGGTGCCGGGCCCGGCGATGGCGCGGCCGGGCTCGACGGCGATCTGGGGCACGTCCAGCTCGGCGGCGTGGCACTCCTTCTTGACGATGCCCCGCAGCTCCTCCGCCAGGTCAGGGACGTCGAGCGGCGTCTCGTCGGCACGGTAGGCGATGCCGAAGCCGCCGCCGAGATCCAACGTGGTGACGGCCGCGAGCGCGTCCGAGCCGTGCTCCTTGTGCAGCTGGGCGAGGAACCGCACCACCCGGTGCGCCGCGACCTCGAAGCCCTCGGTGTCGAAGATCTGGCTGCCGATGTGGCTGTGCAGGCCCACCAGCTCGAGGCCATCGGCCTTGAGCACCCGCCGCGCCGCCTCCGCCGCCACGCTCGCCTCGCCGCCCGCGATCGAGAACCCGAACTTCTGGTCCTCGTGGGCGGTGGCGATGAACTCGTGGGTGTGCGCCTCGACGCCGACCGTGACCCTGATCATCACCGGGGCCACCACACCGCGCTCGCGGGCGATCGCGTCGAGCCGGACGATCTCGTGGAACGAGTCCAGCACGACCCGTCCGACCCCGGACTCGACGGCGGCGACCAGCTCCTCGGTGGACTTGTTGTTGCCGTGCAGCGCGATCCGCTCGGCGGGGAAGCCCGCACGCAGCGCGACCGCCAGCTCACCGCCGCTGCAGACATCCAGCGAGAGCCCCTCGGCCGCCACCCAGCGCGCCACCTCCGTGCAGAGGAAGGCCTTGGCGGCGTAGTGCACCGAACCGGCACCGAACGCGGCGGCGAACTCCGCCGCGCGGCTGCGGAAATCGGCCTCGTCGATGACGAACAGCGGCGTGCCGTACTCCTGCGCCAGATCACGCACGTCCACCCCGGCGATGCGCAACGCACCGTCGGTGTCGCGGGCGGCGCTGCGCGGCCAGACGGCGGGCGCGAGCTCGTCGAGACCGGCCGCGTCGAGCGGGCGGAGCCCGGCCGTCTCCGGCGGGGCCTGGATGCCGGCGTGCAGTGGCCCGGCGGGATGCGCCCGCATCACATGCGCTCCGGGGCCGAGACGCCGAGCATGCCGAGGCCGTTGGCCAGCACCTGGCGAGCCGCCACGCACAGCGCGAGGCGGGCCCGGTGCAGCTCGGTGATCTCCTCGTCGCCCATCGGCAGGACGCGGCAGGCGTCGTAGAACTTGTGGTAGGCCCCGGCGAGCTGCTCGAGGTAGCGGGCGACGCGGTGCGGCTCCCGCAGCTCGGCGGCCGACGCGACGACCGCCGGGAACTCGCCGAGCGTGCGGATCAGATCACCCTCGCGCGGGTGCTCCAGCAGCCCGAACCCGGTGCCCTGCGTGAGCCCGACGTCGGCCGCGTTGCGGGCCAGCGAGGCGAGCCGCGCGTGGGCGTACTGGACGTAGAAGACGGGGTTGTCGTTGCTGCGCCTGCTGATCAGGTCCAGGTCGATGTCGAGCGTGGAGTCGATCGACGAGCGGATCAGCGAGTACCGCGCGGCGTCGACGCCCACGACGTCGACGAGGTCGTTCATCGTGACGACCGTGCCGGCGCGCTTGCTCATCCGCAGCGGCTTGCCGTCCTTGACGAGGTTGACCAGCTGCCCGATCAGCACCTCGACCACGTCCGGATCGTCGCCGAACGCCGATGCGGCGGCCTTCAGCCGGGCGATGTAGCCGTGGTGATCGGCACCCAGCATGTAGATGCACAGGTTGAAGCCGCGGTTGCGCTTGTCGAGGAAGTACGCGAGATCACCCGCGATGTAGGCCGGGTTGCCGTCGCTCTTGATGACGACGCGGTCCTTGTCGTCGCCGAACTCGGTGCTGCGCAGCCACCAGGCGCCGTCGGCCTCGTACAGGTTGCCGCTCTGCTTGACCCGCGCCACCGCGGCGTCGACCGCGCCCGAGTCGTGCAGCGACTTCTCGTGGAACCAGACGTCGAAGTCGGTGCCGAACTCGTGCAGGGCGCGCTTGATCTCGTCGAACATGAGGTTGACGCCGACCCGGCGGAACGTCTCGGCACGCTCGGCGTCGGGCTGGGCCAGCACGTCGGGCGCGGCAGCGAGCACCTGCGCGGCGATCTCGTCGATGTAGGCGCCCGCGTACCCGTCGTCCGGGGTGGGCGCGCCGGTGGCGGCGGCGATCAGCGAGTTGACGAACCGGTCGATCTGGGCTCCGGCGTCGTTGAAGTAGTACTCCCGCGTGACCTTCGCGCCGCGGGCGGTCAGCACCCGGCCCAGCGCGTCGCCGACCGCGGCCCAGCGGGTGCCACCCAGGTGCAGCGGGCCCGTCGGGTTGGCCGAGACGAACTCGAGGTTCACGTTCTTGTCGGCGTACTCGTCGCCGGTGCCGTAGGAGAGCCCCGCCGCGAGCACGTCGGCGACGATCGCGCCCTGTGCGGCGGTGGCGAGCCGCAGGTTGATGAAGCCGGGCCCGGCGACCTCGGCGGAGGCGATGCCCTCGCGCGTGGCGAGCTCCTCGACGAGCCAGCCGGCCAGATCGCGCGGGGACACGCCGTTGGGCTTCGCCACCCGCATCGCGATGTTGGTGGCGTAGTCGCCGTGTTCGGGATTGCGCGGCCGCTCGACCCCGATGTCACCGGGCAGCGTCGAGATGTCCAGGCCGCGTCGGGTGAGCACGTCGGAAGCGGCGGCACGGACGAGTTCGGCGAGCAGGGCGGGGGTCACGTCACGAGTCTAAGAGGTGCTGCTCACGCCCTTCTCAGGTGCCGCTCCTACACTCCCGGGTCGAGCGGTCGTTCCCGGGGACGGCCGGGTTCCGAGAGGTCTGGACGGGTTGATGGCGAGCGGCAAGAACAGCAAGGCGGTACGCAACGCGCGTGCGGCGGTCGTCCACCAGCGCTCCACCCCGTGGGCCCTGATCGCCGCGATCCTGGTCGTCGTCCTGTTCGCGGGCGGCGTGGTCGGCTACTACGTGGTCACCAAGAACGACAAGGACGCCAAGGCCGCTTCGCTGGCCGCCTACACACCGTCGGCCACCAACCAGGACCCGTCCACCAAGATCCAGGGCGTCGTCGCGCAGAAGTACGCGGGCGGTCAGCACATCGACCGCACCGTGCAGGTGGCCTACACCCACAGCCCGCCCTTCGGCGGCTCGCACGACTACGCGTGGGCGTCCTGCAACGGCGTCGTCTACCCGACCGCGGTGCGCAGCGAGAACCTCGTGCACTCCCTCGAGCACGGCGCGGTCTGGATCGCCTACAACCCCGACCAGGTCACCGGTGGCGCGCTCGACACGCTGAAGGCGAAGGTGACGGGCCAGCAGTACACCGTCATGTCGCCCTACCCCGGCCTCGACCAGCCGATCTCGCTGCAGTCGTGGGGCCACCAGCTGAAGCTCTCGGACGCCAATGACCCGCGCATCGACGAGTTCATCTCCGCGCTGCGGCTCAACACCTACCAGTTCCCCGAGCCGCGGGCGAGCTGCAACGAGACCGACCCGACCGTGTTCTCGCAGGACAACCCGCCGCCGTTCGTCCCGGCTCCGGCCCCCGGCGCACCCGGCGCGGCACCCGAGGTCTCCGCCGACGCGCAGGCCGTCGTCCCCGACGCGGGCGCCCCCACGGGCTGAACCGGCGGCGACACCAGCGGCGATCCGGCCAATAGCCGGGCATCATGGTCCAGGTGAGCGCACCACCCGAACTCGACACGCAGCCGTCGCCCGACGACCTCGCACCCCGCGCGCCATGGCACCGCACGGTGATCATCGCCGGGCTGGCCGTCACGCTGCTGCTGGTCGGCGCCATCGCCGGCCTGCTGTTCACGCTGCCCGGGCAGACCCCGGCGCCGCCCACCGCCGACTCCGTCGACGTCGGGTTCGCCCAGGACATGTCCGTGCACCACCAGCAGGCCGTCGAGATGGCGTCGTGGGAGCGCGACCACACCAGCGACCCCAAGCTCAAGCTGCTCGCGTCCGACATCGAGGCCACGCAGGAGGGCCAGGTCGGGCAGATGCAGGGCTGGCTGGAGCTGTGGGGAGCCCCCGTGCTGCCCGTCGGCGGCTACATGGCCTGGATGGCGGCGGCGCCCGCCCACGACGGCATGGCGGCGATGGGTGGCACCGGCGGTCCCGTCGCGACGATGCCCGGCATGGCCACCGACGACGAGCTGCGCGCCTTCCGCGCCACCACCGGCACCCAGCTCGACGTGACGTTCCTGCAGCTGATGATCCGCCACCACGTCGGCGGCAGCTCGATGCTCACCTACGCGGCCCAGCGCGCGGAGGTGGCGCAGGTCCGCAACCTCGCGTCCCAGATGCTCAGCTCGCAGGCCAGCGAGGTGGAGTACATGAAGCAGTTGCTGGCGGCCCGCGGCGGCACCCTGCTGCCGTCCTAGGAACGGGGCGTGCGCTAGGGTTGTCGCGGTACGGCCCCCGTAGCTCAGGGGATAGAGCACCGCCCTCCGGAGGCGGTGGCGCAGGTTCGAATCCTGCCGGGGGCACCATCCGGTTGACATGCAGGAACGGCCCCTCACCAGCTGGAACAGGGTGAGGGGCCCCGCCACTGCAGCCGACTTCGCATACCGACGCCGGTCGTCGCACACGTTCCAAACCCTGCGAGCACGGGTTACGGTGTGCGAGGTCAGCCGGACGCCGCCACGCGGGCCGGCCGATCAGCTTGGCGGCGAACGTGGCGGGCACGTCCGGAATGATCGCCCGGATGAAATGGTAGGACTCCCGAGCCGTCTGCATCCGGAAGCTGGCGAGCAGCCCGTGCGGAATCACCTCGCGCAGCAGGAAGCGCGAGACCGCGTCCCACGCCCGCGGATCTGCGGGCGTGCCGGTGCCGACGCCGCCCGGACGGCAGGCCGCTGCCCGGTCGAGCACCGCGCACGGCAGCTTCACGGTCAGCAGCCGGCAGCCGGCCCCGAACTCCAGACGGTGCTCCGAACGAGCGTCGAGCGCCACCGCCTGGCCGGGACCGACCGAGATCTCACGTCGCCCGTGGTGCACCGTCAACCGGCCGGTGATCGGCCGGGAGACGAGCACGAAGTCGCCGAACGGCACGGGCGACACCCGCACCGGACTGTCGCCGTAGGACAGGTCGAACACGCCGAGATCGACACCGCCGACATCGGCATGCCGGGCCCGGAACCCGCGGGCGGCCCGCGGAGCCAGCTCGTGCGGGCAGTAGGACCGCGCCACCTGTTCGCGGGCCGCGTCGACGTCACGCGTGTCGAGCCGCACCTCGAGACCCTGCACCATGGCTGCTCCCGCGCGGCGGACACGGCCGCCCGCTCGCGTTGCAGGAAGGCCACCTTGCCGCAGGATTCTTGCGGCAAGGTGGCCTTCCTGCAATCCGCGACAGCCTGGTCTCGACCCCGCGTGTTCCGAAGGCTTCGACCTGCCTCCGCCAGCACCCGAGTAACGCACCGTACGCCCGACCCGACCTCGTAGTGAGCTCCGGCTCCCCGCCAGCAGCTCTGCGGAAAGGTCGTCATCGATGCGCCTGCGTTCCTCTGACGTCTCACTGCGCGCCCTTGGCAACGAGACCATCGTGCTCAGCCTGCCGACGTCGCAGTACTTCACCGCCACAGGGGTGGGCAGCCGACTTCTCGAACTGCTCGGCGAGGACGTCGACGTCGATGACCTGGTGGCGGCCGTCGTCGCGGAGTACGAGATCGACGGCGACACCGCCCGCCAGGACGTGGAGAAGTTCATCGGACGACTCCGTGACGCGCAGCTCCTCCACTGAGCGGGTCCGCCGCTGGATGATCGGAGTGTGGGAGCTGTTGATCGCTGCCGCCACGATGGTCGCGGTCGAGGTGCTGCTGCGCACCCAGGACCTGCCCACGACCTGCCGCATGCTCGGTGTGCAATACGACCCTGCCGACTCCAGCCCGCCCTCGGAGGTGGCCGCCCGGTTGCCGCGGCGCGTCCGGCGAAGGGTCCTCGCCTCGACGATGGTCATCGCGCACTGGCCCGCGGGTGACTCGTGCCTGCGGCGTTGCCTCCTGATCGGGCACCGCCTCCGTCGCGAGGGTCCGGCGCTGCGCATCGGTGTCCGGCGAACCGAGAGCGGAGCGTTCTCCGCCCATTCCTGGCTCGAGTTCGATGGTCGGACCCTCGACCCCACCGCCTCGGCGTTCGCCACGCTCGGCCTGCCGAAGGGAGGGTGACGGTCGTGCACAGCTACTTCGCCCACGGCCTGTCGGTGGCCTCCGATGTGGAGCTCGCCCTACCGTCGGGCCCGGTCGTCGACCGTGCCGATCTCGTGCTGAGACGGGGCGACGGATACCACGTGCCGGAGCAGGATCCGCCGGGAACGCTGCTCGCCACGATGGACCGGCGGGAGGGCGGACCGCTGTATCGCCTCACCCGCGACGGCGCCCGCACGGTGCTCCGGTATCCCGGCCTATGCGAGTTCGGCGGTGACGCCGGCCTCGCCGACGTCACTTTCCACCTGCACCCGGGCACCGATCCCGGCCTGGTCTCCGTGCTGGCCGCCGGGGCACTGATCGCCATCCACATCCGTTTGCGGGCCGAGCTCGCGCTGCACGCGAGCGCCGTGCACTGCAACGGGCGGGCACTCGCCTTCGTCGGAGCCTCCGGCATGGGCAAGTCGACGCTGGCGGCCGCCCTGTGCGGCATCGGATATGAGCTGTTCAGCGACGATGTCCTCCGGGTCGACCTCGCGACGGCCGACGTGCCGCGGGTTCATCTGGGCGGCATCGAGAGCCGTTTGCGGATGAGCGCACGCCAGCTCGCCGAGGCGGCCGATCCGGCCGACGTCCGACCCACGGCCGACGGACGGCTCGGGCTGCGCTCCACGGTGTGCACCGAGCCCACCCTGCCCCTCGGCGCGTGCGTGGTGCCGATGCCGAGCAGGGACGCCACTGCGCTCGAGGTGAAGCGGCTGCCGCTGGCGCACGCGCTCGTCCGGCTGCTCGCGTTCCCTCGGGTCGTCGGGTGGGTCGAACCGGATTCCACTGCTCGCGAGTTCCAAGCGCTCGCCGACCTGGTCGAGCGGGTGCCAGTCTTCGTGGCGCGGGTTCCCTGGGGCCTGCCGTTCCACCGTGACGTCCTCACCGGACTTGTAGCGGAGGCCATGGGAACCCGCTGATCACCGGTAGGCGGTGGACTGCAGCGTGTACAGCTCCGCATAGAGACCGGCCCTGGCCACCAGCTCGTCGTGGGTACCGTGCTCCACAACCCGGCCCTGTGACAGAACGTAGATCCGATCTGCCATCCGCGTACTGGAGAACCGGTGCGAGATGAGCAAGGCCGACCGGCCGCCCAGCACACGCCGGACATCGTCGAACAGCTCGTGCTCCGCACGCGGGTCGAGCGCTGCCGCGGGCTCGTCCAGGACCACCAGCGGCGTGTCTCGGTAGAGGGCCCGCGCCAGGGCCACACGCTGCCATTGACCGCCGGACAGGTCGAGCCCTTCGTCGAGATCGCGGCCCAGCATCGTGTCGAGTCCGTGCGGAAGGTCCGTCATCGCGCTCAGTGCCCCGCCGCGACGGGCAGCGTCGAGCACCGCGTCGTCCGATGCGGACCTGTCGGTGTCACTGACGACGATGTTGTCCCGCAGCGACATCTGGTAGCGGACGAAGTCCTGGAGGATCACGCTGACCGACGCGCGGACGTCCTCAGAGGACGCACGGCGGCCGTCCCACTCGCGGGTGCCCTCGTCGGGCTCGTACAACCCCGCCACGATCTTGGCGAGGGTCGTCTTGCCGGAGCCGTTCTCGCCCACCAACGCGACGACCTCGCCCGCTCCGATATCGAGGTCGATAGCCTCCAGCGCGGCCCGGGATTGCTCCGGATAGCGGAAGTGGATTCCGCGCAGGGCCACCCCGCTCCGGAGTGCGTGCTTCGTCCCGGGAGGTGTGGCCGGGGGCGCTGACGCGGCGAAACGCTCCAGGTCGGCGAGGAACGGTGCGGATTCGATGAGCCCGGCTATCGAGGCGAACGCGGTGCTGAGCTGGCCGCTGAGCAGTCGGACGGCGATGGCGGCCGCGCCCGCCGCAGCGAGATCGATCCGGCCCGAACGCACGAGCGCGACGATCGCCAGCAGCGCCACTGTGAGCGCGACCCCGACGCCGAGGGTGGTGAGCACGGCGATCACCTGACGCCGCCGCACCTGGCTGCGCAGCTCGGCCTCGAACGTCCGGTTGAGCTCATCGTGGCGGCCGCGCAGGTGGCCGCCGGAGCCGAACGCGCGCAGCTCGGCGGCATAGGGTCGCTGAGTCAGCAGATCCCGCACGTAGTTGCGCCTGCGGAAGGTCGCCGTGAGCCGCGCCGCGAAGGCGAACTCGGTCCTGCTGGCCCAGCGCGACAGGAGTACGGCCGGGATGCCCGCCGCCAGCAGGATCGGCACGAGCAGCGGCTCCACGCCGATCAGGACCGCCGACATCGTCACGACCCCGAGCAGGCTCCCGAGCAGTCCGAGCAGCGATGTAGTGACGAGGAAGGGCCGGGAGACGGCGTTCTGCTCGACCCGCTCGAGCGCGGTCGCGAATCCCGCCGATTCGTACGTGTACAGATCGGCCCGAGCGGCCGTGTCGAGGATCCGATCCCACACACGTTGCCCGACCCGCTCGGACAGGAGCCGGTTCTGCTGGGTCTGCAGGGCCCCGACGGAGCCCGAGAGCGCCGTCATGAACGCCAGACCCAACAAGGCAGGTACGAGCCCGAGAGCGGCCGTCTCAGGCTGCAGGAGCGCATCGAAGGTGAACTTGGCCGCGGCGACGAGCCCGAGTGCCGCCAGTGCGCTCACGACCTGCATCGCAGCCGCAACGGTGGTACCGGCGGCGTCGGCCCGGCGCACCTCGCGCGCCGCGGACAGGATCAGGCGGGGCGTTGCTGCCGTCGCCTGCATGACCCGGGTCGCCCGCACCGGCGGGAGCTTAAGGCACAGCACACGTTCCGCACACGTCCCGTAACGCTGACGTTCTCCTGGCCGACTCTCGATGGCGAGGTTCGACCACTTCGCGGTCGCAAGACCGAATTCTTCACGGGTAAGGAGGTGCAAACATGCGCGAGACCTACGAAGCGCCCGAGCTCACTCTGCTGGGCTCCGTCGAGGAGCTGACCCAGGCGAACCTGTTCGGCCAGTCCTCGGACAACCTGACTTGGATCATTCCGATCCTTGGCGACAACACGTACTCCTGATCAATCCCACTGCGAGGTCGGCGGATCGGGACGCCGACCTTGCGGATCGCCAGCGCCAGATCGCCGGAGGACGACGGATGCCCAGCCCCTACCGCACGGACGCGCTGGAGACCGCAGGCGGATGGGTGCACGGGTACGAAGCAGATCCGCTGCCGCCTGCATACGGCATGTCCCCGCGGGCGGCCCTCGACCTGATCCTGTGCGAGTACCTCCGGCGCACCCCCTGCATGGTGGCGTTCTCGGGTGGCCGGGACTCGTCGGTGCTGCTGGCGGCGGCGACCGCGGTCGCACGCCGCGAGGGGCTCCCGGACCCCGTGCCGATCACGCTGACCTACCCCGACGTGCCCGACACCGATGAGTCCACGTGGCAGCGGCAGGTCCTCGACCACCTTGGGCTCACCGAACGCGTCGTGCTGGTCGTGGACGACGAGCACGACCCGATCGGTCCGGTCGCTGCACCACTGCTGCGCGCGTACGGCGTGATGTGGCCGCCGAACGTGACGCCCACCTGGCGGATGCTGGACGCGGCCCGCGGCGGCGCGCTTCTCACCGGCGAGGGCGGCGACGAGGTCTTCGGTCTCAAGCGGATCACGCCGCTCACGAAGACGCTGAAGAGCTGGGGCCGGGTCGCACCGACCGTCTACGCCGACACCGCCCGCGCGCTGGCGCCTGCCGCCCTGCGTCGCCGTGCGTTCCTGCGCGATCCCTACCTGCGTCCCTGGGTGCGCCCCGAGGTCGAGCAGATCCTCTCCCGCCGCGACGCGGACGACATCGCCTTCCAGTCCCTGCACGCCGGCCGCGGAGCCTGGCAGTTCGCCGCACGTCGTTGCGCCCGCCGCGGCTACCAGACGGTCCGCGCTCTCGCCGACGATCTCGACGTCGAATATCTGCAGGCGTTCGCCGAACCAGGCCTCGTCGCGTCCGTCGCAGCGGCAGCGGGCTTCTGGGGGTGGACCGGCCGCACCGCCACGATGCGTGCCCTGTTCGGCGATCTGCTTCCCCGCAGCGTCCTCGAACGCAGCACCAAGGCAGTCTTCACCCACGCGGTGTTCACCGAGCGGACCCGTGAGTTCGCGCGCGGCTGGACCGGCGACGGCGTCGACACCGCGCTCGTCGACCCTGAGGCGCTGCGCCGAAACTGGCTCTCCGACTCGCCGCACGCTCCGACGATGGGTCTCCTGCAGCAGGCGTGGTTGGCCACGACGGTGCAGCCCGTTCCGGCCGATCCGATGTCGATCGAGAAGCCTTGACGGATCGGTAGCCCCGAGGCGGGCGCTACCGTGCGGCGCTTCGCCCGCGCCTTATCTCGCGCACCCCGTAGCGCCACCGCTCCAGCACGGACGCGTGCCGACCCGACGTGTAGACTTGGTCCGGCAGGAGCAGCGCGCGCACGTACGCAGCTTTGTCGCGAAGCCCGGGCAGCGCCCGGATCGTCGCGAGGGCCTGCGCCGCGAACGTCTTGTTCTCCCGCGTGTGCAGCCCGAGCCAGGTTTCCTCGCGCCGGTTCGGAACGCGCTCCACGGCCCACGCCCGCAGGGTGCTTCCGGCCTCGAGACCGAGCAGGCGCAGGGTGTCGGCGATCGCAGCCGCGGCGATGGCCTCCACGCCCCAGGAGGCCGCCCGCCTGCGCACAGCGCTTGCATCACGCTCGACGGCGGGGAGCATCTCGGCGATGTCACGCAGGGAGCCCAGCCGCAAGGGCCAGTCACCCAGCGCGGCGTGGTAGCAGGCGTGCAGGAAGCGGTTCGGTCGAGACAGCGCGACCGCGACGCCCCCGGAGACGGCGAACTCCTCCCCCGTCTCCCACAGGGTCCCCATATCGACGAGAACACCCCACGGGCCCAGCACGAAGGTCCGGTGCAGGTCCAGCTCGAGGCCGGCGGGGCTGCGGAGGGTCGTTCCCTTGTCGAAGCGCTGGTCGAATCCCGGACGCGGTTCCGCGAGCGTCCTGACCAGACCCGACCCGACGAGGACCCGGACCGCCTCGTCGAAGTCGCCGGGTCGAAGGAGCAGGTCGAGGTCGTTGAACGACCGGACCGCGGTCTGCGCGTAGTCGAGGTGTGCCACGGCCGAACCCTTGAGGACGCGGGTGGGTATCCCGTGCCCGGACAGCTTCGCCAGCGTCGCCACCAGCTCGCCCTCGACGACCATCGCGCGGATCGCCGCGGTCCGGTGCAGGCCGGTCGCCTGTTCGCGCTGCTGCGGGGTGGCCGGAAAGGCTCCCGCGCGGATCGCGCTCTGCAGCTGCCCGCTCAGCCGGTGCTTGATGACGGCTGGCAGCAACGCCGCCCATTCCTGCTCGCCGAGTGGACCGGCAGGCAGGGGCCGGGTCGAACCCGGCAACCCGAAGGCGGCCAGCCCGAGCAGATGATCCGCGTAGCATTCCTCCACGCACAGCCTGCGCACCACTGCTCAGGACCTCCCAGGCGACTGCCGACAGCGCGTGATGGATCCTTCGCCCACATTGCCGCATTCGTTACCTGACGGTCATCCGCCCGTCCCGCACCCGCATCCGCTCGCGGTAACGACGTCCGGCCGCCCGGCGACGTCAATCCCCGGACGTTCGCACAACCGGCAAGGGGTGTCATCGGGTGACGGTCCTGCTGGACGATGGCGGGCAGGGCATGCGTCGGTGCGGCGGGTCCGCTGCAGCAGAGTTCCGACGGTGATGGCAGCGACCGTGCGGCGACGGCTGGCGCCGGTGGTGCGCCCGGGGTTGCGGACGCCGTTCCTGATCGGCACGGTCGCGGCCGCATGTATCGTCCTCGTGCTGGCGATCTGCTACGCCGGTGACGATGCCGGCAGCGCACTGGACCGGTCGGCCGCGCAGTGGGCCGAGGCCACCCGTGCCGGCTCTCGATCGGCGATCCAGGCCGCGCTCAACGTCAACGGCTACGGCGAAGCCCGGTCCGTCGCTGTGCTGGTGGTGCTCGGCGCCGTGATCTGCGCCTGCATGGGCCGGTTGCGGCTCGCCACGGTCGCGTTCGCGGCGCCGCTCGCCAGCGCCGCGGCGACGACCGCCCTCAAACCCCTGGTGGACCGCACCATCCACGGTGACTTCCTCTCCTATCCCAGCGGCCATACCGCCGTCGCGACCGCGTTCGGGATCGTCGTGGCCATGATCCTCGTCGAGGCCACCCGCGCCGGGCGCATCCTCGCGCTCGTCCTGATCGCACTCGGCGCGCTGGCCGGCGGGATCGGGATGGGCTGGTCACAGGTGCTGCTGGACACGCACTACCTCACGGACTGCGTCGGCGGACTCGCCACGGCCGTCGTCGTCGTGCTCGGCGGGTCGGTGCTCCTCGACCGGTTCATCGATCGGCTTCTCGAGCGCCGCTCAGGTCCGACCGGTGCGTGACCGCTCGACGTCGCCCCGGCCGGACCCGATGGACTTCGCAGACTGCCGGGCGGGACCCCGGGACGAGGTTCCGCCGCGCGAGCGGGACAGCGCCCGCTGGATGATCACGACGATCAGCAGGAACGCGCCGCTCACCACCGACTGGATGTTGCTGTCGAGGCTGCCGACCAGGTTGATCACGTTCTGGATGACGTTGCGCAGCAGCACCCCGATCATGGTGCCCAGCACGGAGCCGGCCCCGCCGGTCAGCAACGTGCCACCGATGACGACGACCGAGATCGCGTCGAGCTCGGTGCCCACCCCGATCACGGTGACCCCGGACTGCAGGTACGCCGCCGTCATCGCTCCCGCGAACCCGGCCAGCAGGCCGCTGCCGGTGTAGACGAGCACCTTGGTGCGCGCCACCGGCAGCCCCATCAGCAGGGCCGAGCTCTCGGCGCCGCCGGTGGCGAACACCGACTGCCCGAACCGGCTGCGCTGCAGCACGAGCCCGCCCAGCAGGAACAGCACGACCGCGACGTACACGGGCACGCCGATCCCGAGGATCGTGCCGCGCCCGAGCCACAGGAACGCCGAGTCGGGTTCGATCTTGTACGTGGTGGCACCCTCGCTGGTGATCAGGAGCAGCAGGCCGCGGGCGAACAGCAGGCCGGCCAGCGTGACGATGAACGGCGCCATCCTGGTGCGCGCCACGAGCAGGCCGTTGACCAGCCCGATCGCGCCGCACACCACCAGCGGCAGCAACAGCGCGACCACCACACCGAACCGCGAGCCGTAGGCGGCCAGCACCCCGCCCAGCGCGTACACCGACCCGACGGACAGGTCGATGCCGCCCGTGATGATCACGAACGTCATGCCGAGCGCGATCACGGCGAGGAAGGAGCTCTGCAGCGCGAGGTCGCGAAGGTTGTCGCCGGTGCCGAACCGCGGGAACGCCAGCCAGGCCACGACCACCACGACGACGAGCACGACGGCCGCGCCCTGGCGTTGCAGCAGCCCGGCCACCAAGGCCCGGCGGCCGGGCGACACGGTGGGGGCCGTCATCGGCTGCTCCGCTCACGAGCGATGTACACCGCGACCACGATGATCGCGGCCTGGATCATCTGCGCCGACGAGTCCGGCAGGTTGTGCTTGATCAGCGTCGCCCGCACGAGCTGCATGAGGATCGCACCCATCACGGTGCCGAGGATCCGGACCCGGCCACCGGTCAGCGGGGTGCCACCCACGACCACCGCCGTGATCGCCGAGAGCTCCATCAGCAGGCCGGTGTTGGCCGGGTCGCCCGCGCCGAGCCGCGAGGTGGCGAGCACCCCCGCCACCGCGGCCAGCACCCCGCAGATCGCGTAGACCGCCACCAGCACGCGCCGTACCGGCAGCCCGGCGAGCAGGCTCGCCTCCCGGTTGCCACCGATCGCGACGAGCCTGCGGCCGAACGTCGTGCGGGCCACGAGCAGCCCGGCGAGCACGGCGAGCACCGCCGCGACGAGCACGCTGACCGGGATCCCGAACAGGTCGCCGCTGCCGAGCGCGAGGAACGACGCGTCCCGGACGTCGACGAGCTGCCCACCCGCGAGCACGAGCGCGAGCCCGCGCCCGGCCACGAGGAGCGCGAGCGTCGCGACGATCGGCTGGATACCGACGTAGGCGACCAGCACCCCGTTGAACAGGCCCGCGAGCAGGCCGGCGAGCAGCGCGACGACGACCGCCGGACCGGCGCCGTAGCCGAGGTAGAGCGGGATGAGCGCGGCGGTCAGCGCCATCACCGCGCCGACGGACAGGTCGACGCCCTCGGTGCCGATGACCAGCGCCATGCCGAGCGCCACGATGCAGATCGGGGCGGCCTGCACGAGCTGGGTCCGCAGGTTCGCACCGGACAGGAAGTTGGCGGTGAACAGCAGGTTGAACAGCACCAGCACCGCGACCGCGACGTAGACGCCGTAGTCCTGCAGCCACCGGCCCGCACCACCGCGGGCCGTGATGCGCTCGGTGTCGACGACCGTCGTCTCAGCCATCGGCGGCGCTCCCAACACCGGGAGTTGCAGCATCGGGCGACCCAGCTTCGGGAGACTCCGCTGCGATCGCGGCCAGCACCGCGGCCTCGGTGACGTCCGCGCCGGCCAGCTCGCCGACCACGGCGCCGTCGCGCAGCACCACCACGCGGTCCGACCCCTCGATGAGCTCCTCCATGTCCGATGAGATCAGCAGCACGCCGAGGCCGTCGGCGGCGAGGTCGTCGATCAGTGCCTGTACCTCGGCCTTCGCGCCGATGTCGATGCCGCGCGTGGGTTCGTCGAGCAGCAGGATGCGCGGTTCGGTGCACAGCCAGCGGGCGAGCAGCACCTTCTGCTGGTTGCCGCCGGAGAGCTCCGCGACCTTCTGGTCCGGGCTCGACGCCTTGATCCGCAGCCGCTTCATGAACGTCTCGACGACCCGGTCCTGCCGGGCCCGGTCGATCACACCGAGGCGCGAGAGCCGCGGGAGCGCGGCGAGCACGATGTTCTCCCGCACCGAGAGGTTCGAGATGATGCCGTGCGCCTTGCGGTCCTCGGCGAGCATGCTGAGCCCGGCGCG
This sequence comes from Pseudonocardia sp. GCM10023141, assembly GCF_042653605.1. Lineage (NCBI taxonomy): Bacteria > Bacillati > Actinomycetota > Actinomycetes > Pseudonocardiales > Pseudonocardiaceae > Pseudonocardia > Pseudonocardia sp. GCM10023141. Next base: position 63,137 of record NZ_JBHSIR010000021.1, read on the forward strand.
CATCGCCGCGGGCACGCTGCCCGACCGCACCGGTCGCCCGTCCATCACGACGGTGCCGCGGTCGCGGGCCAGCGCCCCGATGACGGCCCGCGCGGTCTCACTGCGTCCCGAGCCGAGCAGGCCGGCCAGGCCCACGACCTCCCCCGGCCGCACGGACACCGACACGTCGGTGAGGCGCGGGCCGCTGCCGACGTGCTCGACGCGCAGGAGCGGCTCGCTGGTGGCGTGGCTGCCCTCGGTGAACGTGGTGGACCCGTGCGCCGCGATGTCGCCGACGGAACGGCCCAGCATGTGGGAGACCAGCTCGATCCGCGGGAGGTCGGCGAGCGCTCCGGTGTGGACGAGCCTGCCGTCACGCAGCACCGTGACGCGGTCGCAGATCCGGTACAGCTCGTCGAGCCGGTGGCTGACGTAGAGGATCGCGATGCCCTCGCCGTGCAGCCGGTCGATCACCGAGAACAGCGTCTCGACCTCCCGGGGCTCCAACGAGGACGTCGGCTCGTCCATGATCACGACGTCGGCCTCGGTGGAGACGGCCCTGGCCAGCGCCACCATCTGCTGCGCTCCGACGCCCAGCCCGGCGAGCGGCAACCGCACGTCGGCGTCGACGCCGTAGTCGGCGAGCAGCTCCCGCGCCATCGCGTTGGTGCGCCGCCAGTCGATCAGACCCAGCCGGGTGCGCGGCTCGCGGCCGAGGTAGACGTTGGCCGCGATGCTGCGCAAGGGTATGAGGTTGACCTCCTGGTAGATCGTGGAGATCCCGGCCTGCTGGGCCTGCAGCGGGCGCAGGAACCGCACCGGGCGCCCGCGGTGGAGCAGCTCGCCACCGTCGGGCTGGTGGACGCCGGTCAGCACCTTGATCAGCGTCGACTTGCCGGCACCGTTCTCCCCCACGAGCGCGTGCACCTCGCCGGCACGCAGCGCGAAGGACACGTGGTCCAGCGCGGTGGTGCCGGCGAAGGTCTTGGACCCGTCGACGAGTTCGAGCACGGGTGCTTCCTGCTGGTTCACCTGGTCCTCAGTAAGCGTTGGCGACCTTCTGGCCGGCGTTCGTCTCGTCGTACTGGTCGTCGGAGATGATCACGCTGTTCGCGATCGGCTTGCCGTCCACGAACTGCTGAAGCGTCTGGAACGCCAGCGGTCCGAACCGCGGGTTGGACTCGATGACGGCGTTGTAGCTGCCGTCGGCGATCAGCTGCACGGCGTTGCGCGTGCCGTCGACGGACACGACCTTGACGTCCTTGCCCGGCGTCTTGCCTGCCGCCTTCAGCGCGTTGACCGCACCGATTCCCATCTCGTCGTTCTCGGCGTACACGGCGGTGATGTCGGGGTTGCTCTGGATGAGCTGCTCCATCACCGACTGCCCCTTGGCGCGCTCGAAGTCGCCGGTCTGCTCGACGACGACCGACAGCCCGGCGGCCGTCTTGAGCTGGTCCTTGAAGCCCTGGGTCCGGTCGGTCGTCACGTTGTTGCCCGACGATCCGAGCAGGATCGCGACCTTCCCGGTACCGCCGGTCACGCGGATCATCTCGTCGGCGGCGCGCTTGCCCTGCGAGACGAAGTCCGATCCGATGAAGGTGAGGTAGTCCGAGCACGGCGGGGAGGTGACCTTGCGGTCGATGGTGACCACCGGCACCTTCTTCGCCTTCGCGGCGTCGAGTGCGGGCTGCAGGCCGTCGGAGTTGAGCGGCGCGACGATCAGCAGCTGCGCGCCCTGCGCCAGCATCGACTTGATGTCGCTGACCTGCTTGTTCAGGTCGCTCTGGGCGTTGGTCAGCAGCAGGTGGTCGGCGGCGATGCCGAGCTTGGCGGCCTCGTCCTTGATCGACTGGGTCTCGGCGATGCGGAAGGGGTTGCCCTCCTTCTCCGACTGCGAGAACCCGACGATCGCGGTCTTGAGGTCCACCTTCGGGTAGCCGGTCTGCTCCAGCGTGCAGGTGGCGCCGCCGGCCTGCTGGGCTCCGGCGGTGGCGGCCGGGCCACCGCTGCCGGACGGGGCGGACGGGGCCGTCTCGGCCTTGGCGCATCCGGTGAGGGCGAGCGTGGCGATCGCGGCCGCGACGACCACGACCCGGGACCGTCGCGAGCGCGACGTGGTGACCATGGTGGACAAGGTCGCTCCTTTGGGACCGGCGAACAAGCGGAGCCGGACGGGTGATGGGCATCACTCGACGTCAGGCAGACATGTTATACATCGTTGGAACAACGATGGAAAGACGGGAGAAGGCGCCGATGGCCGTCACGCTGAAGGATGTCGCCGAGCTGGCCGGCGTGTCGGTCAAGACCGTCTCCAACGTCGTCAACGGCTACGCGTTCGTGAAGGCCGACAACCGGCGACGGGTCGAGGAGGCGCTCACGGCCACCGGATACCGCCCCAACCTCGGCGCTCGCAACCTGCGCCGCGGCCGCACCGGCTTCATCGCGCTCGTGGTCCCCGAGCTGTCGGTGCCCTACTTCGCCGAGCTCACCGGGCTCGTCATCGGCGCCGCGCACCAGCGCGACTGGAACGTCCTGATCGAACAGACCCAGGGCGTCCGCGACCTGGAACGGGCCACGCTGGCCTCGCTCGGCCCCCATCTCATCGACGGGGCGCTGGTCAGCCCGGAGGCGCTGGAGGAGGCCGACTTCGCCGAGCTGGCACCCGGCGTCCCGATGGTGGTGCTCGGCGAGCACGCTGTCGACGTCCCGTTCGACCGGGTGGCGATCGACAACGTCGCAGCGGCCCGAGCGGCCGTCGAGCACCTGATCGAGCTGGGTCGCACGCGGATCGCGGTGATCGGCGACAACCCGCGGCGGGGCACGGCCGCGCTGCGGCTGGCGGGCTACCGCGCGGCACTCGCCGCCGCCGGACTCCCGCAGCGTGGCGACCTCGTGGCACCGGCCAGCAACTATCACCGCCGTGACGGGGCCGAGGCGATGCGGTGGCTGCTCGATCGCGCCGACCCGCCCGACGCGGTCTTCTGCTTCAACGACCTGCTCGCCGTCGGCGCGCTGTTCGCCGCCGCCGAGCGCGGCGTGCGCGTGCCGGAGGAGGTGGCGGTGGTCGGATTCGACGGCACCGAGGAGGCGGCCTACAGCCTGCCCTCTCTCACCACGATCGCACCGGACAAGGCGGCCATCGCCGAGACGGCCGTCGACATGATCCACCGGCGCAGCGTCGCCGAGGCGGCGCCTGCGGCGGAGAACGTGCAGACGCCGTTCGCCCTGCTGGTGCGCGGCAGTACCCGGCCGGGCCCCCCACCGCCGTGATGCGGTGAGGGGCCGACAGGTCGCTACTTGAGCAGCGTCGTCGTCGTGCTCGGGTGCGCCACGACGCAGGCGATGACCGGGTGCTTCAGCCACGTCGCCTCGTCACGGGGCGAGATGAGCCCGAGCTGGAACTTCGCGTCGTTGAGCACAGTCGGCTGCACCTTGGCCTTGAACGCGGTGTTGCAGTCGGCGCCCGAGCGGGTGGCGCGGACATCGGCCAGGCTGTCGGTGACCTTGTAGGTGACCTTGTCGACGACCTGAGCGGTGTGCCCCGAGGTGCAGGGCACCACCTCGACGGTGCTGATGGGCTGGGCGCTGCCGGGCTCCGGCGGCAACTGCTTGCTGTTGTAGCAGTCACCGGCCCGCAGATCGAGCGCCGAGAGCGTCCCCGCCTTCTCGGTCGCGCCATCGGTCACGTTGCGCGTCGGCGCGGTGCCCTTACCGAAGATCATCGCGGCGACGACCAGGAGGACCCCGAAGCCGAGCAGGGCGAGCAACACCCTGCGCAGCGTCCGCTTCGGCCGACGCGGCGGTTGCGGCACGGGGCCGTAACCCGGGTTGTCGGGCCCGTAGCCCGGGCCGTAGGGATGGGGCGGTTGTCCGGCTCGAGTCATCTCGATCTCCAGAAGGCAGGACGTGCTTCGTCACCGAGGACCGAAGTGTCCGTTGTGACGGCTCCCCGGCACTGTGTCGTCCGGGTCAGGCACCGGCCCGTCCAGTGGCAGCGTTCTGTCACCGTCAGGCAAGTTGCGCAGCGCTCACCGGGCCGACCGGTACAGTGTTCGAGTGACCAGAACGCCGATCGGGAGCGTGCGCAGCACCTCGGCCATGGCGAAGGGCCGGGTCACGCTGTCTCGCGAGGACGTGGTCGTCGCCGCGGGCCGGCTGCTCGACGAGACCGGGATCGACGGCCTGTCGATGCGCTCTCTCGCCCGGACGCTAGGCACCGGCCCGGCCACGCTCTACTGGCACGTCCGCGATCGCGACGAGCTGCTCGCCGCCGTTCTCGACGACACGCTGAGCGCCGTCGAGGTGCCCGCCGACGGCGGCTGGCAGGAGTGCCTGCTGACACTGTCGGAGCGCATGCGCGCGGCCCTGCTCCCCCGGCCCGCGCTGGTCACGGTGCTGTGGGGAGCGAGCTGGCGACTCGGCCCCACCACGCTGCGACTGGCCGACGAGACCATCGCACTTGTCGCCGCCAGCGGCCTGCCCGACGACGAGGTGGCCGACGCCTACCTGGCCCTCATCTGGTTCGTACTCGGCTTCGTGCACGCGGAGTCGCAGGCCGAGGCGAACGCCGGTTTCGCCGCCCACGAACCGCCCGGCAGCTACCCGCACCTGTCGCGGTTCAACCCCAGCACCGACCCCGCCGCCATGCACCGCCGGTTCACCGGCGGCCTGCGCCACCTCCTCGCCGGCATCGCCGAGCAGGCCGGGCAACACCGCACAGAAGGACTCCGTCCATGAGCACCACCACCGTCGCCGACACCGACCGACGCTTCTTCGACGCGCTGATCGCCGCCGACCCCGCCACGCTCGACGAGGTGCTCGACCCTGAGTTCCTCATCGTCGACGTGAACGCGGGCGCGGTCACGCCCCGTGCCGAGTTCGTCGCGTTCGTCGCGTCCGGCGCCGTGCGGTTCACCGCGATCGAGACGTTCCCGGGCGAGGCCGTGACCAGGCAGTTCGGCGACACCACCGTGGTCGTCGGCCGCACCGCCATGGAGTTCACGCTGCCCGACGGTGCGCAGGTCCGCACCGGTAGCCGCTACACCCACGTCTTCGTGGCCGACGGCGCCGGCTGGCGGCTGGCTTCGGCGCAGGGCACGGCGCTGGCGTAGCCGCCCGACCCTCGCGTTGCAGGAGATTGAGCCACCGCTCAACGCACTACGCCGCCGCCTGCTCCCGATGCCACGCTGCGCCTCCGACACCCACCGGAGGTCTCATGCGGTTCCTGACGAAGGCTGCGATGGTCGCATCGGCAGTCGCCTGCCTGCTCGGTTCGTCGGTCGCGACCGCCGGCGCCGCCGAGGGTTCGTGCACCAGCACGAGCCTGCAGCGCACCCCCGGATTCGCCTACGTCGAGAAGGTGATCATCACCAACACCTGCGGCAGCGCGATCTACGCCATGCCGCACGCGTTCGGCGGGATCGACCGCGACGCCCGCGGCACCAACACGATCTTCACGGATCAGGGATGACCGGAGCTGGGATGATCGGAGCAGGCGCCTTCCTCGCCGGCAACGAGGCCATGGCGGGGATGACCCGGGAACAGGTGCTGGACGCGGTGCGACCACGGCTGGGCGCCGCCGCCGAGGACGCCTACGCCCGGTACGAGCCCGGCACCCCGGCCGCGATCGCGAGCGCGCTCTCGGACGAGTTCTTCCGCGACGGCGACCGCCTCGCCGGTGGCCTGGCACCGAGCGGCAACGCGGTGTACGCGTACTCGTTCGATCACCGCCCGGCCGGCAGCCCGTTCGGCGCCTGCCACTGCCTCGAGCTCCCCTTCGTCTTCGGCAACCCGCAGTCGTGGAGCGACGCGCCGATGCTCGGCACCGAGGGCGTTCCCGACGGGCTCGTCGACGCCGTGCAACGGCCCTGGATCGCGTTCATCCGCACCGGTGACCCCGGCTGGCCGCTCTACACGGGCGAGCGGGACGTGCAGCACATCGGCTGACTACGTGACGGGAAGCTCCACGCAGTCGGCTTCACACGCGCCGGCTTCCGCCGGCACCGGCGCGGGGGCGGGACGGTGCAGCACCGCACGCGTCGGCGCGATCACGAGCGAACCGTCGCGCAGCACCCCGTTGCCGTCGACGATCAGGGTGTGGTCGGCCGGATCCGCCGGGGGCCACACGAGTGTGACGGCCGATCGGACGGCCACGTTGGCCCGCGTCCGCCGCCCCAGATCACCGACCTGCAGCGAGCCGCCCGCCAGCACGGGGGTGACGGCCACGACGTGCGCGCGGGCGTCGTCGCCGACCGTCAGCAGGTACGCGAAGCGATAGCGCGCCAGCATCGCTGCGAGCTCCGGCAGCGTGACCTCGATGCTCATCACCGCAGCGTAGTGCGGCGCTCACTCGCACGTCAGGACCACGCAGCAGTGCCCGGCGGACGGCGCGAGCTCGGCCCGGACCCCCGCCGGCCCGGCCTCGGCGACCAGCGCGGTGATCAGATGCAGGTTCATGCCGCACACCAGCTCCGCGTGCTCAGCGGCCAACGCGTGGAAGGGGCAGTTGGCGAGCAGGACCCGGCCGGCGCGGACGCGCGGTTCGTAGCCGTGGCACGCGAGTGCGTCGGCGACGGACTCGAGAGGCGCCCGTTCGCCGACAGGCGCTCCGGCCCCGATCCGGCGCCCCACCTCGGCCGCGGCGCGCTGCATCGCCTCGAGCACGGGTACGCCGTCGCGAGCGGCGTCCTCGACGGCACGGGCCAGTATGCGGCCCGCGAGGTCGTAGTGCCGCTCCGGCAGGCTGACCTCGACCTGCCGTGACGAGCGCCGGTACAGCTTCGCCGGGCGGCCCGCGCCGGGGCCGCGCCGCCCGGACAGCCGCCGGAACTCGGTGTCGAGCAGGCCGTCGGTCACCAACCGGTCGAGGTGGAACTTCGCCATGTGCCGGGGCAGCCCGGCGCCGGTGGCGGCCTGGTCGCGGCTCACGGGATCGTCCTGCGCGACGACGTAGAGGTACAGCGCCCGGCGGGCCGGCTCGGCCAGCGCGCCGATGCCGGTGACCTGCGTGGCGAAGTCGTCCACTCGATCCCCTCCCGACGGGTGGGCCGCCGTTGACGCAGGCGATCCGTCGTTCTAACGTCCACCATATCGTCCTTTAGAGCTCGGAGGAACCCGTGCCGTCCCAGGCCAGCCCCTTGCGCGTCGTCCCGCCCTCCGACACCGTCGACCTCGCCGGTGCGGAACGGGCTGCGCGCGCGTTCCTCACCGCGCTGGGCGTCTCCACCAGCTCGGATGCCACCGCAGACACGCCACGACGGATGGCGCACGCCTACGCGGAGATGCTGACGCCCCGCCCGTTCGACCTCACGACGTTCGCCAACGACGAGCAGTACGACGAGCTCGTGCTGGCGCGTGGCATCCCCGTCCAGTCGGTCTGCGAGCACCACATGCTCCCGTTCGTCGGCATCGCCCACGTCGGCTACCTGCCCGGCCAGCGCATCCTCGGCCTGTCGAAACTGGCCAGGGTCGTCGAGATGTTCGCGCGCCGTCCCCAGGTGCAGGAGCGGCTGACCAAGCAGATCGCCGACTGGCTGCAGACGCACCTGCAGCCCGCCGGCGTCGGGGTCGTCATCGAGGCCGAGCACATGTGCATGTCGCTGCGCGGGGTGCGGGCCACGGGCACGAGCACCATCACCTCGACGCTGCTGGGCTCGCTGCGCGAGGACCCCCGCTCCCGCGCGGAGTTCCTGGCCCTCACCTCGACACCAGCCACACCGGGAGCCCGCTATGCCCACTGACCAGCGAACCTTCGCCATCGTCGGAGCCGGACTGGCGGGCGCCAAGGCGGCCGAGGCCCTCCGCGAGCAGGATTTCCACGGCCGGATCGTGCTGTTCGGTGACGAGCAACACCGGCCCTACGAACGTCCGCCGCTGTCGAAGGGCTACCTGCAGGGCAGCGCCGAGCGCGAATCCGCCTTCGTGCACCCCGAACAGTGGTACGCCGAGCACGTCGTCGAACTGCGGCTCGACGATGCGGTCACCGCGATCGCCCGCACCGCCCACGAACTGCGTACCGCGTCGGGTTCCGTGCTGCACTACGACAAGCTGCTACTGGCCACCGGCGCCCGGCCCCGGCAGCTGCGGATCCCCGGAGCCGAGCTCGCGAACGTGCACCACCTGCGCACGATCGACGACAGCGAGGACCTCAAAGCGGCGTTCCGGCCCGGGGCCCGCGTGGTGATCATCGGCGGCGGCTGGATCGGGCTGGAGACCGCCGCCGCGGCCCGCACCGCCGGGGCCGAGGTCGTGGTCCTCGAACAGGCCGCGCTCCCCCTGCTCGGCGTGCTCGGGCCGAAGGTCGCCCAGGTCTTCGCCGACCTGCACGTCGAACACGGTGTCGACCTGCGTTGCGAGGTGGGCGTCGCGGAGATCCGCGCCGGCAGCGTGGTGCTGGCCGACGGCGCCGAACTGCCTGCCGACATCGTGGTCGTCGGCGTCGGGGTGGAGCCGAACGTCGAGCTCGCCCGGGAGGGCGGACTCGACGTCGACAACGGCGTACTGGTCGACGAGCACCTGCAGACGTCCGATGCCGACATCCTCGCGGCGGGCGACGTTGCCAACAGCTACCACCCGCTGCTGCAGCGCCGCCTGCGCGTCGAGCACTGGGCGAACGCGCTGAACCAGCCGGCCGTCGCCGCACAGACGATGCTCGGGATCCCGGCGTCCTACGACCGCCTGCCGTACTTCTTCACCGACCAGTACGACCTCGGCATGGAGTACACCGGCTACGCCGAGCCCGGCGGCTACGACGACGTCGTCATCCGCGGTGAACTGGCGAAGCGGGAGTTCGTGGCGTTCTGGCTGCGTGATGGGCGCGTGCTGGCCGGGATGAACGTCAACGTCTGGGACGTCACCGGGCCGATCGGGGATCTCATCCGCGGCGGCAGGCGCGTCGACCCGGCGGTGCTCGCCGATCCGGACGTGCCGATCGGCTAGGAGCGGGACTCCCTGCTGTACCGGGCCCGGAACGGCTCGCTCGCGGCCGGGCCCGCGGCGAAGACGAAGTCGTCACCGTCGAGCCTGCGGCCCGTGACCCGGTCGACGATGACCGGGTCGGCCTCCACCCCGGTGGCGGCGTCGACGAGGATCATGCTGCGCGCGGCTGGGTCGAGCCGGGAGTTGCCCCACGCGGCGAGCGCCACGATCACGGGGCGCAGCGAGCGGCCGAGATCGGTCAGCACGTACTCGTGGCGCACCGGGTTGGCCTGGTAGGCCCGTCGCTCCAGCAGGCCGTTGGCCACCAGCGTCCTGAGCCTGCTCGTGAGCATGCTCGAGGAGATCGACAGGTTCTGCTGGAACTGGTCGAACCGGGTGTAGCCGTCGAAGACGTCGTGCAGGATCAGCAGCGTCCACCACTCCCCGACATGTCCAAGCGCTGTCGAGAGTGGACACTCGCGGTCCTCGAGACGGATCTTGCTCGCCATTCCGGGGTTGACCCCTTCCGCTCAGTCAGTGCTAAAGTCGAAGTCAGTAACTTCGATTCTAGCACTGACAAAGGAACCCGATGCCCGAGCTGCCCGTGCCCGTCACCACGTACCTGACCACCCCGAAGTCCGAGGTCGGCCCGCTGCTCGACACCCTGTTCGCGCCCGACGCCGTGGTGCACGACGAGGGCCGCAACCACGTCGGCATCGACGCGATCCGTGCCTGGACCGACGCCGTGGTGGCCGCGTTCACGTTCACCCGCACCGTGACCGGCAGCGCCGTGGTCGGCGACGCCACCGTCGTGGACACCCGGCTGGAGGGCGACTTCCCGGGCAGCCCGGTGGACCTGCACCACCACTTCACCGTGAGCGGTGGCCGGATCAGCGCGCTCACGATCTGCCCCTGAGCCCGTAGTACTCCCTGACCACCTTCTTCGGCACGACCAGCTGCCAGGCGTCGAGGACGAGCTCGCGCATCTCGTCGAACCCCAGCGGCGCCAGCCAGGCCCGAACCCAGTTGAACCGCATGTCCGACTCGATGGGCAGGTGGAACTTCGCGGGCTGCGCCGCCACCAGCGCGGCCCGCTCGTCCTTGGGGAACGCGAAGCCCATCGTCAGCTCGTCGGGAGCGACGGCCGCGTAGACGATCCCGCGCACCCGGAACTTCATCGCGTCGCGGACGAACGCGACCTCGGTGCGGGGCAACGGCGCGGCGACGCTGCGGATGTCCTCTGCGGTGACCGGCATGCAGCCAGGATGGCAGCCGTCGGAGCGGATACGCTCGGCCGACCGCCGTGTGCCGAAGGAGCCCCGCCGTGCCCGACGACCGTCGCCGCGATCTGCGTGCCGACTGCGCCAACTGCTTCGGCCTGTGCTGCGTCGTCCAGAGCCTCTCCGCTTCGGCCGACTTCGCGATCGACAAGCCCGCCAACACACCCTGCCCCCACCTGCAGGACGACTCCCGGTGCGGCATCCACAGCGAGCTGCGCGACCGCGGGTTCCCCGGGTGCACGGTGTTCGACTGCTTCGGCGCGGGCCAGCACGTGTCGCAGGGGACGTTCGGCGGGATCGACTGGCGAACCGCGGAGGCGCCGTCGATGTTCGCGACGTTCGAGGTGATGCAGCAGCTGCACGAGCTGCTCTGGTACCTGACCGCGGCCGCGGAGCTGATGCCCGCCACCGATGTGCACCAGCTGATCGAGGAGACCGAACGGCTCACCGAGGGCAGCGCGGCCGACCTGGCCGCGCTCGACGTGAGCGGCCACCGCGCCCGCGTGAACACCCTGCTCGTGCGCACGAGCGAACGCGCACGGGCGCGTGCCCCGCAGCAGCCCGACCGCCGCGGTGCCGACCTGATGGGCGCGAAGCTGCGCGGGGCCGACCTGCGCGGGGCGAACCTGCGGGGCGCCTGGTTGATCGGCGCCGACCTGCGCGGCGCGGACCTGCGGCTGGCCGACGTCATCGGCGCCGATCTGCGCGGCGCCGACCTGCGCGGCGCCCGGCTCACCGAGACGATCTTCCTCGCCCAGTTCCAGGTGAACGCTGCCATCGGCGACCTCGCCACGCCGCTGCCCGCGGCACTGAGCCGGCCGAGCCACTGGGCACTGGCCGTCACCCCGGCGCGGAAGGCCCGGGCTCGGCGCTGACCGCCCGCACCCGAGACTGCAGGAAGTCCGTCATGGCCTGCGGCCGCCGTGAAGGATGAGAACCGGCGTGGGGTGCTGCGGTGCGGCTGGGTGATCAACGCCTACTGGTTCGGTGTTGACCATGACCCAGTGGGCGTTGATCACCGCACCCGCCGCCGAGCGCCCACTGGCTCATGATCGAACCGAAACCTGTGCGCGTTGATCACCTGCCCGGCTCGTCAGGCCCTCGCGACGCGTCGGGTGCCGTCCCGGATGGGTCCCCGCTGGCAGGCCACCTCAGTGTGGGGCTTGCAGCGCCACAGGGCCCGACGGGTGCGGCTGGGGAGGGAGCAACGCCCATCGATCGGATGGCGGATGTCATGGGCGGAATCCGGCAACACCCGCAATAGTGGACGGCGTGTCAGCATCCACCTGGGATCCCCAGTCCGCGCCCGTCCTGCGTCCACCGGCGCACCAGGTCAGCCGCAAGGCCATCCCCTTCTGGACGGCGCGCGCCGCGCTGGGTTGGCTCGTCGTCGCCGCGGTCCAGGTCGTCTGGATGGTGTTCTGGGACAAGGGCCCCGCCGCGCCCCACGTCGTCGGGCTGATCGTCACGGCCGCGGTCGCGATCCTCCACCTGGCCGTCATGCCGCAGTGGCGCTACCGCGTGCACCGCTACGAGATCACCCCGGACGTCGTCTACACGCAGTCGGGCTGGTTCAACATCGAGCGGCGCGTCGCCCCGATCTCGCGGATCCAGACCGTCGACACCAAGCGCGGGCCGCTGCAGCAGCTGTTCGGTCTCACCGACGTCACGGTCACCACGGCATCGGCGAAGGGCCCGGTCGAGGTCAACGGGCTGGTCGCGGCCGATGCCGAACGGCTGGTGGCCGAGCTGTCCAGCTACACCCGCGCGAGCACCGGCGACGCGACATGACCGAGACCCCGACGGCCGTCGAGACCGCGGCCCCGGAGCACCCCTGGCGACGGCTGAGCCCGCTGATGCTCGCCGTGCACCCCGTGCAGGAGGTGGTGCGGCTGCTTCCGGTGCTCGTCGGCGTGCTGTTCCTGGGCAGCAGCAACGGGCACGGCCCGCTCTGGAGCCTGATCGGTCTCGGGATCGCCATCGCACTGGGGCTGGTGCGCTGGGCCACCACCACCTACCAGGTAACCCCCGACGAGGTGCGCGTCAAGCGCGGGCTGCTGCGGCGGCAGGTGCTGTCGGTGCCGCGCGACCGCGTCCGGTCGGTGGACCTGACGTCACACATCATGCAGCGGCTGCTCGGGCTGTCCCGCGTCGTGATCGGCACCGGACGGTCGGACCGCAAGGACGACGGCGTCACGCTCGACGCACTGTCCACAGCGGAGGCTGCGCGGCTGCGGGAGGAGCTGCTGCACGGTCGCAGGCCGGTTGCCGCAGCGGCGGCGTCGACCGGCGCGACGATCGACGCACCGACGGATCCGTCGCTCACCCGACCGGCCGAGACCGAGCTCGTGCGGCTGAACCCGGCGTGGATCCGGTTCGGCCCGTTCACACTGGGCGGGCTCGCCACGATCGGCGTGCTGGCCGGCGTGTTCTCCCAGATCCTCAACGAGGCCAACGTGCGGGCCCGGGAGTTCGGCGCGGCACGCGCGGCGCTCGACCAGCTGGGCAACGCCCCGCTGATCGTCGCGATCCTCGAGGTGACGGCCGTCCTGATCATCGTGGTCGCGTTGCTGTCCACGATCGGCTACGTCTTCGCGTTCTGGAACTTCCGGCTGACCCGCCACCGCGAGGGCACCCTGCACGTGTCGCGGGGGCTGCTGACCACCCGGTCCACCACCGTCGACGAGAGCAGGCTGCGGGGTGTCGAGATCAGCGAGAGCCTGCTGTTGCGCGTCGTGCACGGCGCGCGGCTGCTCGCGATCACCACCGGGCTGCGTGTCGGGCGCGGTGCCGAGAAGGGCGGCTCGCTGCTGCTGCCCCCGGCGCCGTTGGCCGAGGCCCAGCGGGTGGCGGCTGCCGTGCTCGGTTCGTCGACGGGTGTGACGGCCCCACTCGTCCCGCACGGTCCGCGGGCCCGGCGACGGCGGTTCACCCGCGCACTCGGCTTCGCGGCGCTGGTCACCGTCGTCCTGCTGGTGCCGTGGTGGGTCGGGATCTTCCCCGCGTGGCCATGGCAGGCGGCGCTGGCACTGTTGCCGATCGGGCTGCTGCTGGCCGTCGACCGCTACCGCAACCTCGGCCACGCCCTGCTCGGCCGCACGCTGGTGGTGAGCCAGGGATCGCTGGTGCGCCGCCGCCACGTGCTGGCCACCGACGGTGTGATCGGGCTGATCGTGCGCGAGTCGTTCTTCCAGCGCCGGGCGGGCCTGGCCACCCTCACCACCACCACTGCCGCGGGCAAGCAGCACTACGAGGCGCTCGACGTCGAGCTGGCCGAGGCGGTCGCGCTGGCCGACGCCACCCTCCCCGGCCACGTCACCCCGTTCCTGGTGCCGGCCCGACCCTGAACCGTCGCAACTCGCGGGCCCATCCGTCCCGACCGAACGCCCCGTCAGACGGGGCAGAGGATCTCGCCGTGCAGGATCGCGAACCAGCCGTCGGCCGCCGCGACCCACTCCCGCCAGCCCGCCGCGATGCGGTTCAGGTCGGCCTCCGTCGCGTGCCCGCCCGCGACGGCCTGGGTCGCGATGGCCGAGCTGCGGATGCGGTCGGCCCACATGCCACCCCACCACTCGCGCTCGTCGGGGGTGGCGTAGCACCACGTCGACGCGCTGCACACGACATCGGCGAAGCCGGCGCGGCGGGCCCACGAGTGCAGCCGCGGACCGGCGTCGGGCTCGCCGCGGTTGGCGCGGGCGATGGTGCGGTAGAGCGCGAGCCACTCGTCGAGCTCGGGGATGCGGGGAAACCAGCTCATCGCCGAGTAGTCGGCATCGCGCGCCGCGACGACCCCACCGGGCCGGGTCACGCGACGCATCTCGCGCAGCGCCTGCACCGGGTCGGCGACGTGCTGGAGCACCTGGTGGGCGTGCACCACGTCGAAGCAGCCGTCGGGGAACTCCAGCGCGTGGACATCGGCCACGGCGAACTCGATGGTGGACACCCCCGCCCCGGCCGCCAGCGCGCGCGCCTCATCGAGGACCGCAGCCGACGCCTCCACCGCCGTGACCCGGCCGGGAGCCACCATCGTCGCCATCTCGACGGTGATCGAGCCCGGCCCGCAGCCGACGTCGAGCACCGCGACGCCGGGGACGAGCCGGTCGGCCAGGTACGACGCGGAGTTCGCGACGGTTCGCGAGCGGTGCGAGCGCAGCACCGAGTCGTGGTGACCGTGGGTGTACACCGCCGGTGTGGACATCCGAGCCCCGCAATCGATCGGGAGGACTGGCGGTCCGAAGCTATCAGCGCTCCCGCATACCAGGAACAAACTCCCACCAGGTGGGCGTCGCCCCGAAGCGGGCGATCCGAGCGCCGGACGTGAGTCAGGTCTCCATTCGGGCACGCACCCGCGGATCGCACGGTTGATTCTCGCCGCATATGCGGCCAATACTGCGACCCGGCGCGCCTTCATCAGCGCCCGTCCCAACGCCGGGAGGCACCGTGACCATTACCGCCGATCAGAGCACCGATCTGGACCGCACCCGCTTCTTCATCAACGGGGAATGGGTCGAGCCGCTGGGCACCGAGACCCACACCGCGCTCGAAGCAGCAACGGGTGAGCGGCTGGGCACCGCATCCATGGGTACCGACGCCGACATCAACGCCGCGGTCGGCGCCGCCCGCAAGGCCCTCGACGACGGCCCCTGGGGCCGCACCACCCCCGAAGAGCGCGCCGCGGCGATGCACCGCTTCGCCGACGCGCTCACCGCCCGCGCCGAGAGCACGAGCAAGTTGGTCAGCCAGGAGAACGGCATGCCGATCGGGCTGTCGTCGGCCTTCAACGGCGCCGCGCCCGCCGGCCTGTTGCAGATGTACGCCGAGATCATCAAGACGGTTCCGCTCGAGGTCGAGCGGCCGAGCGTGACGGGTTCGACGATCGTGCGGCGCGAGCCGGTCGGTGTCGTCGGCGCGATCACCCCCTGGAACTACCCGCAGGTGCTGGCGATGTTCAAGATCGCCCCCGCGCTGGCGGCCGGCTGCACGATCGTGCTCAAGCCGTCCCCGGAGACGGCGCTGGACTCCTACGTCTTCGGTGACGCCGCCAACGAGGCCGGGCTCCCGCCGGGCGTGCTCAACATCGTGCTCGCCGGTCGCGAGTCCGGTGCCGCGCTCGTCTCGCACCCCGATGTCGACAAGGTCGCCTTCACCGGCTCCACCGCAGCCGGACGCATCATCGGCGCCGAGTGCGGCCGCCTGATCCGGCGCGTCACCCTGGAGCTCGGCGGCAAGTCGGCCGCGGTCTTCCTCGCCGACGGTGACATCGACACGCTGCTCGCCGGCCTGGGCATGGCGTCGTTCATGAACAACAGCCAGACCTGCACCACCCAGTCGCGCATCCTCGTCGACCGCTCGCGCTACGCCGACGTCGTCGAGGCGCTGGCCGAGTACACGCGCAACCTGACCGTCGGCAACCCGCTGGACCCGTCGGTCCAGATCGGTCCGATGGCCAGCGAGACGCACCTCAACCGCGTCATGGGCTACATCGACGTCGGCCGCAACAGCGACGCGCGGCTCGTCTCGGGCGGCGGGCGCCCGGCCGGTCAGGACCGCGGCTGGTTCGTCGAGCCGACGGTGTTCGCCGACGTCAAGAACACCGACCAGCTCGCCCGCGAAGAGGTGTTCGGCCCGGTCATGGCCGTGATCCCCTTCGACGGCGACGACGAGGCCGTGCAGATCGCCAACGACAGCAACTACGGTCTCGGCGGCTCGGTGTGGTCGAGCGACGACGAGCGCGCGCTCGCCGTGGCCCGCCGCGTGCGCACCGGCACGATCGGCGTCAACTCCTACAACATCGACCTGGGCTCGCCGTTCGGCGGCATGAAGGACAGCGGCGTCGGCCGCGAGCTCGGACCCGAGGGACTGAACAACTACCTCGAGTACAAGTCGATCTACAAGGTCTGACCCGTCCCACTCGGCTGCCGAATCCCGTCCGGACCGGGAGCTCACCCCACCGCGGCGACGCGCACGCGGCATCGCCGCCGTCGCCGGTGTCCTCCCCGACGGCACGCCGCACTACGCACCGCTCGCCACCGTCGTCACGGATGGATCCCTCGTGCAGTGCCACCTGTGCGGCGGCTGGTTCCGCTCCGTGCTGGCCCACCTGCGCGTGCACGGCTGGGACCAGCTGACGTACCGCACAGCGTTCGAGCTGGAACGCAGCCAACCGCTCGAGGGCGACGTCACGCGTCGCCGCCGGGCCGCCGCGCTGACCGTCCGCCGCCGCACCGATCCGGCCGTCCGGGACGGCTGCGCGATCGGGCAGGAGCGAGCCCGCTCCGGCGAGCTGACGCTGGCGGCCCTCGCCGCCACCCGCGGGCGTCGCCAGCCTGAGCAGCGCCGCCGCAAGACGCTGCGCACGCTGGCTTCGATCTCACCCGCGGCCCGTGCTGCCGGGAGCAGGCGCCACGCCGAGGAGCGCCTGCGTCGCACGGCCGCGGCCGCGGCCGCCCGACTCGGCCACCCGGACCTGGGTTCCGCGGTGCTCGATCGCGTCGCCGCGGGCCACAGCCTCGCCGCCGTCAGCAGGGCCGCCGGACTGCACAAGGACTGGCTGTGCCGCCATCTCGCCACGGTCGATCCGGCCACCGCAACGGCGATCGCGACCGGGCCGGCGCTGCACCGCCAGGACGCCCGCTGGCTGCCGGTGGTGCGGGCGCTCGGGTTCGACGACGTCGCGAGCTACCTGACCGACCGGCACGTCGCACACCGGATGACCGTGCGCGCGATCGCGATCGCGGTCGGTCTGTCCCCGAGCGCCGTCGGCACCGCACTGCGCCGCCACGGCATGGACCGGGTGCCGCACGCGGCGGCACGCGGCGCCAGCCGGGATCGCGCCGATGCCATCGCCCGCGCCGCCGGGCATGCGAGCTTCGCGAGCTACCTCACCGACCGGCGCGCGGCAGGGCTGAGCTGGCGGGCCATCGCAGCCGACTGCGGGATGCCCGCCACCTGGGTGCGCCGCCGCGCCGGACTGCCGGGCTGATTCCCGGCCGGGCCCGGTTCACTCCCCCTGCAGCGCCGCGACGAACTCCAGCGCCGCGTTCGCTGTCGTGTAGCGCCAGCGCACCAGGACAGCGTCGAAACCGTCGGTGGTGGCCTGCTCGGCCCGCAGCGACTCCACCACCGGCTGCAGCAGCGCGCGCTGCCGCTCCAGCAGCCCGGATGCGGCGATCCCGCGGCGATGCAGGAGCGCCAGCTTCATCAGCAACTGCGACCGCAGCTCGCGCACGTGCTCGACGGGCTCGTGCAGCCAGCCGTCGACGGCCGCGATCCCCTCGGGGGACGCCCAGCTCACCACCGGGCGCCGTCAGCGCCGCGACCGCGAAGCCATGGGCCGGCTGCTCGCGCACGACCGCCAGCACCGTCCACTCGGCGAGAGCCCACACGGGGCGCGACCCTACTTCCGCTCGCGCCTGCGACTCGCGAGGGTGGCCGCGACGGTGCCGACGACCACCAACCCGGCGACGATCGTGGCCGCCGTGACCTGCTCGCCCAGCAGCAGCACCGACCATCCGACGGTGAGCACGGGCTGGGCGAGCTGCAGCTGCGCGATCCGCGCGACCCCGCCGGTGGCCAGGCCGCGGTACCAGGCGAAGAACCCGGCGAACATGCTGATCAGGCTGACGTAGGCCATGCCGAGCCAGGCCATCGCCGTCGGATCGTGGGGCGGCTGGACCACCACTCCGACCACGGCGACGACCACGACCACCGGGACTGCGAGCACCAGCGCCCACGAGATCACCTGCCAGCCCGGCATCTCCCGCGCCAGCACCCCACCCTCGGCGTAGGCGAGCGAGCCGAGCAGCACCGCCGCGAGCAACCACAGGTCCGACGCCCCGATCTGGCCGCCGCCCTGCACCACCGCGAACACGATCACCGCCACCAGCCCGGCGGCCGACGCGATCCAGAACGACGCGGACGGACGCTCCCCGCCACGCAGCACCGCGATCGCCGCGGTCGTGGCCGGCATGAGTCCGATGAGCACGGCGCCGTGCGCCGACGTGGCGTCGACCAGCGCGATCGCCGAGCAGATCGGGAAGCCCACCACCGCGCCGAGCGCCACCATCGCGAGCCCGCGGGTCTGGGACCGGGTCGGGCGCGGCGCCCGGACCACGAGCAGGCAGATCCCGGCCAGCGCCGCCGCGACCACCGCGCGACCCAACCCGACCGTGATCGGCCCGAACGCGGGGAGCGCGGCCCGCGACGCCGGCAGCGTCAGGCTGAACGCCACCACGCCCAACGCGCCCCAACCCACGCCCGGGCCCAGTAGCACCCGCCGCTTCTCGACGGTAGCGCTATCGTGAACACTCATGGCTGACGATAGCAGCGTGACCCGCCTCGTCGAGGTGCTGCGACGCACGGCACAGGCGCTCCAACCGGGCGACCGCCTGCCGGCAACCCGCGCGCTGGTGGCCGCGCACGGCGTCGGACCGGTGACCGTCAACCAGGCCGTCGCCCAGCTCGTCGCCGAGGGGGTGATCGACACGGTGCCCGGACGCGGCACCTACGTGGCCCGGCGCCGGGCGCAGCGCAGCGCAGACCTCGCCTGGCAGACCGTGGCGCTGGGTGCGGAGCCCATCGGCGACGCCGACCTCGCGCACATGCTGGACGTACCCGGGCCCGACACGCTCGTGCTCTCGGCTGGTTACCTGAGCAAGGACCTGCAGCCGCTCCGCGCGCTCAGTGCGGCGACGGCACGTGCGGCGCGCCGTCCCGATGCGTGGGAGCGCGCCGCCCCGGCCGGGCTGCCTGAGCTGCGCGGCATCCTGGCCGCTCAGCTGCGCGTCGAACCGGCCGATGTGGTGGTGGTGCCGGGTGGGCAGGCGGGGCTGGCCACCTGTCTGCGGGCGCTGGCCTCCCCGGGGTCGCCGGTGCTGGTCGAGGTCCCCACCTACCTCGGCGCGATCTCCGCGATCCGCAACGCCGGGTTGCGCCCGGTGCCCGTGCCCACCGACGCCGGCGGGGTGCGCGTCGACCTGCTCGCCCGCGCGTTCGAGGTGACCGGTTCGCGCCTACTCTACATGCAGCCGACCTACGCGAACCCGTCCGGCAACGTGCTCGCCCCGCAGCGGCGGTCCGAGGTGCTCGACGGCGCGCGGGCGGCGGGCGCGTTCGTCATCGAGGACGACTACGCACGCCACCTCGGCATCGACGGCCCGGCGCCGCCCGCCCTGATCCACGACGACCGCGACGGGCACGTCGTGCAGGTGGCCTCGCTGACGAAGCCGACCTCGGCGAGCCTGCGCATCGGCGCGCTCGTCGCGCGGGGTCCCGCGGTGCAGCGGCTGGTGACCCAGCGGACCGTGGACGACTTCTTCGTCAGCCGGGTCCTGCAGGAGGCCACCGTCGAGCTGCTGACCTCGCCCGCCTGGCCGCGCCACCTCACCGCCCTGCGCTCCGCGCTGCGGTCGCGGCGCGACGCGCTGGTGGGTGCCGTGCGCGCCCACCTCCCCGACGCCGTGATCGCGACGGTGCCCGCAGGCGGCTTCCACCTGTGGCTGCAGCTCCCCGCGGGCGTCGACGACGTGGCGCTCGCCGAGCGGGCCCGCCGCGAGGACCTCGTGATCAGCGCGGGCCGTCCGTACTTCGTGACCGAGCCTCCCGCGCCGCACATCCGGCTGAGCTTCGGCGCAACCGGCGAGGCGGACCTCGTGGCGGGCGTGCGACGGCTGGCGCGGCTGCTGCCGGGCTGAGCGGCTGGGGTCAGCAGAGCTCCGACGGACCCCATTCCTGGACGTCGAGCCGATCGCCCACCGCCAGCCGGCCGGTCCGGAGCACGGCGTACATGGCCCCGAACGCCACCCCGCCCGCGGCGGCGCGTCGGTAGTCGGCGAGCGTGCGCAGCGGCTCGGGACCGGCCTTGCGACCCACGACCTGCTCGACCAGCGTGACGGCGCAGCGGATGCAGATCTTCGCGTAGCCGAGCTCGGCCGCGCCGATGCGGATGCGGCGACCGAGGTCCTCGGCATGTGGCTCGGCCCAGCCCGAGACGACGATGTTGGGGCGGAACCGGTTCATCGGCAGCGCGGGCGAGCCGCGGTCGGTCAGGCGCTCGTTGAGCAGCGCCAGCGAGGCGTCGGAGGCGAGCAGCAGTGCGGTGCTGTCGGCGTAGGCGGACGTTCCGGGGGTGCGGCCGGCGACGACGCGATGGTGCTCCGGCGGGACGCGCACGAGCCGGCTCGTCGCCCCGAGCAGCTGCGAGAGCCAACCGGCCACCCCGTCGCCCTGGTCCATGCCGCGGTACGGGTCGCTGAAGAGCGTGATGTCGCGGCGCGGGCCGTCGAGGTCCACATCGAGGGTGAGGGGCTCGATGCCGGGAGCATCCAGCGTCATCCGGGCGCCGTCGTCGCTCATCTCGGGGCGCAGGACGGCCAGCTCGGGCGTCTTGCGCTGGCTGCGGAACAGGCCGTCCTCGTCGATGACCAGGAAGGTGCGGTCGTGCGCGAGCCCGGCAGGCGTGAGCATCGACTCCGCAACCGACGTGCCCGCGCAGCCCTTGATCGGGTAGGTGACGAGGTCGGTGACAGCGGCCGTGCCGGTGACCGGGTCGGCGTCGGTCGCCGATTCCTGGGTGGTCACGAGTTCCTGGGTGGTCACGCTCGGTCCCTCCGTCGTGGAACCCCCATCATCGCCGGAGCACCTCGGGAAGGCCGAACGGTGTGAAGAATCCGGCACCGAACGTCGTGATCTCCGCGACGAGGTCGCCGTCGAGGCGCAGCACGTCGATCTTGAAGGCGCGGAACTGCGTGTCGCCGGGCCGTCGCAGGTAGTTGGCGGCGGCGGGCTGGCGGTTGGCCGCAGTCGGCACGAACCACCAGTCGCCCATGGCGATCGCCTTGTCCCGCAACGGCTGCAGCGCCTCGACGCCGTCGAAGCACATCGGCTGTGGCGGCATGGTCACGCGCAGGTCGTGGCGCACGAGCGCGGTCATCGCGGCATCGTCGGCACGGTTGTGCGCGTCGACGAAGCGGTCGAGCACCGCCCGTTCCGCCGCGCTGGGGGCCGCCACCGACCACTCCGACCGCACCGCAGGAAGGTGTTCACGCAGCGCGACCCGGGCCCGCTGCAGCGCGCTGTTCGCGGCGGCCACCGAGGTAGCCATCGCGGCGGCGGACTCCGCGGCCGACCAGCCGAGCACGTCGCGCAGCAGCAGCACGGCCCGCTGCTGCGGGGGCAGGATCTGGACGGCCGCGAGGAATGCCAGCTCGATCGTCTCGCGGGCCATGGTGACGGCTTCGGGTCCGGTCGTGACCTCGTCGAGCAGCCGGTCCGGGTAGGGCTGCAACCACGAGATGTCGGCGAGCGAGTCGAGCGCGACGGGCCGGCGGCCGCGGCTGCGCAGCACGTCGAGGCAGCCGTTGGTGGCGATGCGGTAGAGCCACGCGCGAAACGCCGGCCCCACCTCGACCACGTCGCGCTTGTTCCACGCCCGCAACTGGGTCTCCTGCACCACGTCCTCGGCCTCGTCGAACGAGCCGAGCATGCGGTAGCAGTGCACGTGGAGCTCCCGCCGATGCCGCTGAAGCAGCTCGGCGAAGCCGGATTGCGCTGTGGTCACCGCCGTCATGGTGCTGCCTCCGGGGCCGGGTGTCATTCCGGTACAACGCGTGCGGGGTCGCGGACTCATCGGTCCCGCCTGCACCCGATGAGACGCCTTGACTTAGTCCGCTCGGCCCTGGATCTTAGAAACGCGTTCTAGGACATTGGTCACACAACGGGCAACCGGTCCTCGACGCGTCAACGGTGACAGGGGGAACCATGAAGGTGTCCTACGTCCGCTACCTCGACAGCTACCCGACCGGTCGCAAGCGCGCGATGCTCCTGACGATGGCGGTGCTCGCCAGCCTGATCACCTCCTACGAGGCGGCGATCGCCCCGGTCGTCCCGCTGCTGCTCACCGAGCTGAAGATGTCACTGGCCACCTACGGCGCGATCGCCGCAGCGGCGGCCGTCGCCGGCGCGATCGCCGGCATCATCGCCGGCCGGCTCACCGACACGCTGGGCCGCGTGCGCCTGCTCGTGCCCGCCATGCTGCTCACGTCGCTGCTGTGCTTCGCGATGACGCTGGTGCAGACCACCGGCCAGCTGCTGACGGTGCGCATCGTGCTGTCCTTCGTCGACGGGATCGCCGTCGCGTCCACGGCACCGCTGGTGCGGGACTTCTCGCCGCGGATGGGCCGCGCCACTGCGTTCGGTTTCTGGACGTGGGGCCCGGTGGGCGCCAACTTCCTCTCGGCCGCCATCGCGGGCGCCACCCTCTCGCTGTTCGCCAACTGGCAGAGCCAGTTCATCATCATGGGTGCCATCTCGTTCGTCGTCTCCATCGTGATCGCGATGAACATCGCCGAACTGTCCCCCGCGCTGCAGTCGACGATCCGCCACACCGAACTGGCCGCCGTCGGGAAGGCCGACGACTCGCGTCCGCCCCGCATGGCCGACCTGCTGCGCAGCCGCTGCATGTGGGCCCACCTGCTGGGCATCTCGTCCTGGCTGGTCATCTACATCACGCTGCTCGTGTTCGGGCAGACGATGCTCGTGGCCACGTTCGGGCTGAGCGCGGCGGAGGCGTCGCAGATCATGACGGCCTTCTGGATCCTCGACCTCGCCGTGCTCGTCGTCGCCGGCAAGTTCTCCGACCGCTGGCAGCTGCGCAGGCCGTTCTCGGCCGTGGGCACCGTGCTGGCGCTGATCGTGCTGGGCGTGCTGATCTGGATGACGGGCAACCCGCAGGACACGTCGACCGCCGGACTGATGATCACCGGCATGCTGCTCGGTGCCAGCCTGGCGCTGGCCTACGCGCCCTGGATGGCCAACTTCTCGGAGAACGCCGAGGACATCGACCCGCGGCTGCAGGGCACCGCATGGGGCCTGTTCGCGTTCGTCACCAAGGCCATCGCGGTGGTCGTGCTGCTCGCCGCGCCACCGGTCGTCGCGGCGTCGGGATGGCAGGGCTGGCTGATCGTCTCGCTGGTGTGCCTGGCCGCCTTCGGCATCGCGATCGTGTTCTTCCAGGGTCCGTGGCGCCGGCGGGCCGTGGCCGTGGATCCGGTGGCCGTGGCGCGGGGTTGAGGGGCCGCAGGGGTCTCACCTGCGGTTCCCCGATGCAGGAAGGCACGGGAGGCGGGGGCGGTGCTGAACGCGCCGGCGGTGCGGTCAACCTTCAGAAGTCACGGCTGAAACCACCCGACCCGCCAGGTCGACAGCGCTCGCCGCACGGCTCGTCGGTTCAGCCGCAGCGTTGATCACCGTCACACCGTCCAGCGTGGATCGGTAGAAGTCGCCGGTGAACCGGACATCGCGGTACTTCCCGCTCTCACGGGACAGCTCGGTGACGTTGCCGGTACCGTCGCGATCCATGAGCCGGCGCAGCTCGCTTGCCTGCGCCTCGTCCGGCATATCGACCCATGCGACCGCCACCAGCACCATGTTGCCCGGCCGATCGCTCACCTCGAACAGCACCCGGAACAGGGCGGAGCAGGGATGGCTGCGGAAGTACTCCTGCACCTGCCCGTAGGAGTGGCCGAAGCAGTCATCCGAATCCGATGAAAGGCGCTGCTGAACGCGCAGCCCTTTCGCCTCGAGCCGCACCGCGGGCCGATCGCCAGAACCGCCGCGATGCCCGCGGCGAGAGCACCCCAACCCCACCCCTTCGTCCATCGTCCCTTGGAATCCCTGGGCTGGCTCCACCATCCCATTGCGCGCCTCCCGAGGCCGCGCGAAGCGTAGGCGGCGCACAGGTCGAGCCACGTGCCGTTGCACAAGCACCACCCGCTCGGCCCATCGCTCGCGCAACGCTCGATGAGGATGATCACTCGTGCGGACCACGCCCCGCCCACGGGCACATCGGAGCGACCGGGTGATCAACGCCCACCGTTTCGGCTTTGATCATGCCCCAGTGAGCGCTCGCGGAACGACGCGATGAGCCGCACCCAACGGCCCCGCAGCGGGCTCCCGAGCCTTGACGGACGAGCGGCGCAGGCAATCCTAGAATTTCGCTCTGGACGGCGGCTGGCTCGCGGGGCAGGGTCGGGGCATGGAGACCGACGGCAGGGTTGCAGTCATCACCGGGGCCGCACGCGGCATCGGCAGGGGTCATGCGCTGGAGTTCGCCCGCAACGGCTACCGGGTGGTGGTCAACGACATCGGGGCGGCGGTCGACGGCACCGGCTCGTCGGACGGTCCGGCCGGCGCCGTCGTCGAGGAGATCCGGGCACTGGGCGGCGAGGCGATCGCCAACGGCGACGACGTGGCCGACTGGTCGGGCGCCCAGCACCTGATCGCCTCGACCGTCGAGCACTTCGGCGGGCTGGACGTGCTGGTCAACAACGCCGGCATCCTGCGCGACCGGATGCTGGTGAACATGACCGAGCAGGAGTGGGACGCCGTGATCCACGTCCACCTGCGCGGCACGTTCGCCCCGATGCACCACGCCGCGCAGTACTGGCGGGACCGGTTCAAGGCCGGCGAGCCAGTGGCCGCGAGCGTCGTCAACACCACGTCCTCGTCGGGGATCTACGGCAATCCGGGCCAGTCCAACTACGGCGCGGCGAAGGCCGGTATCGCCGCGATGACCATCATCTCGGCGATGGAGCTGGGTCGCTACGGCGTCACCGTCAACGCCGTCGCCCCTGCCGCGCTCACCCGGATGACCGAGAACCTCATGCCCGACCGTCCGGCCGTCCCCGAGGGGCAGTTCGACGCCGCGGCGCCCGACAACATCGCCCCGCTGGTGGTCTGGCTGGGCGGGCTCTCGGCGCGCGAGGTCACCGGTCGTGTTTTCAACGTGCGCGGCGGCACGATCAGCGTGGCAGAGGGCTGGAGCGCGGGGCCCGGCGTCGAGCACGGCGCGCGGTGGACCGTCGACGAGCTCGACGACGTGGTGCCGGAGCTGGTGGCGAAGGCCGCTCCGAACGCGACGCAGGATGGGCGGCGGCCCGCCGGCTGAGATGGCAGGAAAGCCACTTTCCTGCAACGACGTTGCGGGAAAGTGGCTTTCCTGCAACGGGGGCGGCCGCGCTACGCGTGCTCCCCGAACACCGCCAGCCGCTCGATCATCTCGACGGCGGCGTCGGTGATCTCCTCGGCCTCCGCGCGCGACCGGCTCGTGCCGATCTCCCGCCCGGCCTCACCGATGATCGTGGTGAGGACGGCGACGGTGACGCGGCCGATGGGGTCGTCGTCGATCTCCAGCAGCAGCGAGTTCTGCCGCAGCCACATGTGCCCGCGGCTGCGGCGCATGAGCTCGAACCCGGGCGGGCCGTCCTTCTCCACGAACAGGGCGGCCAGCTCGCGCCCCTCCCACGAGCCGGCCAGGAACGCACGCGCCCCCGTGACGAACAGCGCCAGCGGCCGCGTCTCACCGGCCTGGCGCGCCGCGGTGACGGCCGAGGCCGCGCGGTGCTCCTGACTGCTCTGCCACTCCTCCCACAGCGCGAGGAACAGCTCGGCCTTGCCGCCGAAGTGGTGGTAGAGGCTGCCGACGCTCGAGCCGGCCTTCTCCACGACCCGCGCGACGCTGGCGTCGGCGAATCCCGCCTCCGCGAACACGTCACGGGCGGCGTCGAGGATCACGCGGCGCGTCTCCGCCGTGCGGCTCCACTTCCAGGCGCCACGGGCGGGGGCAGCACCGGCTTCGTTCGCGGTCACGTCGCCTCCTGATCGAAGAGCCGATGGTAGCGGGCTTGACACCGCGCCGTCGGCGCGTGAACCTCTTTATAGAGTCTAATTCTAGAAATACGGAGGGCCGTGATGCTCGACTTCTCGCTCGGCGACGAGGAACGCCAGGTGCGCGACACGGTCCGCACGTTCATCGAGCGCGAGGTGATGCCGCTCGAGCAGGACGTGCTGCGCAACGAGGCCGCCGGCTACGCACCCCTCGAGCCGGGCGTGATCAAGGAGCTGCGGCAGAAGGCGCGCAACGCCGGGTTCTGGGGCGTCAACACGCCCGAGGAGTACGGCGGCATGGCGATGGGCGCCGTCATGAGCGCGATCGTCGCGATGGAGACCGGGCGCACGTTCGTGCCGTTCACCTTCGGTGGCAACGCCGACAACATCCTCTACGCCGGCAACGAGGAGCAGAAGCAGCGCTACCTCATCCCGACGATCGAGGGCGAGCGCCGCTCCTGCTTCGCGATCACCGAGCCGGGCGCCGGATCCGATGCCCGCGCGATCCGCACCCGCGCCGAGCGCAGCGGCAGCGACTGGGTCATCAACGGCGAGAAGACGTTCATCACCGGCGGCAACGACGCCGACTTCTGCATGGTCTTCGCCGTCAACGACAAGGAGAAGGGCGCCGACGGTGGCGTCACGTGCTTCCTGGTCGACCGCGACATGGGCTGGAAGTCCTCCCCCATCCCGACGATGGGCGAGTGGGCGCCGGCATCACTGTCCTTCGAGGACGTCCGGGTGCCCGCGGAGAACGTGCTCGGCGAGGTCGGGCAGGGCTTCGCGCTCGCGCTGAGCTGGATCGGCCAGGGCCGCTACATGATCCCGGCGGGCGCGATCGGCGCCGCCGAGCGGATGCTGGGCATGGCCATCGACTACGCCAAGATCCGCCACTCGATGGGTCACCCGATCGCCGACTACCAGGCCATCCAGTGGCAGATCGCGGATTCGCACGTCGAGATCGAGTCGGCGAAGTGGCTCACGCTCTACGCGGCGTGGCAGGTCCAGGAGGGCAGAGACTCGCGCCACGCGTCGTCGATCGCCAAGCTGCAGGGCGGCCTGATGGCCAACCAGGTGGTGGACCGCGTGCTGCAGATCCACGGCGGCATGGGCTACACGAAGGAGCTGCCCGTCGAGCGCTGGTACCGCGAGCTGCGGCTGCTGCGCATCTTCGAGGGCACCGACGAGATCCAGCGCCGCACGATCGCGCGGAACCTGATCAAGGGACACGCGAAGCTCGGCCTGATCGGGGAATGATCGAGGGATGACGCTCGCGGCGCTGTTCGCCCCCCGCTCGATCGCGCTCGTCGGAGCCACCGACAAGTCCGGGTGGTCGGTGAACACGCTCAACAACCTGCTGCAGTTCGGGTTCGACGGCGAGATCCAACTGGTCAACCCGCGCGGCGGCACGGTCCACGGCAGGCAGGCGCACCGCAGCCTCGCCGCCATCCCGACGCCGGTGGACCTCGCCTACGTCATGGTGCCGACGGGTGCGGTCCTCGACGTGCTGCGCGACGGCGCGGCAGCCGGCATCCGCAGCTACGTGGTGCTGACCGCCGGGTTCGGCGAGACCGGGGCCGAGGGCAGGGCGCTCGAGGACTCCGTCGCCGCGTTCGCGAGCGAGCACGACCTGACCGTGCTGGGCCCCAACGGCAACGGCTACGTCAACGCGGCCGCGAACGTCACGCCCTACGGGCTGCCGATCCCGTCGCCGCTGCGGCGCGGATCGGTCGGTGTCGTGCTGCAGAGCGGTGCGCTGGCCAGCGCGGTGCTGATGTTCGCGCACGTGCGCGGCATCGGACTGAGCCTGCTCACCTCGATGGGCAACGAGGCGGTCGTGTCGGTCACCGACGTGATCGACCACCTGGTCGACGACCCGCAGACCACGGTGATCGCGCTGTTCCTCGAGTCGATCCGCCACACCGACGAGTTCGTCCGCGTCGCGCGGCGGGCGCTCGCAGCGGGCAAGCCGATCGTCGCGCTGAAGATCGGGCGCAGCCCGCTCGCCTCGCACACCGCGCAGGCCCACACCGGCGCGCTCGTCGGCGACGACGCGGTGATCGACGCCGCGTTCGGTCAGCTCGGCGTGATCCGGGTCCGCTCGGTGGAGGACCTCATGATCACCGCAGGCCTGCTGGCCACGACGGGACCGCTGCCCGGCAACCGGATCGGCGTGGTCACGCCGTCCGGAGGTGCCTCGGAGATCATCGCCGACCGTGCCGAGGACGAGGGCATCGCGCTGCCCGCGTGGGCCCCGGTCACCGCCGAGCGGCTGCGCGAGCTGCTGCCCCCCTACGCGAGCGTCGCCAACCCGCTCGACGTCACCGGGTACGTCGTGGTCGACCGGACGCTGCTGGGCAACGCCCTCGCACTCGGCACCGCCGACCCGGGCGTCGATGCCGTGCTCCTGCTCAGTGACCTGCCCCGGCTGCCACCCCCGAACGTCGAGCTGACGATGGCGCTGTTCGAGCGCACCGCGGGCATCATCGCGGCGAGCCCGGTGCCGGTGGTCGTGGTCAGCAACACGCTCAACGACGTCACCGAGTTCGGCCACAGCGTCCAGGAGCAGGCGGGCTACCCCGCCGTCGTCGGCGGCATCGAGCACGCGATGACGGCGCTCGGTCACGCCGTGCGGTGGTCGGAGGTGCACCGCCGCACCGCCGCGGCCCCACCCGCGACCGCGCTGCGGCCCGTCACCGTCCCGGCCGACGCGCAGGGGCTCTGGGCCGAGCACCGCGCCGCAACGTTCCTTGCCGGTCACGGCGTCCCGGTCGTCCCGAGCACCCTGGCCACCGATGCCGAGCAGGCCGTCGCCGCGGCCGAGCGGCTGGGCTGGCCGGTGGTGCTCAAGACGGCCGCAGCGGGGCTCGGGCACAAGAGTGACGTGGGCGGCGTACGGCTGGGCCTGGGTTCTGCTGTCGAACTGCGCGCGGCCTACACCGCCATGACCGCGGCACTGGACGAGCCGCGGGTGCTGGTGCAGCCGCAACGCGGTGAGGATGGGGTCGAGCTGCTGGTCGGGGTCGTGCGCGACCCGGAGTGGGGGCTCACCCTCGCCGTCGCACTGGGCGGGATCTGGGTGGAGATCCTCCGCGACTCGGCGCTGCGGCTGCTCCCCGCCGACCGGCCACTCGACGCAGGCGAGGTGCACCGGATGCTCGGCGAGCTGCGTGGCGCCCGGCTGCTGGCGGGTCCACGTGGCACGGCGGCCGCCGATGTGGACCGGGTGGCCGAGGTGATCGTCGGCATCGCCGAGCTGGCCCGTGGGCTGGGTGATCGGCTGGAGTCGTTGGAGATCAACCCGTTGCGGGTGCACGAGTCCGATGTGGAGGCGTTGGACGCCCTGATCACCTGGCGGTGACGCGGCAACGGTTTCCCCATCGGGGAAACCGTTGCGGAAACACCAGGTGACGGGTCCTAGGGTCGGGCGCCACGGCGGTGATCGCCGTGGCCGCACACCCGGGAAGGGCTCCTCGTGGACGCATTCCTCCATACCTTCTTCGACTGGGACGAGATCGTCGCCGTCCTGCCGGACCTCCTGACCGAGGGCATCCGGAACACGCTCGTGATCGCGGCGCTCGCGGCGGTACTGGGTGTGGTGCTCGGCATGGTGCTGGCGATGATGCTGCTGTCGCGCCAGTTCCTCGTCCGGCTGCCGGCCCGGATCTTCGTGGACGTCTTCCGCGGGCTCCCGGCCATCGTGACGATCAGCCTCATCGGGCTGGGGCTGCCCGCAGCGCAGTTCCGCCCGTTCGGCCGGTCCCCGATCGGCTACGCCGTGCTGGCCGTCGGCCTGATCTCGGCCGCCTACTGCGCCGAGGTCTTCCGTTCCGGCATCCAGTCGATCGACGCAGGCCAGATGCAGGCCGGACGCTCGCTGGGCATGTCGTACCTGCAGACGATGCGCAAGGTGATCGTGCCGCAGGGCGTGCGCAACGTGCTGCCCTCACTCACCAACCGGTTCATCATCGACATCAAGGAGAGCTCGCTGGTGTACCTGCTCGGGCTCACCGTCGGCGAGCGCGAGCTGTACTTCATCGCGCACCAGCAGCAGGCCACCACGTACAACTCGTCCGCGCTGGTGGCCGCCGGTGCCTGCTACCTGCTGATGACAGTGCCGCTGACGTACGCGGTCAACGCCTGGGACCGCCACCTGCGCACCGGCCGTCCCAGCTCCGGGACCGCCGCCACGCCGCTGCCGATCAAAGACCTCTCGGAGGTGTGAACCATGACCACCCTCGATGACACGACCGCCCTCGACGCCGCCACCCCCGCGCTCCGACTGCGCGGCGTGCACAAGTCCTTCGGCGCGGTCGACGTCCTGCGCGGCGTGGACCTGGACGTGGCGGCCCGTGAGGTCGTCTGCCTCATCGGCCCGTCCGGATCGGGCAAGTCGACGCTGCTCAAGTGCATCAACATGCTGCAGCCGCCCGACGCCGGCACCATCCGCCTGGCCGGCACCGAGATCACCGGTCCCCGCGTCGACGTGGACGCGGCACGGGCCCGGATCGGCATGGTGTTCCAGCACTTCAACCTGTTCCCGCACGTCTCGATGCTCGCGAACGTCACGATGGCGCTGCAGACCGTCAAGGGCACACCGAAGGCCGAGGCGCGGGAGATCGCGCTGACGCAGCTGGAGCGCCTCGGCGTGCTCGACCTGCGCGACAAGCGACCGGGCGACTGCTCCGGCGGCCAGCAGCAGCGGGTGGCCATCGCCCGCGCGCTCGCCATGGACCCCGAGGTCATGCTGTTCGACGAGGCCACATCCGCGCTCGACCCCGAGCTGGTCAAGGGCGTGCTCGCCATCATGCAGGACCTCGCCGCGTCGGGCATGACGATGGCCGTGGTGACCCACGAGATGGGCTTCGCCCGCGAGGTCGCCGACCGCGTCGTCTTCATGGACCGGGGCGTCGTCGTCGAATCCGGCCCGGCCCGCCAGGTGCTCGACGAGCCCGGCACCGACCGGCTCCGCACGTTCCTCTCCCAGGTCCTCTGAACCCCACCACCGCCGAAGGAGGCACCGCCATGCGTCGAACACTCCGCTCGCTCGCCGTCGCCGTCGCCACGACCGCCGCACTCGCCACCGCGGGCTGCGGCTCGGGCGCCGCCACCGACACCGCCGCCAACCCGTACGGGCTCATCACCCCCGGCACGCTGCTGGCCGCGACCTCCGGTGACCAGCCACCCTTCTCGCTGCTCGAGAACGGCGAGCCCAGCGGGTTCACCATCGCGCTCAACGACGAGGTCGCCAAGCGGCTCGGCCTGCACACCGAGTACAAGCAGACCGACACCGCCGCCGCGATCCAGGGCCTGACCGCACGCCAGTACGACATGGTCGCCAGCGGGCTGGGCATCACCCCCGAGCGCGAGAAGTCGATCCTGTTCGCCAAGGGTGAGTACTGGTCCACCACCGCGGCGCTCACCCTCAAGGCACACCCGGTGGCGGCGATGGACGGGCTCGCGGGCAAGAAGGTCGCCGTGATCACCGGGTCGGTCCAGGTCGCGTACCTGAAGAAGATCAACGGTGCGGTCGCGACGGAGTTCCCCAGCCAGAACGCGGCGGTGTCCGCACTGCACTCGGGCAACGTCGACGCGCTGCTGGTCGGCGGCCCCGACGCCGAGGCCTACCTCAAGCAGTTCGACGACCTCGCGATCTCCGCGGCCCAGCCGGTGGATCACGCCACCACCGTGGCCTTCCAGAAGGGCGCCACCGCACTCGGAGCGGCCTATGACGCCCAGCTCGAGGCCATGGTCGCCGACGGCACCTACCGCCGGATCTACGACCGCTGGTTCACCCAGGCCCCGCTTCCCGAGCTGCTGAAGATCTGGCCGGGGCTGGCCTGAGCCGGTCGAGAGAGAGGGGGAACCACCGATGACCGTCATCGCCCAGGACCAGGTGGAGCGGATCGGGCAGCACGCGCAGCGGCAGCGCGTCGCCGTGGCGATGCGCGACGGGGTCGAGCTGGCTGCTGACGTCTACTGGCCGACCGGGGAACGGCTCGACGCGCTGGGTCCGCACCCGGTGCTGCTCGAACGCTCGCCCTACGACGTGCGGGCGATGCGCGGCTCCGACGGGCTGCACGCCTCCGGGGAACCGGTGTCGCCCGAGTCCGGCGCGGCCTACTTCGTCGAGCGCGGCTACGTGGTGGTGCGCCAGGACTGCCGCGGCCAGGGCGCCTCCGGCGGCGCCTTCAGCAAGTACGTCAACGAGGCCGACGACGGCTACGACACCCACGAATGGGTCGCCGGGCAGCCGTGGTGCGACGGGCGCATCGTCACCCACGGCGTCTCCTACAGCGCACACACACAGGCCGCGGCGGCATCGGTGGGCGCGCGACACCTCGTTGCGATGATCATGGACTCGGGTGGGTTCTCGTCGGCCTTCGACGCCGGCGGCCGCTTCGGCGGCGCGTTCGAGCTCAAGCAGGCGGTGTGGTCGATGCACCGCGCGGAGAAGCAGCTCGGCACCGGCACGGTCGCCGACATCGGGGCCTGGTTCGCGGCACTGCCGTGGCGGCGCGGGTTCTCGCCACTGACCCGCGCGCAGGACTACGAGGACTTCCTGTTCGACCAGTGGAGCCACGAGGACCTCGACGAGTACTGGACGCAGCCCGGCCTCTACGCCCGCGGGTTCTACGGCTCCTTTCCCGCGGTGCCGGTGCTCAACATCTCCAGCTGGTACGACCCGTACGTGTTCACGGCCGTCGAGAACTTCCGGGAGCTGCGCAGGCGCCACGCCGGTACGGCACTCGTGTTGGGGCCGTGGACCCACGGGGCGCGCAGCGTCAGCTGGGCAGGCGACGTCGACTTCGGACCCGCGGCGACGCTGGACGGCAACCTCGCCCCGGACTACCTGGCGTTCAAGGACCGGTGGCTGCGCTCGGTGCACGGTGTCGGCCCCGCGGAGCCGGCCGTCCGGTACTTCCTGATGGGTGGCGGCAGCGGCCGTCGCAACGACGCCGGCCGGCTGGACCACGGTGGACGGTGGTGCACCTCCTCGGACTGGCCACCGCCGGGCGCGCACCCGGTCGATCTGCACCTCGGGTCGGACCAGTCGCTGCACGCGGCGCCACCGCCCTCCGGTGCGCTGAGCTACGACTTCGACCCGCACGATCCGGTGCCCAGCAGGGGTGGCGGCATCACGTCCGGCGAACCCCTGATGCGCGGTGGCGCGTTCGACCAGACCGGCGCAACCGGGCTGCCGCTGAGCGCGCGCCACGACGTGCTGACGTTCCAGACCGAACCGCTGCCGGAGCCCGTGACGGTGGCCGGCCGGGTGGCGGTGCACCTGCGGTTCTCCTCCAGCGCGCCCGACACCGACGTCGCGGTCAAGCTCGTGGACGTCCACCCGCCCACGGCGGACCACCCGCACGGCTACGCCATGAACATCACCGACGGCATGCTGCGCTGCCGTCACCGCGACGACCCGGCACACCCGACGCCGCTGGAACCGGGCCGCGCCTACGACCTCGTCGTGCCGATGCCCGACACCGCCAACGTCTTCGGTGCGGGGCACCGGATCCGCCTCGACGTCACGTCGAGCAACTTCCCCCGCTGCGACGTCAACCCCAACACCGGCGGGCCCGTGATGGGCGCGCGCACGTTCACCATCGCGCGCAACACCGTCCACACCGGAGCGTCCTTCCTGCGGCTGGACGTGCTGCCGGTGGACGTACCGTGATGCGGTGGTCATCGCGATGCGGGTCGGCGAGCGGCGCGATCGCGTCCATGTGGGGGTCTCACCGCTCGCCGAGCTGATGGCCTGCCTGCACGTGCTGGCCGAGCCGGACCACCACCCGGAGTCGCGCGGCTGGCGCGGCGGCATCGCGGCCGAGCTGCCCGACCACCTGCGGTCGGATCTGCACCGCTTCGCGCCGCTGTGGGCACGCTACCGCTCGCGGCTGCTCTTCCCGATGGACACGGTCCTCGGCCGGACCCTCGAGGACGAGCTCGCCCAACTCGCCGTCCTGGACGACGACCTGTTCGTGCCGCTGGCCGCCGACGCGATCCGAGGACGGGCCATGGACTTCCCGGATGCGGCCGCCGTGGCCGCCTCCGGGAACGCGTGGGTGCGGGAGTGCGAGCAGCGCTCGTTCACCCGCGGCGACCTCGCCCACGCGCTCGTGGAGGACCCCGACCGGCT
The DNA here is from genome assembly GCF_042653605.1 of Pseudonocardia sp. GCM10023141. Classification (NCBI taxonomy): domain Bacteria; kingdom Bacillati; phylum Actinomycetota; class Actinomycetes; order Pseudonocardiales; family Pseudonocardiaceae; genus Pseudonocardia; species Pseudonocardia sp. GCM10023141. Next base: position 97,118 of record NZ_JBHSIR010000021.1, read on the forward strand.
GCGCCACGACCTCGTCGCCATCCTCGCTCGCTGCGCCGCCGGCTTCTTCGGGCCCGACTGGGACCGGGCGCGGTCCACACTCGACACTGCGGCCTCGGCCGTGGCGACCCGGCTGCGCCACGAGCCGATGCTCGACGTGATCGCCGCGCTCACCGACGCCGCGTCGACGCGCGGCTCGACCGACACCGTCTACATCGACAAGCTGCAGCAAGGCGAGTGCGTGGTCGACGGGCACGGGCTGCTGCTGATCCCGTCGATCCGCGCGCGGCCCCACGTGATCATCAAGTCGGATGCTCGCGTGCCCAAGGTCCTGCACTTCCCGGTCCGCCCGCCCGCCGACACCGAAGCCGCGACGCAGGAGGAGCTGCGCAGGCGGCTGCTGGTGCTCTCCGAGCCCAACCGGTGGGAGCTGTGCCGACACCTGATCAACGAGCCGATCACCACCACCGAGCTCGCGGCGCGCACCGGCGCCACCAAGTCGGCGGTGTCGCGCCACCTCAAGGCGCTGCGCGAGGTCCGGTTGATCGACTCCCAGAAGGAGGGCCGGCAGGTCTTCCACCGGCTCAACGCCTCGGTGATCCTGCGGCTGGGGGCCGAGGCGCTGGAGGGGATCATCCGGTGAGCGAGCACCCGACCCCCCGGCCTCAGCTCAGCACCAAGCCCGCCAACGTCCCCTCCGCCCGCCACTCCCTGAGCAGCTTGAGAAAGGCCAGCGAGCCCCGCCCGTAGGACGCCCCGCGCGCCGAGCGCGGGGAGGCCTGGCCCTCGTTGTTGTAGTACCCGGGTGTGCACTCGGTGAGGAACGCCCGCCGCAGCTCCGACAGCTCGACGATCGTCTCCACCCACGCGGCCTCGGCCGCGGGGTCGGCCTCGATCGTCCGGGCGCCGCGGGCCGCGGCCTCCGTCAGCACGTAGGCGAGGTGGGCCGCCTGCTCCGCGAGCATGTGCGGGAAGTTCGGGGTGAGCCCGGACTGCGTGATGCTGACGACGAAGAAGTTCGGGAAGCCGTGGCTGTAGAAGCCGTGCAGGGTGGCCGGGCCGTCGCGCCACCTGTCGGTGAGCGTCACCCCGCCGCGACCGCGCACCTCGAACCCGACGCGCCGCGAGAAGTCGGTGCCCAGCTCGAAGCCGGTGGCGTAGATCAGCACGTCGAGCTCGTACTCGTGACCGTCGACGACGACGCCGCGCTCGGTGATGCGGTCGACGCCCCTGCCGTGGGTGTCGACGAGCGTGACGGTCGGCCGGTTGAACGTGTCGAGGTAGGAGTCGTGGAAGCACGGACGCTTGCAGAACTGGTTGTAGTACGGCTTGAGCGCCTCTGCGATCGCCGGGTCCCGCACCACCGCGTCGACGCGGGCGCGGATCTGCTCCATCTTGCGGAAGTCGGCGAGCTGCACGAGCTGCGCCGCGGCCGGGTCGCCCTCCCGGCCGGCACGGGTCGCCATGACGGCGAGGTTGCGGATGATGTCGGTCCACCCGTCGCTGACCAGGTCCTCATCGGCCCGGCCGCCGCTGACCAGCGTGTTGAAGTTGTCCATGCGGGCCCGCTGCCAGCCCGGCTGCAGGCTCGCCGCCCACTCCGGGTCCGTGGGGCGGTTGGCCCGCACGTCGATCGACGAGGGAGTGCGCTGGAAGACGAACAGCTCGCCTGCCGCCGCGCCGAGGTGCGGCACGCACTGCACGGCGGTGGCGCCGGTGCCGATGATCCCGACGCGCTTGCCGGCGAGCCCCGGCAGGCCGTCGGCGACGCTGCCCGTGTAGTCGTAGTCCCAGCGGCTGGTGTGGAAGCTGTGGCCGGTGAACGACGCGATGCCCGCAACACCGGGCAGCTTCGGGCGATGCAGCGGCCCGCCCGCGGTGATCACGTACCGCGCGCGGATCCGGTCGTCCCTGCCGGTGGCGACGATCCAGCGCTGGTCAGTCTCGTCCCAGGTCAGGTCCGTGACCTCGGTCTGGAAGCAGGCGTTGCGGTAGAGGTCGAAGTGCTCGCCGATGCGGCGGCTGTAGGCGAGGATGTCCGGGCCCTGCGCGTACTTCTCCACCGGCAGGTAGCCGGTCTCCTCCAGCAGTGGCAGGTAGATGTAGGACTCGATGTCGCAGGCCGCGCCCGGGTAGCGGTTCCAGTACCAGGTGCCGCCGAAGTCGCCACCCTTCTCGATGACCCGAACATCGTCGATGCCCGCCTCGCGCAGGCGCGCTGCGGCGAGCAGGCCACCGAACCCGCCTCCGATCACGACGACCTCGACCTCGTCGGTCAGCGGCTCGCGGCGGAAGCCCGGGTCGACGTAGGGGTCCTCGACGTACTGCCCCAGCGCGCCTGCCGGCTCCACGTACTGGTCGTTGCCGTCGGGCCGCAGCCTGCGGTCGCGCTCTGCGCGGTACTTCGCGCGCAGCGCGTCGGGATCGAAGCCGAGTTCCGTCGTCGCGTCCGCCGTCACCACGCACCCCCAATTTTGGAATCCCCTTCCAGATTAGGGCAGCGACGGCGGCCTGCACAGCCCGTGCGCGAACGCGTAGGTGACGGCGTGGGCCCGATCGCGCAGACCGGCCTTGGCGAACAGGTTGTTGATGTGGGTCTTCACGGTGGCGGCGGAGATGACCATCTCGGCCGCGATGTCGGCGTTGGAGCGGCCCTGCGCGATCAGCACGAGCACCTCCACCTCACGCGCGGTCAGCCCGTCGGGCGCCGCGGGCGGGCCGGCGGCCGCCACCGCCTCGACGAGTCGGCGCTGCACGCTCGGGTCGAGCTGGGACTGCCCGTTGTGCACGGCGGTGATCGCCGCGTCGATCTCGGCCGGGCGGGCATCCTTCGTCAGGTACCCGCGGGCACCGGCTCGCAGGGCGGCCAGCACCGACGCGTCGTCGACGTAGGTGGTGAGCACCACGACCTCGGTGTCGGGGTGGCGCGACCGGATCAGGGCGGTGGCAGTGGCGCCGTCCATCCGCGGCATCCGCAGGTCCATGAGCACCACGTCCGGGCGGTGCGCGGCGACCACCGCCACGGCCTGCTCCCCGTCACCCGCCGTGCCCACCACCTCGACGCCGGGCAGCATGCCGAGTATCAGCACCAGCCCGTCGCGGACGACGCGCTGGTCGTCGACCACCACCACCCGGATGCCCGTCACGGCGCACCCATCGGCTCCGCGAGCGGCACGCGCAGGCGGACCCGGAAGCCGTCGCCCGAGCGGCCGGCCTCCAGCGAGCCGCCGATCAGCTCCGCTCGCTCGCGCATGCCCGTGAGGCCGAAACCGGCCCCCGAGTCGGCGAGGGGACCGGGTGCGCCGCCGCTGTCGAGCACCTCCAGCTCGCACCAGCCCTCCCGGCAGCCGAGCGTCACCGCGACCGCTGCGCCCGCGGCGTGCTTGCGGACGTTGGTGAGCGCCTCCTGCGCCGTCCGCACGATCGCCCAGCGGGCATCGGCGGCCAGCGACGGCTCGGCGCCCGTGCACAGCTCGCACTCGCCCGGACCGGTGGCGCGGAAGTCGACAACCAGCACCGCCAGCCGATCGACCACGCGCAGCTCGTCGCCGCGCAACGCCGAGAGGGCGCGCTTGGTCTCCTCGAGCCCGTCTCGTGCCAGCTGCAGAGCCCCCACCACCTGCCGGTGCGCCTGCTCCGGACGGTCGCCCCGTTCCATCAGCATGCGGGCGCCCTCGAGGTGCACGATCTGCGCCGAGAGCGTGTGCGCCAGCAGGTCGTGGATCTCCCTGGCCATGCGCTGCCGCTCGGCGAGCACCGCCGCGTCGGCACGGGCGCCAGCCACGACCTCGGCCTGGCGGCGTGACGCGGACAGCTGGTGGACCACGGCGGCGAACGCGCCGGTGAACAGGAGACCCAGCCCGACGCCGACGATCGACGCGACCTGTTGGCCGGAGGACGTGAACACCACTGCGGTGGCGACCGCGTCGATAGCGACGATCGCGGCGGCGACGGGGAGCCGCACGAACAGCGGGGCCACGAACGCGGTGACGAAGGCCAGGTTCAGCCCGGTGAAGGGCGCTTCGACGTTCTCCACGACGCCGACCGCGACGAGCCCGAGCAGCAGCGCTGCCGTGCCACGGCGCACCCGGCCGAGCACGACCGCGAGGTAGGCGGCGCCGGCCAGCACGGCGAGCAGCGCGACCAGCGCGATGGCGAACCAGCCGCTGCCGATCGTGGCGATCGTGGCGACGGCGCCGCCGAGCGTGTAGAGCAGTCCGGCCACGACGAGTACCCGGACCAGCACCGAGCCGCGCGACGTCACCGGCCCAGCGTAGGTCCGATGCCCTCGCGTGCCATCGGACCTGGGGTGGAGCCGCTCTCCACCCGCGTACCGCCGAGGTTCCGCCTCAGCGCCCAGGTAGCGGGGACCGCACGCGACCATCGTTGCCGCATGCCCGCCATCACCGTCTCGCACCTCAGCAAGAGCTTCGGCGCCGTGCGCGCCGTGGACGACCTGTCCTTCACCGTCGCCCGGGGCGCGGTGACCGGTTTCCTCGGACCGAACGGCGCGGGCAAGACCACGACGCTGCGCATGATCCTCGGGCTCGTGCAGCCCACGTCCGGGACGGCGACGGTCGACGGCCGGGCCTACCGCGATCTCCCGGATCCCGCCGGGAGCGTCGGCGCGGTGCTGGAGTCCAGCGCGTTCCACCCCGGACGGTCCGCTCGGACCCATCTGCGCATCCTCTGCACCGCGGCAGGGCTGCCGGCGGAGCGGGCCGACGAGGTGCTCGACGAGGTCGGCCTGGCGGCCGCCGCGTCACGCCGGGTCGGCGGCTTCTCGCTCGGCATGCGCCAGCGCCTCTCGATCGCCTCGGCCCTGATCGGCCGCCCCGGCATCCTCGTGCTCGACGAGCCGTCCAACGGGCTCGATCCCGACGGCATCCGCTGGTTGCGGTCGTTCCTGCAGGGCCACGCGCGCGACGGGCACGCCGTCCTCGTCTCGAGCCACCTGCTCGGCGAGATGGAGCACCTCGCCGACGACGTCGTGATCATCGCGGCCGGGCGCCTGCTGCAACAGGGCCGGCTCGCCGACGTCACCGCGGGCGCCAGCCTGGAGTCGGTGTTCCTCGACCTCACCGCCGCCCGATGACCGCGCTGGTCCGGGCCGAGCTGGCCAAGATCCGCACGCTGCGCAGCACCTGGGTACTCGTGGCACTGGCCGCCGTCTTCTGCGCCGGCTGGACCACGTCGGCGGTGCTCGTCTTCGACGCCACACCGCAGGCGGTCGCACTCCCGGCGGCGGAGCGGCTCGCGGCCATCTACCGGATGGGACAGCAGGGCTACCTGGCGGCACTCCTGCTCGGCGTGTTCGGGATGACCGGCGAGTACCGCCACCAGACGATCACCTGGACGTTCCTGCAGAGCCCGGTGCGCCGCCGCGTCCTCGTCGCCAAGGCCGCGGCGCACGCGCTGTTCGGACTGGGGATCGGCCTGCTCGGGGTGGCCGTCACCACCGGGACCGCCGCGGTCCTGCTGAGCAGCGCGGGCCGGGTGGTCTTCACCGCGCAGGTGCCCGCGATCCTGGCCGGGTGCGTTCTCAGCACCGCGGGCTACGCGCTGCTCGGGCTCGCCATCGGCACGCTGGTGCGCAACCAGGCCGCCGCGGTCGCCGTCGCGTTCGGCTGGTTCTACTACGGCGAGTACCTGCTGGCGGCGTTCCTCCCGGTGGTCGGGCGCTGGCTGCCGACGGGGGCGGCCAAGGCGCTGATCGGCGACCAGGCCGTGACCGGCGGGGAGCTGTTGCCGGTCTGGGCCGGGGCGGCGGTCTTCCTGGGCTACGTGGTGGTGATCGGCGGGGCGGCGCAGGTGCTGACCCTGCGACGGGATGTGACGTGACGACGGCGCCCTAGGTGCCCAGCACCAGCGTCGCAGCCGCCATGAACATGCCGCCGTTGCCGAGCACCACGCTGCGTTCCACGCCCTCGACCTGCGCCGCGGCCTCGCCGCGCAGCTGGCGCACCGACTCCTGGATCGCGAACATGCCGTACATGCCGGTGTGGGTGTAGGACAGGCCGCCGCCGTTGGTGTTGAGCGGCAGCCGCCCACCCGGTGACGTGTGGCCCTCCGCGATGAACGCGCCCGCCTCGCCGCGCCCGACGAAACCCATGTCCTCCAGCCCGAACAGCGGCACGTGCGCGAACGCGTCGTAGATCATCACGTGGTCGATGTCTGCGGTGGTGACCCCGGCCTCGGCGAACGCGGCGCTGCTGGAGCGGCGGAACGCGCCGAACGAGGTGAAGTCGGGCATCTGTGACACCAGCGGCGCCTCCGCCGCCTCGCCGCTGCCGAGCACGTGCACGAGGGGCTTGAGCACTCCGCGGGCCTGCGCCCGTTCCCGCGAGGTGACGACCAGCGCGCCGCCACCGTCGGTGACCAGGCAGCACTCGAGCAGGTGGAACGGCCACGCGATCACCTTCGATGCGTAGACGTCCTCGACCGTGATGAGCTCACGCATTGCCGCGCGCGGGTTGCGGTGCGACCAGCGCCGCTGCGCAACGGCGACCTCCGCGAGCTGGTCGTGCGTCGTGCCGGTGTCCTTCATGAAGCGCAGCGCCGGGATCGTGAACATCGTCGGCGGCCCGAACACGCCGTAGGGCACCTCGAACTGGCCCTGCACCGACTGCGGGCTGCGGCCGTAGCCCGGCGGATCGACCCGCGAACGTCCGGACTCGCCATGCGTGATCAGCACGGTGTGGCACAGGCCGGCCCGGATGGCCGCCGCGGCGTGGCGGACGTGGAACAGGAACGACGTGCCGCCGACACCGGTGCCGTCGAGCCACGCGGCCTCGATGCCCAGCGCGTGGGCGATCGTGACCGGGCCCGGGGTGGCGACGGTGGCCACGCCGTCGATGTCTGCGGGTGTCATCGCGGCATCCGCCAGCGCATTGCGCGCGCCCTGCAGGTGCAGACCGAGGGTGGAGAGGTGCGGCAGCCTGCCGAGCTCGTCGGTCTCGGCGGCGCCGACGATCACGATGTCGGACGCGGCGCTCACGCGGCGGCCGGCTCGAACAACGGGATGGTCACATCTCCGCGCTTCTCGAAGACCACGCGCAGCGGCATGTCGAGCGGGAGCCGCTCCGGGTCGGCGGGAACGCCGACGACGTTGGACATCATCCGCACGCCCTCCGGCAGCTGCACCACCGCGATCACGTACGGGACGTCCGCGGCGAAGCCCGGGGCGGGGCGGTGGCTGATCACGTACGAGTACAGCGTGGCGGTGCCGTCGGACCTCACCCACTCCGTGTCGGAACCGCCGCAGTGCGGGCAGTCCGGGCGCGGGTAGAAGAAGTGGCGCGAGCAGTCGCGGCACCGCTGGATGCGCAGCTCACCGGCCGCGCAGCCGTCCCAGAACGGCTGGGTCTCCGGTGTCGGGCGAGGCTCCGGCTTGTCCAGAGCGCCAGGGATGTCAGCCATGGGTGCGACCACCGTTCGACGGGAGCGAGGAACCGGGTCGAATTCTAGAATCAGACTCAGATCAGCGCCAGGACGAACACGACGCTCCCCGCGGTGCTCGCCACCGCGCGCACGTGGTTGCGCAGCGTCCACGGGCCGGCGTAGCGCGCCCAGGCCTGTGATGCGCTCGCGGCGTCGACGCGGTCGAGCGCGTTGTTCAGCGGCACGTTCGCCGCCATGGTCACGCCGAGCGAGCCGATGACGTAGAGGATCGCACCCGCGATCGTGAGAGTGCCGGGCGCGACTGCGGCGACGAGCACCGACAGCAGGGCGGTTCCCAGGAAGACCGGGAGGAACAGCGACTTCACGATCACGCGGTTGATCACCTGCATCACCGCCACCGCCTGGGGCGCCGGAACCCGTTCGAGCGCCGGCATGATCGTGACCGAGAAGATGAGGAACACGCCGCCGATCAGTGCGGAGCCGACGGCGGCCGCGACGGTGAGCGTGGTGATCAAGGTGTCCATGGGATGGCCTCCGATGCCGTGGTGGTGACACGTCCATCCTCGGATCGAGATCCTGGACTGTGAATCATCCAGGGTCGTCATTCCATGTCCGATCGTCCACGCCATCAGGCGTGACGCGCGCTCCCTGCCAGCAGCAGGATGCTCCATCGAATGGCGGCGATCCCTTACTGCAGATGCACCAATATTCGCAAGGAATCGAGAATGCACCATCCCGACCGCCGCAGATCTCGACACCGTTATCAGCATCGCAATTCAGATGTAGTCGACCGCACACTCGGGGTCACAGGCTCCCGACCTGCAGTGATGGGTCTCACAGAAAATGCACCGCTTATCTCGTGACACCGTCCGGTCACCCGATTCGGACTCTCAGAGACGGATGCACAGCGCCGCGGTTGCCTAGCGTTCCTTGCGGATCAATGACGGCACGGTCACGAGATGGACACGGGCTCCCCACCCGCCGGCTCCCCCGAACCGGGCGTCCACCCGCACCGTCGATCCGGAAGGCAGACGTGTCCCGGCATCGCTCCCCACGGGGCCGAGGCGCGCAGCAGTGGCCACCGCAGACGGCAGATCGCCGTGACGCGACAGGCAGGCGCGCGCACCGCTCGGCCCGATCGGCCACCCCGTTCCAGCGGGGTGCAGCCGCCGTCGTCGTCTCCGGCGGCGCCCTCTCGATGATCAGCGCGGGCGCCCCCGGCGACGCGCCCGCCGCGGCCGAACCCCGGTTCGCGTCCTTCGAGGCACCGGCACAGGCCATGCTGTGGAGTCCGTCGGCAGGACCCACCGCCGAGCCGGCAGCGCTGACCGCACCGATCGTCGACACCTCGGCGCTGGTCCAGAACGTGCTGGTGGTGCAGAAGCAGGCCACCCAACTCGTCGCGGAACGTGTCGCGGCGGCCGCAGCCGCTGCCGCCGAGGCCGAGCGCAAAGCCGCTGCGGTCAAGGCGGCCACCGCGGGCTGCGCCGGACTGCCCACCGGCGGGCTCGGCGCGGTGCTGCCCCACGTCCGCACCGCGGCGCAGTTCCTGGGCTGCCGCTTCGGCAAGCCGACGATGTACGGCGTCTCCGGGCGCGGCGGCGTGTCGGACCACCCGTCCGGCAAGGCCGTGGACTTCATGGTCGACACTGCCACCGGCAACCAGCTGGCCGACTGCGCACTGCAGAACATGAAGGCGCTGGGCATCTCGTACGTGATCTGGCGGCAGCGGATCAACTTCGGCTCCGGCTGGCAGGCCATGGAGGACCGTGGCAGCGTCACCGAGAACCACTACGACCACGTCCACGTCTCGTTCAACAACAGTGCAGGCGGGACGCCGAAGGGTTGCTGAGAGCCGGCCGTTCGCCGCATCGGGACGCACGCCCGACTCACTCTCGGTGACCGTACAACTGCATGCCGTCACATTGTCGCTAAAGTCCTGATCAGATCGCCATCCCCGATCAGACAGGCAGGGTCGTGTCCCGGCACCGCTCCCCCGGTGGCCGCCAGCAGGGCGGCCGGGCCGCACCACCGCGGCACCGTGCCACCGCCGTCGCGCGCCGCGGCATGACGGCGGCTGCGGCAGGCAGCGCGCTCATCGCCGTCATCCCGCCCGGGGTGGTGGCCGTCGCCGAGGCCGACACCGCGATCGGTGGCGCCACCGCCGAGATCACGATGCTGGCCAGCATCACCCCCGTCCGCGAGGTGCCCGAGCCGGCGCCACCCGAGATGACAGCCAACCGACTGATCAAGGCCGCCGGACTGGCCGACGTCGTCCGCAAGGCCGAAGAAGCGAAGGCGGCGCGGCGCGCGGCGGCCGACTGCGACGCCGACCTGAGCGGGCTCGGCCCGGTCAAGCCGTGGGCCCGATCGGCGGCCCGCTTCCTGTCCTGCCTCTTCGACCACCCCACACTCCTCGGCGTCGGGGGACGCGGCGGGGTCTCCGACCACCCCCTCGGGCTGGCCGTCGACTTCATGACCGGACGCGAGCGCGGTGACCGGATCGCGGCCTGCGCGCTCGCCAACCGCCGCGAACTGGGGATCTCGTACGTGATCTGGCGGCAGCGGATCAACTTCGGCGACGGTTGGCAGGCCATGGAAGACCGCGGCAGCATCACCGAGAACCACTACGACCACGTGCACGTGTCGTTCGAGCCACGAGCATCGGGTGGGAGGCCCGACGCTGTGCGGTGTGGGTAGGCCGGTTTCTTGGGGCTCGGGTTCCGGTTGAGCGTGCTGGTTCTCGACGGTTGAGTCCGGTTGGGTCGCGTACCCCGGCTTTCGTGCCGCCTCGCCGGCGGGGCAGGCCCCCAGGGTGCGCGCTGCGCGCGCACGGGCTCTCTCGCCCGGCAGGGCTCCCGAGAAACCGGGTCAGGCGTGCCCGCAGCTACGGGTCGGTGCAGGTCAGCGCGCGAGTTGCGATGGATTGACCCGCGAGTTGGGACGGCCCGGCCTCGGGGGAGGCCGAAAGTTCTTCAAGATTTTTTGCCCGACCGCCCCCGGAACACCCCGGAACCGTCGGACCTCGAACGTATGGTCGACACATGATGGTTGACCAGCAGCTACCGAGCCTCGCGGCACTGCCGCCCGGGCCCGAACTGCTCGCCGCCCTCACCAACCTCGACTTCACCGCCATCCCGCAGGACCAGAAGGTCGACGTACTCCAGGCGACCTGGCGACAGACCTCACAACTGTTCGCCCTCTACGCCGCAGCCCTCGACCAGATCTCGCGCAGCGACCCCGACCCGAATGACCCCCACCAGCTGCTGCACCGCAGCACCGGCGACTGGGCCGACGCCGAAATCGCCGCCGCCTTGACCTTCACCGGACGCCGCACCGGATACGAACGCGAGTTCGCCTCGATACTGATCAACCGGTTGCCGCTCGTATATGCCGCACTCCTGGCCGGCCGACTCGATCATCACAAGGCGCGGGTGTTCGCCGACTACCTCGCCGACCTCACCGACCCCCAGATCGAGGCGATCTGCGCGCGGCTCGTCCCACCGGCCGAGGGCTGGACGACCGGGCAACTCGCCCAGCGGCTGCTACGCGAGGTCCTGGCCGTGGACCGCTCGTACTCGCGCAAGAAGTACCAAGCCGCCGTCCGCGAACGCGGAGTGACCGGCTACCTGGCACCGGACGGCACTGCCACGATCACCGCCCACGGGTTGACGCCGACCGAGGCCGCCGCCGCGGCCGGGCGGCTCGAAGACCTCGCCGATGCGATCCGCCGAGCCGGACACCCGGGCACCGTGCACCAGGTCCGCGCGGATCTGTTCGTTCGGCTCCTGGGCGGGACCCTGGCCAGGCTGGGACGCGCCGACATCATCGCGCTGATGGTCGCCGATGGCCGCAACGCTGCGGCCGACACCGCGGCCGACACCGCCGCCACCCCCGACGAGACACCGCAGGCCGCCGGTCCCGAGCCCACCAGCCCAAAGCCGGCGCCGGCCGCGCCCGCACCGAGCGAACCAGCACCAAGCGCGCACGAGGCCCGGTCCGATCAACAACCAGCAACCACCCGACCCGTATCCAGCGGCCCCCGCGAAGGCGTCGAAGTACGCGTCGGCGCCGCGACCCTGCTCGGACTCGACGATCAGCCCGCCGAGCTACCCCGGTGGGGACCGATCCTCGCCGAACAAGCCCGCGAGCTGGTCCGCCGACAACGCTCGGCGCAATGGTTGTTCGCGATCACCGATTCCGACGGGTACCTCCTACACGGCGGCCTCACCACTCGACGCCCCTACCCCGCCTACCCAGGCTCCGCCTGCCGCGGCGGGATCGTGGAGATCCACCTCCCCCTCACGCTCCTGCACGAACTGGCCGCACGCAGCGACCTGCCCGACAACTGGGCCATGGTGATCGCCGACATTGCCCAGCAGTACGCGCACCGCCTCGACCCGAGCGCGGGCACCCACCCACGCGCACGGTTCGCCCGCGCCGCACTGGAGCGCCACGTCCGCATGCGCGACCGCACCTGCGTCGGACCCGGCTGCACCCGACAAGCGATCAAGACCGAACTGGACCACACCCTCGACCACGCCTACGGCGGGCTCACCGTCGACGAGAACTTGGACTGCCTGTGCGCCTTCCACCACGCGCTCAAACACCGCGGGGGCTGGCGACTCACGCAACCATCGCCGGGGCAGTTCGTCTGGCGCTCACCGCTGGGCCGGATCTACCGAACCCGCGGCGCACACATCGCCCCCGACCTGCCCGCACCGGTCCCCCGCGAGGAGGAACCCGAGATCACCGACCGCTCCGGCGCGATGCTGCACGTCCCGATCCTCGAACCACCACGGCAACACGAACCCGAGCCACCCGCGCCGGCGGTGGTCGACCTCGACGACCTCCCACCGTTCTGAATTGGCCACGGTCGTGCGGCCGCCGTCAGCCCTGCGTGAACATCGCCGCTGGGAGCGAACACGGGGCCTGGAGGCGCGCCGCGCGCCCTAGCGTCGGGACTCCGACCACGAGAGGACCCTCGCATGCCGACGTCACCGACCACCACCGCCGCCCCGCTCGCCGGACGATTCGACACCGGACGATTCGAGCCGCACCCCCAGCCACCTCGCCCGGCGCCGCAGCCGCTCGCACCCGCGCTGCGCGGGCCGGTGATGCAGGCACCCGCGGCGCCGCCTGCCGATGCGGTGCTGGACCGGCTGCTCGCCGAGCGGATCGTGTTCCTCGGCACCGAGGTCGATGACGCGGTCGCCAACCGGATCATCGGGCAGCTGCTCCTGCTCGCGGCGGAGGACCCGGAGCGCGACATCACCTTCTACATCAACTCGCCCGGCGGCTCGGTGACAGCGGGCATGGCCATCTTCGACACGATGCGGCTCATCGCGCCGGACATCGCCACGTGGGCCGTCGGGTTCACCGCGTCGATGGGCCAGTTCCTGCTCTCGGCCGGCACGCCGGGCAAGCGGTTCGCCCTGCCGCACACCCGGATCCTCATGCACCAGCCCTCCGCCGGGATCGGCGGCACCGCCACCGACATCGCGATCAAGGCAGGCGTCTACGGGGAGATGAAGCGGGAGATCGCGCAGCTGATCGCCGACCACACCGGACAGACTGTGGAGACCATCACCGCCGACTCCGACCGGGATCGCTGGTTCACCGCGGAGCAGGCCCGGGAGTACGGGATCGTGGATCACGTAGCCGGGCCCTGATCCTCGCTCGAGGGTGGCACTCCAAGCGGGATCCGGGGTGCCGCTACCGTGTGCCCTTCCGAGCTTCTGCATCGATGGAGAGCCCATGCGCGTCGGCGTACTGACCGGTGGTGGCGACTGCCCCGGACTGAATGCGGTCATCCGTGCTGTCGTCCGCAAGGGCGTTCCCGAGTACGGCTACTCGTTCCTCGGGTTCCGGGACGGCTGGCGCGGCCCGCTCGAGGCGCTGACCAAGCCGCTCGACATCCCGGCCGTGCGCGGGCTGCTCCCGCGGGGCGGCACGATCCTCGGGTCGTCGCGCACCAACCCGTTCAAGATCGACGGGGGTGTGGAGCGGATCAAGGAGAACCTGCAGAACCTGGGCGTCGACGCGCTGATCGCGATCGGCGGCGAGGACACGCTCGGGGTGGCCACCAAGCTGCACGAGCTCGGCGTCAACGTCGTCGGGGTGCCGAAGACGATCGACAACGACCTGTCGGGCACCGACTTCACGTTCGGGTTCGACACCGCGGTCAACATCGCGACGGAGGCGATCGACCGGCTGCACACGACGGCCGAGTCGCACCACCGCGCGCTGATCGTCGAGGTCATGGGCCGCCACGCCGGCTGGATCGCGCTGCACTCCGGCATGGCAGGCGGCGCCAACGCCATCCTCATCCCCGAGGTGCGCTTCGACATCGCGCAGGTCTGCAAGTGGGTCGAGGCCCGGTTCCGCCTCGACTACGCCCCGATCATCGTGGTCGCCGAGGGCGCCAAGCCCAAGGACGGCGACGAGTCGCTGCTCACGGGCGAGAAGGACGCCTTCGGGCACGTCCGGCTCGGCGGCATCGGCGACTACCTCGCCCGCGAGATCGAGGCCCGCACCGGCAAGGAGGCCCGCACCACGGTGCTGGGCCATGTCCAGCGCGGTGGCACCCCGACGGCCCGGGACCGCTGGCTCGCCACCCGCTTCGGCCTGCACGCCATCGACGCCGTGCACAACGAGCAGTGGGGTCACATGACGGCGCTGCGGGGCACCGACATCGTGATGGTGCCGCTGGCCGAGGCGACGAAGACGCTCAAGACCGTGGACCCGGCGCTCTACGCCGAGGCCGAGGTCTTCTTCGGCTAGCGAGGTTCCGGCTCGAACAGGCGGGTGAGCAGGGTGTCGATCGCCGCCCGGCCGGTGGCCATGGCGGCCTCCGGGTCGGCGGCCCCCGCAACGAGCAGCGCCGCCTCGCTGGCCGCGCCCAGCACCATGTGCGCGAGCACGTCGGCCTGGTCCGGGTCGACCCGGCCACGGGCTGCGAGCATCCGGACGCTCGCCTGCAACCCGCGCACCAGGTAACGCTCGTCGAGCTCCCGCCAGCGGGCCCAGCCGAGCACGGCGGGCGGGTCCCGCAGCACGATGCGCTGCACCTCGGGATCGAGCACCACCTCCAGCCAGGCGCCGCACCCGGCGCGCATGCTCGCGACGGGATCCCCCGCCGTCCGGGCGGCCGCGCCCACGACCTCCGCGATACGGGCCATCTCCCGTTCGAGCACGGCGTCGAACAGCGCTTCCTTGGACGGGAAGTGGTGGTAGAGCGCACCGCGCGCAACGCCGGCCGCCGCCAGTACCGCGCCTATCGACGTGGCGTCGTACCCGTGCTCGCCGAACAGCGTGCGGGCGACCGCGACGAGACCGTCGCGGGTGGTCCTGCCCCGCACGACGCGGCCGTCCGTAGTCACCCGATGCACCCTAGACCAACCGACTGTCGGTCTGTTAGAAAACAGACCGACAGTCGGTTGGTTTTGTGGAGGACCCATGCGCACTGCACTCACCGCGATCCCGATCCACACCGTGCAGACGGGCGACGGGATCGAGATCGGCTACCGCGAGCTCGGTTCCGGGCCACCGGTGCTGCTGCTGCACGGCTGGCCCACGTCCTCACTGCTCTGGCGCGAGGTGATGCCACCCATCGCCGCGGACCACCATGTGATCGCGATGGATCTGCCCGGCTTCGGTGCCTCCGGCAAGCCCATCGACGCACGCTACGACTTCGCCTACTTCGAGCGCGCCGTCGACGGGCTGCTCGGGGTGCTCGGGATCGACCGGGTCGCGATCGCGGGCCACGACATCGGCGGCCCGATCGCGGCGCACTGGGCGCTCGGGAGGCCGGCGCGGATCGCGGCGCTCGCCCTGCTCAACACGCTGCTCCACCCCGAGTTCTCACCCGCCGTCGTGGAGTTCGTGCGATCGCTGCTCGGGCGCGCCACCCGCGACCACGTCACCGGCCCCGCCGGGCTCGCCGAGATCATGCGGCTCGGCCTCGCCGACGGCAACGAGCTCGCCGCCGACGTCCTCGCCGCCGTGCAGGCGCCGTTCGCGACGGCAGCCGACCGGCTCGCGCTCGCGCGCGCCGGCGTCGGGCTCGGCATGCCCGGCTTCGCCGAGATCGCGGCCGGGCTGCCGTCGATCACGGTGCCCGTCCGAGCGATCTACGGCGAACAGGACCGGGTGCTGCCCGACGTCGCCGACACCATGGCGCGCCTGCAGCGCGACGTCCCGCATGCCGAGGTCACCCCGCTGCCCGGCTGCGGGCACTTCCTGCAGGAAGAGGAGCCGGCACTGGTCGGCGGCCTGCTGCGGCAGTTCTTCGCCGAGGTCAGCTACTGACCCCGACGGTCATCACAGTGTCAGCGTCGATCCGCTCGTGGTCACCAGCCCCGCGGGGCCCGGCGACGCGGCGGCGGGTCAGCCCGATCACCATCGTGACGGTGGTGCCCACCGCCAGGCTGAACAGCAGTGCCACCAGCGGGTCGTCGGCGAAGGCAGCACCCCCGACGAAGCCGAGCATGGCCACGTACGCCGCCGACAGGACCGCGCCGGGGCCGCTGAAGGCCAGGAAGCGCGACGCCGGGAAGTCGGTGGCACCGGCAGCCACCGCGGCGACCGTGCGCCCGGCGGGGATGAAGCGGGCCGTCAGCAGGATCAGGCCACCGCGGGTGGCCAGCAGCCGGGCGACGTTGTCGAACATCGTGGCTCGAGCGGTGCCCGCGGGCATCCGCCGCCGCACGGCCGGGCCGAACCAGCGGCCGATCCCGTAGGCGATCGACTCGCCGACGAACGAGCCGAGCCCCGCCGCCGCGACGACGAGCACCAGGTTCTGGGAACCCGCGGCCGCCGCCACCCCGGCGGTGATGATGAGGGCCTCGCTCGGGACCGCCGGCAGCAGCGCGTCGAGCACGGCGAGGCCGACGATCACGAGCAGCAGCCATGGCGACGCCATCGCGCCTTCCAGGAACTGCCGCAGACCGTCGACCATGGACACCACGCTAGGCAGGACCGGAGCCACCGGCATCAGTAGAAAGGCGGTACCTACCCCGACTTTCGGCTGACCCGACCCTGAGGCGCGCGCAACCCGGACGGCGATCCCGGGGGTCAGTGACCGGCGCTCGTGGGCGTGTCGATGCGCTCGTGGTTGCGCGCGGTGCGCTCGGTCGCGGCCCGGTGGCGGCGTGTGAACCCGACAGCCAGCGTGATCGCCGTGCCGACCCCGAGGCTGAACAGCAACGCGACCAGGGGATCGTTCGCGAACGTGGCACCGCCGAGATAGCCGAGCATCGCGACGTAGGTGGCCGACATCGTGGCGCCCAGCGCGCTGTAGGCGACGTAGCGCACGGGCGAGAACCCGGTGGCTCCGGCGGCCAGCGCGGCGATCGTGCGACCGGCCGGGATGTACCGGGCGGTGAGCAGGATCAGGCCACCGCTGGTGGCGAGCGTCTGCTCGACGTGGGTGAACGTGGTGGCCCGAGCCGTTCCGGGCACCAGTCGGCGCTGCAATGCGGGGCCGAACGAGCGCCCGATCAGGTACGCCCCCACCTCACCGATGAACGCACCCAGCGCCGCCGCCCCGATCACCGTGGCGAGGTTCTGGGTGCCCGCCGCCGACGCCACCCCGGCCGCGATGATCAGGGCCTCGGCCGGCACCACCGGCAGCAGCGCGTCGATCGTGGCGATGCCGACGATCACGAGCAGCAGCCATGGAGACGCCATCGCGTTCTCCAGGAGCAACCGGATCGCGTCGAGCATGGCTCCAGATTAGGCAGCATCGCCGGTTCCGGCACCCGTAAAAGGTCTGATTCTCACAACATCCACACAACGGTTCCGGGGCCCACGACCTGCACAATATCAATCTTGATGCCCTTGCACCGCTGGTCAGGAGGGTGCGAGCCGCCGCGTGCGCCATGCGGTGAACCGGCGCCATCCCCTGCGAACGCGGGTCCACAGGATCACCAGCAAGATGATGCCGAGCACCAGCAGCACTGCGGCGATCGAGAACGCGACCCAGGGGGCGAGCACGGTTGCCGTGGCGACGCCCGCGACGGCGACGTCCTCGCCGAGGCTCACCCCGATGTTCGTCACCGGCTCCGGCGAGGTGTTGACGATCAGCCGGAGGCCACCCTTGACCAGGTGGCTGACCAGCGCCGTCGCCCCACCGCTCGCCGCCAGCACCGCCTGCTCCAGCGACGGGGCGTCGTGCGCGATGAGCAGCCCGAGCACCACCCCGACCGTGGGGCGGATGGCCGTGGAGATCGCGTCCCATGCCGAGTCGACATAGGGGATCTTGTCGGCGACGAACTCGATGACGCAGAAGATGCCCGCCACGATCAGGACGTCGATCCTGGTCAGCGCCTCGGGCACAGCCTCGACACCCCCGAGGCGACCCAGCAGGCCGAGCATCACGACGCACAGGTACGCGTTGACACCCGACGCCCAGCCGCTCGCCAGCACCGCCGGCAGCATCTCCACCGGAGCAGGCTAGCGGCCCCGATGTCTAGACGATGCCCTGGCGCGTCGCCGTGTACACGATCTCGGTACGCCTGCGCACTTCGAGCTTGTCACGCAGGTTCCGCACGTGGAACTTGACGGTGGCCTCGCTGATCACGAGCCGGCGCCCGATCTCCCGGTTGGACATCCCGACCGCGAGCAGCCGCAGCACCTGGTTCTCCCGCTCGGTGAGCATCGCGTTGCCGAACGAGCGCGCCGGCGGGCGGTCCGGAGCGTCGGGCACGGAGACGACGACCGGGCTGGGGCGCGAGTCGAACACGCTCTCCCCGCGCAGCAGCGCGTGCACCGCGCGCAGGATGTCAGCGGTCTCCGCACCCTTGCGCACGTAGCCGTGCACACCGAGGCGGACGGTGCGCATCATGACGTCGCGATCACGGCAGCCCGTCAGCACCAGGATCTTCACGCCGCGATGGCGCTCGAGCAGCATCCGGGCGAGCTCGACACCGGCGGCGTCGCCGCGGCCGAGGTCGACGTCGAGCATCACCAGGTCGGGCGGGCAGCGGTCGGCGATGACCAGTGCGTCCCGGGGGCTGGCGGCCTCACCGATCACGGCGAGCTCCGGGTCGGGCGCGAACAGCTGGCGCAATCCGAACCGTACGATCGCCTCACTGTCGACGATCAGCACACGTGCGGTGCGGCTGGCGACCGGCGTTCCGGACTCCACCGCCGGCACCCGAACGTCGAGCACGGCATCCGTGGTCATGGTGACCTCCCTGCTCCCCTGCTCCGAATTCGACGGCAGGTGTCTCAACGTTAGGCATCTGCACGTTGCCTGGACGTTGCACACTCAATCGACATCACGTTGCTGCCCGTTGGGGGCTGGGTGATGATGAGGCCCCTGACCAGGGGGCGATGACGCTCGGAGTGCCGATGACAACGCAGGGCGCATGACGACGCGCAGCGCAGCCGACCCGGTCGAGCACGCTCGTGTCCTCCACCGTGTGTTCGAGACGACGCTGAGCGGCGGCACCGGTCCGGTGGCGCCCCGGTCACTCGTATCCGAGTCCTGGCAACGCAGCCTCGCGGCCCACGTCGACCCCGATCGGCGGACCCCTCCGGTCGTGCTGGCCGAGGACGACCTGCCCGACCGGCGCAAGGCGCACCCGCTCGGCGAGGTGATGCCGCTGCTGCGCAGCACGCTGGTCAGCATCGCCGACGAGGCCATGCACGTCATGCTGGTCACCGATGCGGAGGGCATCATCCTGTGGCGCGAGGGCGCCGCCAAGCTGCTGGTGGCCGCCGACGGCGTCGGGCTGATGCCGGGCACGCGCTGGACCGAGGACGCCATCGGCACCAACGCCATGGGCACCACACTCGCCGTCGACGCGCCCGTGCAGATCCACTCCGCCGAGCACCTCGTGCGCACCTACCACGCATGGACGTGCGCTGCGGCCCCCGTCCACGATCCCGACACCGGCTCGATACTGGGCGCCATCGACATCAGCGGGCCGCTGCACACGGTGCATCCCGCCATGGTGCAGCTCGTCTCCGCCACCGCGCAGCTCGCCGAGCACCAGCTGCGGGTGCGCCTCGCCATCGCCGACGAGCAGCTGCGGGTGCGCAACATGCCCCACCTCGCGAGCCTGCGAGGCAGATCCGGTGCACTCGTCACGCCGACGGGCCGGATCATCGCCGGTGAGCCTTACGGCACCTGGCCCGAGCGGGTGGCGCTGTCGGACACCACGTCCACCGTCCGGCTCGACGACGGGCGCGAGATGGTGGTGGAACCCCTCGCCGAGGGCTACCTGCTGCACACCCCGGACCGCGCCGCACCGGCCCGACGGCGGGCGCTCTCGCTGCGGTTCATGGGCGAGACGGCCGCCCCCACCGTGATCCTCAACGGCCGGTCCATCCCGCTGACGCTACGACCCGCCGAGCTGCTCACCGCGCTGGCGCTGCACCCGGAGGGACGCACCGCCGAGCAGCTCGCGCTGCTGCTCTACGGGGAGGAGGGCAACCCCACCACCGTGCGGGGCGAGATCCTGCGGCTGCGCGGCCTCATCGGGGCCGACGTCCTGCGCACCCGCCCCTACCGGCTCGACGCGGGCGTCGACTCCGACTTCGACGCCGTGCGCCGGGCCCTGCAGTCGGGGCAGATCGCCGAGGCGCTGCGGATCTGCACCGGGCCGCTGCTCCCGCGCTCGGACGCACCGGAGATCCGCGAGCTGCGCTCCGACATCGAGGCCGGGCTGCGCAGGGCGGTGCTCGCCTCCGAGGACGCCGACCTGCTGGCGACGTTCGTGACACATCCACTGGGGCACGACGACCTCGAGGCGCACGACCGGCTGG
Source organism: Pseudonocardia sp. GCM10023141 (assembly GCF_042653605.1). NCBI lineage: Bacteria > Bacillati > Actinomycetota > Actinomycetes > Pseudonocardiales > Pseudonocardiaceae > Pseudonocardia > Pseudonocardia sp. GCM10023141. The sequence goes on from NZ_JBHSIR010000021.1 coordinate 117,272, forward strand.
CGGGGCTGTTGCCCACCACCGATCCGCGGCGCCCCGCGGTCATGACGCGGCTGGCCCGGCTGGTGATGGAGGGTTAGCGGGACGCTCACACCCGGACGCCGAGGTTGATCACGCCCAGCCAGCCCGCACCCTGTTGCTGCATCGTGAGCAGGCCGGAGGCGTCGAAGATGCTGTCGCGCGCGTTGGTGGTGTCGCGGCCGGCGTGGCGGTGGTGCCCGCGCAGGCGGCCAGCAGGCCGGCGAGCCCTATCGTTCCGCCCGCCGTCATGGCGCGACGGCGGCTGATGCGCAGGCGGCTGAGCCGTATCTCCTCATTCACAAAACAGAGGATTCCGGCAATTCCTGTGCTGCGTCGGTGCGCGCACTGTGGCTACTCGACGGTGACGCTCTTGGCCAGGTTGCGCGGCTTGTCCACATCGCGGTCCAGCGCCACGGCGGCGTGGTAGGCCAGCAGCTGCAGCGGGATCGACATCAGGATCGCGTCCAGCTCCGGCTCGTTGCGCGGGATCACGATGGTGCGATCGGCCAGCTCCGTGGGCAGCTCGCGGTGGGCCAGCGCGATCACGGGACCCTTGCGGGCCTTGATCTCGCGCAGCGTGGAGGTGTTCTTGTCGAGCAGGTCGTCGTCGGGCACCACGGCCACGGTGGGCAGGTCCGGGTTGATCAGCGCCAGCGGGCCGTGCTTGAGCTCGGCCGACGGGTAGGCCTCTGCATGCACGTAGGAGACCTCCTTCAGCTTCTGCGCGCCCTCGCGGGCCACCGGCCAACCGCGGCGGCGGCCCACGAACATCACGCTGTTGCTCTGCGCGATCTCCTTGGCGACCTCGGCGATGGCGTCGGACTGCTCGAGGATCTCGGTGATCTGCGCGGGCAGGGCGTTGAGCCCGGCGATGATCCGCTTGCCCTCCGATGGGGCCAGGTCGCGGATGCGGCCCAGGTGCAGGGCGAGCAGCGCGAACGCCACCACCGTGGAGGTGAACGACTTGGTGGCCGCCACCGACATCTCGGGGCCGGCGTGCAGGTAGATGCCGCCGTCCACCTGGCGGGCGATCGTGGAGCCGACGACGTTGACGATGCCGATCACCCGGCCGCCCTTGCGCTGCAACTCCTGCACCGCGGCCAGCGTGTCGATGGTCTCGCCGGACTGGCTGACCGCCACGTAGAGGGTGTCGGGCTCGACCACGGGGTTGCGGTAGCGGAACTCCGACGCCGCCTCCGACGACGCCGGGACGCGCGCCAGGTCCTCGATCAGCTGCGCGCCCAGCTCACTGGCGTAGCAGGCGGTGCCGCAACCGAGGATCTTCACGCGGCGGATCTCGCGGGCCTCCCGCACCGAGAGGTTGAGCCCACCCAGGTGCGCGGTGTCGAACCGCTCGTCGAGGCGGCCGCGGAGCGCGCGCTCGACAGTGCGGGGCTGCTCGTTGATCTCCTTGATCAGGAAGTGGGCGTTGTCGCCGATCTCGGCGCCCACGACGTCCCAGTCGATGGTGGACGGCGACTTGGCGGTGGAGCGGTCGTCGAGGGTGAACGTGCGGTAGCCGGTGGCCGTGATCGTGGCCAGCTCACCGTCGTCGAGGTAGACGACCTGGCGGGTGTAGCCGATGAGCGCCGCGACGTCGGACGCCACGAACATCTCCTTGTCCCCGACACCCAGCAGCACCGGGCTGCCGTTGCGGGCCACGACGATCCGGTCGGGGTGCTCGGCGTCGAGCACCGCCAGCCCGTAGGCGCCCACCACCTGGCGCAACGCCAGGCGCACGGCCTGCTCGAGATCGGTGGCCCCCGCGGTGAACGCGGCGGCCACCAGGTGCGCCACCGTCTCGGTGTCGGTCTGCGAAGTGAACTCGACGCCGTCGGCCATCAGCTTGGCGCGCAGCTCGTCGGCGTTCTCGATGATGCCGTTGTGCACCACCGCGATGCGCTCGGCCATGTCGGTGTGCGGGTGCGCGTTCTCCGGCGTCGGCTCACCGTGGGTGGCCCAGCGGGTGTGGCCGATGCCGGGCGAGCCCTTGAAGCGGGCCGGCAGGTCGTTGGCGAGATCGGCGACCCGGCCACTGACCTTGCGCACCTTCAGGCCGGTGCGCGACCCCACCGCGATACCGGCGGAGTCGTACCCGCGGTACTCCAGCCGGCCCAGGCCCTCCAACAGGATCGGGACGGCGTCCTGCGGACCCACGTATCCCACGATTCCGCACATGAAAGCCTCCGCTGATCAGCCGTACACGATGCGCCGGAGCTGGCGCGCCGACATCGGGGGCGGCGAGAACCGCCGCGCCGCGATCTCGACACCGAGCCCGGCGAAGATCTCGTCGTTGCCGAGTCCCCGGTCGCGCAGCTCCGCATGGCGACGGCGCACGAAATCGGGCATGGGCTCGGCGAAGAACCCCATCACCTCGGCCACCACCCGCATCGCCTCACCTTCGGTGAGCGGCGTGCTGTTCACCAGATGCTTGATGAGTTCCTCGTAGGAGCCTTGGGGCACGAGACGAGATAGTGCCCCAGAACGGCGCCCACTGTCACATCCCTGCCCGATATCGGGCAGGGATTTGCCTTAAGCCGCCGGTTCCAGCTCTCCAGCGCTCCACAAGGCGGCGTAGTGCCCGCCGACCGCGAGCAGCTCGGCGTGCGTGCCGACCTCCACGATCCGCCCGGCGTCCAGCACGACGATGCGATCGGCCCGCGACGCCGTGGCCAGCCGGTGCGCGACGACGAACGCCGTGCGGCGCGACGTCACGTGGTCACCGGCGGCGAGCACGGCGGACTCGGTGGCGGGGTCGAGCGCGGCCGTGGCCTCGTCGAAGAGCAGGACGTCGGGATCGGCGAGCTCGGCGCGCGCGAGCGCGATGAGCTGGCGCTGCCCCGCGGACAGGCCCTGCCCGCGTTCGCCGACGGGATGGCGGAACCCGCCCGAAAGCCCTCGCACCAGATCCATGGCGCCGACCGCCCGCGTCGCCGCCTCGATCTCGGCCCGCGACGCGTCCGGGCGGGCGTAGGCGATGTTGGCAGCGACGTCGCCCGTGAACAGGTGCGCCTCCTGCGGCACGATGCCGAGCCGGTGCCGGAAGTCGGCGAGGCGGAAGCGCCGCACGTCGACACCGTCGACGAGTATCTCGCCATCCACGGTGTCGTAGAACCGGGCCAGCAGCTTGACCAGCGTGGACTTGCCCGCACCGGTGGCCCCGACCAGCGCGATGGTCTCCCCCGGTGCCACGTGCAGCGAGACGTCCTGCAGCGCTGGCGACGGCGCTCCGGCATAGGAGAAGCCCACGCCCCGCAGCTCCACCTCGCCGCGCAGCCGTGCCGGCACCGGCACCGGCTCGCTGTCGGGCTCCGGCGGCACGGAGGTGGGGGTGCGCAGCAGCTCGGCGATGCGGGTGAGCCCGACCCTGGCCTGCTGGTAGCCGTCGAAGACCTGCGAGAGCTGCTGCACGGGCGAGAAGAACAGCCCCAGGTAGAGCAGGAACGCCGCGAGCACACCCGCACTGAGCTGGCCCTCGGCCAACCGGGTGGCCCCGACGCCCAGCACCGACACCTGCGCGACGTCCGAGAGCAGCGCGACGAACGGGAAGTAGGTGGCGATGTAGGTCTGCGCCCGCAGCCGGGAGCGCCGGTAGGCGTCGCTGCGCTCGCTGAACGCGGCGGCGCTGCGCTCCTCGCGCACGTAGGCCTGCGCGATCCGGACGCCGGTGACGTTCTCCTGCATGTCGGCGTTGACGATGCTGACCTTCTCGCGGGCCTCGGTGTAGGCGCGGGAGGAGAGCCGCCGGAAGGCAACTGTGGCGACGATCAGCACGGGGAGCACCGCCAGCGCCACCAGCGCCAGCTCGACGTCGGTGACCAGCAGCGCCACCGCGACACCGACGACGGTGAGCAGGCTGACGATCGCCTGGGCCAGCCCGGTCTGCAGGAACGTGGACAGCGCGTCGACGTCGGTGGTCATCCGCGTCATGATCCGGCCGGACAGCTCGCGCTCGTAGTAGTCCAGACCCAGCCGTTGCAGGTGGGCGTAGCTGCGCACGCGTAGCAGGTAGAGCAGGCTCTCCCCGGCTCGGGCCGTGATGACGGTCTCGACGGCCACCACCAGCCAGGACGCGGCGACGACGCCGAGCCCCAGCAGCGTGGCCGCGAGCAACAGCCCGCCGGAACGGGCGGCGATGCCGCCGTCGACGGCCAGCCTGGCGACTGCCGGGAACGCCAGCGAGCTGGCAGCGTCGAGCGCGACCACGACGATGACAAGCGCCAGCAGTGCCCGCACCGGGCGCAGCAGCCGGGCGAGCCGGAAATCCGGATCGGGAGCGGTCGGATCGACCGCCCCCAGCCGGGGCAGCTCGCGCGCGGGCGGCAGCGCGTTGACCGCGGCCAGCAACCGCGGCGTGACGGCCACCGAACCGGCGATCGAGCCCCGGCCGCCGATGCCGCCCCCCGCGCTGCGGGCCGCCGCGGCGGCCGCCGTGGACTCGTTGGCCGACATACCCGCCTCGACCTCGGGCCACAGGTCGGTGGTGGCGGGCTCGACGGCCACCGGGCCGTGCAACGGCGCGGCGGTCTCGACCCCCATCAGCTCGCGGAACAGGGCCGAGCGCTGCTGGAGTTCGGCCTCGGTGCCCATGTCGACCAGGCGCCCGGCGTCGAGCACGGCGATGCGGTCGGACAGCGCGAGCGTGGAGCGACGGTGGGCGACGAGCAGCGTGGTGCGCCCCACCATGAGCTCGCGCAGGGTGTCGTGGATGGCGGCCTCGGTGGCGGTGTCGACGGCGGAGGTGGCGTCGTCGAGCACCAGCACCCGCGGATCGGTGAGCACTGCGCGGGCCAGCGCGATGCGCTGGCGCTGCCCGCCCGAGAGCGTGAGGCCGCGCTCGCCGACGAGCGTGTCGTAACCATCGGGCAATGCCTCGACGAACGTGTGCACCTGGGCCGCTCTGGCGGCGGCGCCGATCTCGGCGTCGGTGGCATCGGGACGGCCGTAGGCGATGTTGGCGCGGATGGTGTCGGAGAACAGGAACGCCTCCTCGAACACCACCCCGAGCTCGCGGCGCAGGTCGGCGAGGCGCAGCTGCCCCAGCGGGACGCCCCCGAGGCGCAGCTCGCCCTGTTGCGGGTCGTAGAAGCGCGGCAGCAGCAGCGCCACGGTGGACTTGCCCGAGCCGGCGGTGCCCACCAGCGCCACCGTCTCGCCGGGTGCGACGCGGAGCGTGAGGCCGTCGAGCACCGGCTCGCTGCGCGTGTAGCCGAACGTGACGTCACGAAGCTCGACCGCCAGTGGCCCGTCCGGGAGCGTGGCCGGCTCGGCCGGGTCGACGACGTCGGGCTGGGAGTCGCGCAGGTCGTAGACGCGCTCGACACCCGCCCTGGCGAGCTGTGCGCTGACCACCAGCGAGCCGAGCATCCGCGCCGGGCCGACGAGCTGCGCGACGTAGGTGGTGAACGCCAGGAACGTGCCGAGCGAGATCGAGCCGGTGAGCGCCAGGTAGCCACCGAGCCCGATCACCCCGACCTGGCCCAGTGTCGGCAGCGTGAGCAGCGTCGGGTTGAGCCGAGCGGTGAGCCTCGCGGCCCGCATGCGCTCGGCGAACAGCCTGCGCGCGCCCGACTCCAGCGCGGCGACCTCACGGGCCTCCTGGCCGAAGCCCTTCACCACCCGCACGCCGGTGACCGTCTCCTCCACCTGCTGCGCGATGTCGGCGGCGCGCTGCTGGGCCGACCACGTGGCCGGGAACAGGGCGGACCGGGACTTGAGCGTGATCCAGCCGGCTGCCGGGAGCAGCACCAGCGCCACCACCGTGAGCAGCGGCGAGAGCCACACCATCGCCACGAGCGACGCGACGACGAGCGCCACACCGCCGATCGAGATCGGCACGATCGACAGCAGACCCTGCACGAGCTGCAGGTCGGTGATGGCCCGCGACACCACCTGGCCGGTGCGCAACGCGTCCTGCCGCTCGCCGTCGAGGCGCTGGACGGCGGCGAAGACCTGCCGCCGCAGGTCGTGCTGGACGCTCAGGGCCAGCCGCCCGCCCAGGTAGCGGCGCAGGAACGCCATCCCGAACCGCAGGACCGCCAGCACCGAGATCGCGATGAGCACGGAGGCGAGCACCGCGGTGGACCCGGCCACGGCACCGTCGACGGCGGACCGGGTGAGCAGCGGACCGATGGCGTCGAGGCTGACACCGACGACCGAGACGAGCACGGCGCCGATGGCGACGCCGCGATGGCGCATGCAGGCCCCGATGAGCCTGCGGATCCAGCCCGTGGGGCGGGCAGCGGTGGTGGTGGGCACCCACCCACGTTAGGCCGCGCCACCGACTCCCACATTCTGGTACCGGATTCCGGAACTCGGAAGAACGCCGCCGCGACGGTCGTTGGCGCAAGCATGACAGGCGTACCCACCATCGGGCTGAACAACGGCATCCGCATCCCGCAGCTGGGCTTCGGTGTCTTCCTCGTGCCGCCCGGAGAGACCCAGCGGTCCGTCAGCGACGCGCTCGAGGCCGGCTACCGCCACATCGACACCGCGCGCCTCTACCGCAACGAGGGCGAGGTCGGTGCGGCGATCGCGGCGTCCGGCATCCCCCGTGACGAGCTGTTCATCACCACCAAGCTGTGGAACGACGACCAGGGCAGCGAGTCGGCGATCCGGGCGTTCGACACGAGCCTCGAGCGGCTCGGCCTCGACCACGTCGACCTCTACCTGATCCACTGGCCGGCACCGGCGCAGAACCGCTACGTCGAGACCTGGACCGCGCTGCAGCAGCTCATCGAGGACGGCCGGGCCCGCGCGGTCGGCGTGTCCAACTTCCAGATCCCGCACCTGCAGCGGCTCATCGACGAGACCGGTGCCGTGCCGTCGGTCAACCAGGTCGAGCTGCACCCGAACCTGACCCAGGAGCCGCTGCGCGCGTTCCACGCCGAGCACGGCATCGTCACGGAGGCCTGGAGCCCGCTGGCCCGCGGCGCGCTGCTGCAGGACACCGCCATCGGCAAGATCGCGGCGAAGCACGGCCGGACCGCCGCGCAGGTGATCCTGCGGTGGCACCTGCAGGTCGGCAACGTCGTGATCCCGAAGTCGGTGACGCCCGCGCGCATCGTCGAGAACTTCGACGTGTTCGGCTTCGAACTCGACGCCGACGACGTGGCCGCCATCGAGGCGCTCAACAGCGACACGCGGATCGGACCGGACCCTGACGCGTTCAACGGGAGCTGACCTGAGCAGGCCCGCTCAGGTGATGTCACGGCTCAGGTGATGTCACGGCGGCCGCCGACCACCCACGCGGTGGCGGTGGCCGCCCCCGTCCAGGCCGCGAGCACCAGCAGCGCCCCCCACCACGGCGGCCTGCTCCCCGCGCCGAGCGCAGCGGCACCGGCGTCACCCGCGATGATGCGGGTGGGCAGGTCGTCGAGGGCGATGTCGCTCGCGTTGCCCGGTAGGTAGGACGCCAGCAGGCCGAGCGTGACGTTGCCCGAGGCGTTCAGCAGGGCCGTGAGCAGCAGCTCCCCGAGGAGCAGGTAGAGCAGCACGACCACCAGCACCACCGCCTGATTGGTGATCACCGTGCCGAGCGCGGTGCCGACCGCCGACCAGAGCACGGTGACCAGCACGCCGATGCCGAGCAGGGCCAACAGCGGCCCGACCGGCGGGAACGCCCCCCCGGTGCGGCCGAGCACACCGGCAGCCGTCCCCACGAGAACGGTGACGACGCCGTAGAGCGCACCGACCAGTGCGCAGGCCGCGGTCTTGGCCAGGAGCACCCCGCTGCGGGCGCCGCTCGTGAGGTAGGTGGTGGTGATCGTGCGGTGCCGGAACTCCGCGGACATCGCGACGATGCCGTGGACAGTCGCGAACACCGTGGTCAGCCCCAGCGCGTAAGCCAGCGAGCCGAGCAGGATCGTCGCACCGCCGGGCAGCCCGTTGGCGAAGGCGCCCGCGAAGAGGTTGATGAGGATCGCCAGCACGGCCGCCGGGATGAGCAGCGCCCACCACAGCTTCGTCGAGAAGGTCTTGCGCAGCTCGGCGCGCAACAGGGTCATCGCCGGTCCTGCGCCGTGAGCTGGAAGTACAGCTGCTCCAGCTCGATCTTCTCCTCGACCAGCCCGTACACGGCGATGCCTGCCGCGAGCGCGATGTCGCCGACCCGCACCGGATCGGCGCCCGCGATGCCGAGCCTGCCATCGGGCAGCGCGTCGATCTCGACGATGCCGGCGGCGGCCAGTGCCTGCGCGAGCCGCTGCGGCGCCGCGCACCACACGAGCACCCGGGGCCGCCGCGAACCGCGCAGCTCGTCGAGGCCGCCCTGGTAGACGCAGCGACCGCGGCTGATGACAACGACCTGGTCGGCGGTCTGCTCGACCTCGGCGAGCCCGTGGCTCGAGACCAGCACGCTGCGGCCCTGTCGCGCGAACCCGCGCAGGAACGTGCGCAGCCACGCGATGCCCTCGGGGTCGAGACCGTTGCCCGGCTCGTCCAGCACGAGGATCCGCGGGTCTCCGAGCATCGCGACGGCCAGGGCCAGCCGCTGCTTCATCCCCAGCGAGTAGCCACCCACCGCGCGATCGGCGTCAGCGGTGAGCCCGACAGCGGCGAGGCCGACGTCAACGGCGCTGTCGGGGACGCCGACGGCGGCGGCACACACCAGCAGGTGGCGCCGCGCGGTGCGCGCCGGGTGGAAGCCCTGCGCCTCGAGCACCGCACCGACCGTCTTCGCGGGTTCCCGCAGGTCCCGGTGCTCGACACCGTCGATCAACGCCGCTCCGGCCGTCGGGGTGACGAGCCCGAGCAGCATCCGCAACGTCGTGGTCTTGCCGGATCCGTTCGGGCCGAGGAAACCGGTGACCGTGCCCGGTTCGACCACGAACGACAGGCCGTCGACGGCCGACACCGCACCGAAGCGCTTCGTCAGCTCGTCGACGGTGATCCGTCCCGGGCTCGGACTACCGATCGGCCGGCTCCACCGTCGCGGCGGCGGGAGCCGGGGCGGGAGCCTGCACCGGACCGTCGACGGCGGCGATCAGTGCCCGCGCCCACGCGGCGTGCGCGACGTCGCCCAGCTCCAGCGCATCCCGCCCGCGGCCGGGCGCCACCGCCGCCATCGGCAGCTCGGCAACACGCAGACCGTGGCGCGCCGCCTCCTCGAAGATCACCGCGTTGACCGGGCCCGCGCCCGGCACCCGCAGCGGGACCGTCGCGACGACCGCACCGCTGGGCAGCGCCGAGAGCAGCGACCGCACCGTGAGCTCGATCCCGGGGGTGCGACGAGCGACGTCCTCGACCCCGATGACGCAGCTGACCAGCGCGGCGGACTCGTGCAGCGTGAGCGCGGCGAGCTCGGGGAGCTGGCGCGCCAGCACGTCGGCGATACCGGCTCCGGCCCGCGAGAGGTTGACCACACGCCAGGCCTCCCGGCGGCGCAGCAGCTCGTGCGCGACACCGACGTAGCTCGCGTCGCGGGTGGTGGCACCGATCCCCTGGCTGGCCGAGTCGCCGAGCACGACCCACAGCGGGCCCGACGCCGACCGGGCGTCGAGGTTGGCCGCGGCCCACTCGTCGGCGAAGGCCTTGGTCTGCAGCCGCCGGGAGGTGGCTCCGGGCAGCACACCGCCGAGGAACCGTTCACCCCCCGCCTTGACTCTTCGCGCCGTCGCACGCATTCGGGGGGCCTGCGGATGAGAGCTCATGGGGTCTCCGAGCGAGAGGGCGCCTACTTGGGGAGCGGCACAGGGCGGGTCGTCACCGTAGCCAGCCGGGAGCGTGCTGGAAAGCGGGGACAGCGCGTGTTGCGGTCAGGCGGCACTCCGGACCGGGCGAGCAGCAGGTCCGGGTCCGGAGCCCGGAAAGACATTGACGGCAATTCGGTTCAATCGGGCACCGCCGAAGTTGGCTACGATCCCGGTCCGTCCCTCGAGAACGCCGCTGGAGAGCCCATGACGAGTCAGCTCAGCGACTTCACCGCGATCGTGTCGAGGTGGGAGACCGAGCGACCCGACGCCGTCGCCGTCTCCTTCGCCGGCGCCACGACGACGTGGGCGCAGCTCGGCGATCGGATCCGACGCAACGCCGCTGGTCAGCGCGCCGCCGGGCTCGAGCCGGGCGACCGGGTGGCCGTGCTCGACCTCAACCACCCGTCCTGCCTGGAGACGACGCTGGCGTGCGCGCGGGCGGGCACAGCCAACGCGGTGGTCAACTTCCGGCTCGCGCCGCCCGAGATCGTCTACGTGATCAACGACTCGAAGGCGCGGCTGCTGTTCGTCGGACCCGAGTTCGCCCCGGTCGTCGAGCAGATCCGCGAGAAGCTCCCGACGGTCGAACGCGTGATCCGGGTCGGAGGCGACGCCGACGAGTACGAGGACTGGCTCGCCGAGCACGCCCCCGACCCGATCACGCACGCAGCGGACCCCGGTGACTGCTTCGTGCAGCTCTACACGTCGGGCACCACCGGCTTCCCCAAGGGCGCGATGCTGACCCACCACGGGATGGCCGCGCACGCCGCCAACTCGGCGCACAGCTTCGAGATGGGGGCGGACGCCGTGGTGCAGGTGGCGATGCCGCTGTTCCACGTCGGTGGCACGAGCTACGCGCTCGTCGCCGTCACCAACGGCGCCCGGATGGAGATCATGCGGCTGCCCGACCCCGCTGCGGTCCTGCAGGCGCTCGAGGAGTCGCGCATCACCCACACGTTCCTCGTGCCCGCGCTCCTGGCCGCGATGGTGCAGGTGCCCGGGGCCGCCGACCGCGACTACTCGGCGCTGCGGGCGCTCGCCTACGGCGCGTCGCCGATGCCGCTGCCCGTCATGCGCGCGTGCCTCGCGCTGTTCCCCGGCGTGATGCACCAGGTCTACGGGATGACCGAGGCCTGCGGGGTCGTCAGCGCGCTCGGGCCGGCCGACCACCACGATCCCGCGGTTGCACACCGCCTGATCTCGGCGGGCCTGCCGATCCACGGCGTCCGCATCGAGGTCCGCGACCCCGCCACCGGCCATGCGGTGGCCACCGGCGAACCCGGCGAGATCTGGGTGCACACCGACCAGCTCATGTCCGGGTACTGGGGCCAGCAGGATGCGACCACGGCGGCCGTCACCGACGACGGCTGGCTGCGCTCCGGCGACGGCGGGCACGTCGACGGCGACGGCTACATCTACGTCACCGACCGGATCAAGGACATGATCATCAGCGGCGGGGAGAACATCTACCCCGCCGAGATCGAGCGGGTGCTCGCGGAGCACCCGTCGGTCGGTGATGTGGCGGTGATCGGCGTGCCGGACGAGCGCTGGGGCGAGACACCCAAGGCCGTCGTGGTGGCGGCGCCGGGTGCGACGGTCGACCCGGAGGCGCTGCTGGCCTACTGCCGCGAGCACCTCGCGTCCTACAAGTGCCCGAAGTCCGTCGACGTCCTCGACGAGCTGCCGCGCAACCCGACGGGCAAGATCCTCAAGAAGGACCTCAGGGCGCCGTACTGGGCGGGACGCGATCGCACGGTCGTCTGAACGCCCCGTCCGGACGGGTGTCAGAAGCCGTAGGCCGTCACGGCGGGCAGGCCGCCCGTGCGGATGCCGTCGAGCACCGCGAGCTCGTGCGGCACGACCGGGTCGGGCAGCGCGTCCAGGACGTACCAGCCCAGGTCGGCGGCCTTCGCCTGCTCGAGCAGGCGGGGCTCGCCTGCCCAGCGGCGGCAGGTGAAGAAGAAGTCGACACGCTCGTCGATCGGCTGCCCGTTGGCGTGCGTGCGGTGCATGGCGGTGACCGGCGTCAGGTCGGCGGGCTCGATGGCGATGCCGAGCTCCTCGGCGGCCTCCCGCACGGCGGCGGCGAACACCGACTCGCCCTGCTCGACGTGCCCGGCCGCGGCCGCGGCCCAGTGACCGTCGCGGTAGCCGGTGTTCTGGCGCAGCTGCAGCAGCACCTCGGTGGCGCCGGTGGGCGCGTCGCGCAGCAGGAGGACGTAGGCGGCAGGGACAACGGCGAATCTCACGACAGGTATCTAACCGCCGGAGCGTCGAGGAGTGCGGACGCCCACGACGTGGCTCGCGGGCGCGACGCCCACCAGATCCGCGCGTAGAGGCGCAGCACCGGGCGGGAGCGACGAGGGGTGTCGCGCGCGAGGCGGGCGAGGCGGTGATCGGCGGCGGCGGTCTGGAGTTCGACAGCGCGGAAATGGGCGAGGTACTGGTGCGCGTCCATGATCGATCCGTCCGGTGAGTGGGTGGGGTGGGGCGGTCAGTTCGGCGGGATGGGCATCCAGGCGCTGTTGAAGAGGCGGACCGGCCGCGATCCCTCCGGGCGGAGGGTGGGGTCGTCGTTGCGCACCTGGTAGGGCTCGACGAGTGCGGCGAACGCCGCGTTCAGCTCGCCGACCTCGGCCGCCGTGAGGTAGCAGGTGCTCGCCCAGCTGCCCGCGACGGCGCGCCACTCCGCGGGCTCCCGGCTCTCGCGCCGCAGGTAGCCCTTCATGCTGCTGACCGTGTGGTCGAGGTAGACCTCGTTGAGCGCCTCGGCCGCCAGCTCGGTCTCCGGGTCCGGCTCCGCGTCCGCGTCGTATCCCCACTGCTGGTGGCGGCGCAGGAGCTTCCAGGGCTTCTCCCGACCCGTACCGCCGGCCGCCTGCTCGACGAAGCCGTACTTCGCGAGCATCCCGAGGTGGTAGGAGCAGCTGGCGACGCTCTCACCCGTGTGCTCGGCACAGCGCGTGGCGGTGGCCGTGTCCTCCAGGCCGAGCAACTCGATGATCGCCCAGCGGGTGGGGTGCGACAGCGCCCGCAGCTCCTTCGGTTCGGTGATCCGGTGCGCTTCGTTGTCCGCCATGCGAGTAAAGGTATCTTGCGAAAGAGTTCTTTAGCAAGGTTTCTTGCGCAATACTTGTTGAGCATGGTTCCTTGCGAACGGACTACGGCGATGCACGGCTGTTGACGGCCATGGTCCCGCCGAGGGTCGTCGCCGGCCATGGCGACGCGGCTGGCCGATGTCCTGTTCCAACGGCTCGACGAGCTCCGCTACGAGCCCGTCCAGAAGCGAGTACGCGCACTGCTCGACGGCAGCCCCGCCGTCGACTCCGCCCATGCCGTGCTCATCTGGGAGCCGCGGCGCGTGGTTCCCCAGTACGCGGTTCCGGTCGCCGACGTGCTGGGCGAACTGCTCCCCGCAGCGCCGCACGCAGGCAACCGGCACGGGCCGGGGGGCCAGCCACTGGGTCCCGGCCGGATGGAGGTGCTGACGCCCGACACGGGCTTCGGCGTGCACAGCGCAGAGGGTGCCCCGCTCACCGTCCGGCTCGGCGCCACCGAACGCGTCGGCGCCGCTTTCCGACCCGATGACCCCTCGCTCGACGGCTACGTGGCGCTCGACTTCGACGCGTTCGACACCTGGCTCGAGGAGGACGAGCAGATCGTCAGCCACCCGCGCGACCCCTTCCATCGGATCGACGTGCGGCAGAGCTCCCGGCACGTCCGGATCGAGCTCGACGGCCACGTCCTCGCCGAGAGCGGCCGGCCGCACATGCTCTTCGAGACCAGCCTGCCGGCGCGCTTCTACCTGCCGATCGGCGATGTCGACACCGACCTGCTGCAGGCCAGCCCCACGACGACGGCGTGCGCCTACAAGGGCGTGGCGACCTACCTGACCGCGACCCTGTCCGGGCGCACCGTTCCCGACGTCGCATGGTCCTATCCCGACCCGCTGCCCGACGCCGTCCAGATCGCGGATCTGGTGTCGTTCTTCACCGAGCGCGTCGACCTCGTCCTCGACGGCGTCGCCGTGGAGCGCCCCATCACACCATGGTCCTGAGGTCGAGCTTGACTCACCGGTAACAAGTGGGTTAGGCCTAGCGGATGCAGCTCTCGACCGCCCTCCAGTACGGCGATGACCCCATCCGCAACGCCGAGGCGGTGGTCGCGCTGGAGCAGGCCGGGCTCGACGTCGTCTGGGTCGCCGAGGCCTACAGCTACGACGCCGTGTCGCTGATGGGCTACCTCGCCGCGCGCACCGAGCGCGTCCAGATCGGGTCGGGCATCCTCCCGATCTACAGCCGCACCCCGACGCTCACCGCGATGACCGCGGCCGGCGTCGACGCCCTGTCCGGAGGCCGCGCGATCCTCGGGCTCGGCGCCTCGGGCCCGCAGGTGATCGAGGGCTTCCACGGCGTCGCCTACGACAAGCCGATCGCCCGCACGCGGGAGATCATCGAGATCTGCCGCAAGGTGTGGCGCCGCGAGAAGCTCCAGCACGAGGGCCTCTACACGATCCCGCTCCCCGAGGGCCAGGGCACCGGACTGGGCAAGCCCCTCAAGCTGATCAACCACCCGAGGCGCGCCGACATCCCCATCTGGGTGGCGTCGCTCGGGGACAAGAACGTCGAGATGACCGCCGAGCTCGCCAACGGCTGGTTGCCACACGTCCTGATGCCGGAGAAGGTGCGCGACGTCTTCGGGCCGGCGCTCGATGCCGGCTTCGCCAAGCGCGCCCCCGAGCTCGGCACGCTGCAGATCACCGGCGGCGGCATCTGCGCGCTCGAGGAGGAGATGTTCGAGCCGGCCCGCCAGCTCGCCCGCGCGATGTACGCGCTCTACATCGGCGGCATGGGGGCGCGCGGCAAGAACTTCTACAACACCGTGTTCCAGCGCCAGGGCTACGCCGATGAGGCGAAGCTGATCCAGGACCTGTACCTCGACGGCAAGAAGGAGGAGGCCGCAGCGGCACTGCCCGACGAGTTCATCGAGCGCGTCACGCTGATCGGCCCCCCCGGCTTCGTCAAGGAGCGGATCGCCGCGCTGGGCGAGGCCGGCGTCACGCACCTGCACGTCAACCCGGTGAGCGCGGATGCGCCGAAGCTGATCTCACAGCTCAAGGACTGGATCTCCTGAAAGCGGGAACCGGTGGCGTCGCGCGTCCGAGCTCACTGATGCGCGACACCACCGTGCACCCGTACAGGTGACCATGGGACCCGGCTGCGTGACGCGCCGTCACCGCCTCACACTCTGAGGTGACCGGTCCCCCATTCCCACCCGTGGAGCGTGAGTTGCCCGACCTCACCATCGAGGCATCCGATCACCCGCTGCACCGAGCCCAGTACATCTACGTGGAGACGCACGCGTGGTGGCTGGGCAGCTTCGGCCGTCACAACCACCTCACCGAGCATCGCCTGCGCCAGTGGGTCCCCGCCGATCCCGAACGGGAGTGGCTGCTCGACCGCGAGCTGACCGGGCGGCAGACCTGGCTCACCGGGTCGGCCGAAGAGGCACTCGACGACGGGTTCAACCCGGGCGACATCGGCCCGACGGGGCGGTTCCGCGCCCTGCACGGGGCGTTCGACACGGCGACCGACGACACCATCGGCGATGCCGAGGAGTTCTGCGCCCGCCCGACCCGTCCGCGCAAGGGCAGCTGGCAGTCTCCGACCGCACCGTTCCTGGCACAGCTGCCGATCGACCCGGACGTGCTGCGCACCAAGCTGTGCGCGGAGAACCCCGGCAGCTGGTTCGGGCCGTTCGCCGCCGCGGTCACCGCGCTGCGCACCTGCCTCGTCCCCGCCGCCGTGCGCGGCGCGCTCTACCGCGCGCTCGCCGGTCTCCCCGCGGTGACCGTTGCGGAGAAGATCCCCAACATCGACGGTCACACGTGCACCGCGCTGATCCACGACGCCGGGCGCACCCGCACCGAGTTGCTGATCGACCCCGGCAACGGTCAGTTCGCGGGCGAGCGCGACACGCTGCGCACCGACTCCCGATGCGGGCTCGGCGCCGGCACCGTGATCAGCACGACAGCGGTGGCCACCGCCGTCGTCGACGTGCCGGGAAGCAGGCCGAACGGGTTGGCCCAGCGCTAGCGGGGTGCTGTCGCCGAGATCATCGTCCGGTGAGCTGGAGCGCGGTACCCGCTCGTCGACGCGGGGACTAACCTGAAGGCCGTCCTCGGCGATGACGATGCGATCCGATCAAGGCGGTCCACAGCGTGTCCAGCAGCAGTACCTCCCACCCAGCCGGCCAGTTCGGTCCCAACGAGTGGCTCGTCGAGGAGATGTACCAGCGCTTCCTCGACGACCCGTCGACCGTCGACCCGGCATGGCACGACTTCTTCGCCGACTACCGTCCGCAGCCCGTCGCCGACGACGTCATCGCTGCCGACGCGAACCCGGCCGCCGGCAACGGCGCCGCACCGACCCCCGCGGTCGCCGCCGCAGCCGTCGAGCGGTCCACGCCGGCTGTGTCGTCCAACGGTGCCGCCGCACCGGCTCCCGCGCCGGCACCCGCGTCCGCACCTGCGCCGAAGTCACCGGCGCCGGCCGCACCCGCCCGTCCGGCGGCGTCCACGCCCCCGACCCCCCCGGCCAAGCCGGCCGCCGGCACCACCTCCCGCGCTGCCAAGCCGGCACCGGCCGGCAGTGGCGGGGAGTCCACCCCGTTGCGCGGCGCCGCATCCGCCGTCGTCAAGAACATGAACGCCTCGCTCACCGTGCCCACGGCCACGAGCGTGCGGGCGGTGCCGGCGAAGCTGCTCGCCGACAACCGCATCGTCATGAACAACCAGCTGCGGCGCACCCGCGGCGGCAAGATCTCGTTCACCCACCTCATCGGGTTCGCCGTGGTCAAGGCGCTCGCCGACTTCCCGGTCATGAACCGGCATTTCGAGGAGGTCGACGGCAAGCCCACCGTCGTCCAGCCCGACCACATCAACCTGGGCCTCGCGATCGACCTGCCCGGCAAGAACGGGCAGCGCCAGCTCGTCGTGGTCTCCATCAAGGGCTGCGAGACGATGAACTTCGCCCAGTTCTGGGCGGCCTACGAGGAGATCGTCCGCAAGGCCCGCACCGGGGGCCTGACCGGCGACGACTTCGCCGGCACCACCATCAGCCTCACCAACCCCGGCACGCTCGGCACCAACCACTCGGTCCCGCGGCTCATGCAGGGTCAGGGCACCATCGTCGGCGTCGGAGCGATGGAGTACCCGGCGGAGTTCCAGGGCGCCAGTGACGAGCGCCTGGCCGAGATCGGCATCAGCAAGATCATCACGCTGACGTCGACCTATGACCACCGCATCATCCAGGGTGCGGAGTCGGGCGATTTCCTGCGCCGCATCCACTCGCTGCTGCTGGGTGGCGACGGGTTCTACGACGAGCTGTTCCGCTCGTTGCGCGTGCCCTACGAGCCGGTCCGCTGGGTGCAGGACATCCCGGCGGGCGCGGTCGACAAGACCGCACGCGTGATCGAGGTGATCGACGCCCACCGCACGCGCGGCCACCTGATGGCCGACACCGACCCGCTCAACTACCGGCAGCGGCGCCACCCCGACCTCGACATCCTGTCCCACGGGCTCACGCTGTGGGACCTCGACCGCGAGTTCGCGGTAGGCGGGTTCAGCGGCGAGCAGCGGATGAAGCTGCGCGACGTCCTCGGCGTGCTGCGTGACGCGTACTGCCGCACCGTCGGCACCGAGTACATGCACATCGCCGACCCCGAACAGCGGGCGTGGCTGCAGGAGCGGATCGAGGTGCCGCACCAGAAGCCCAACTCGGCCGAGCAGAAGTACGTGCTGTCCAAGCTCAACGCCGCCGAGGCGTTCGAGACGTTCCTGCAGACCAAGTACGTCGGGCAGAAGCGCTTCTCGCTCGAGGGTGGCGAGACGGTCATCCCGCTGCTCGACGCCGTGCTGGACAAGGCCGCCGAGCACGAGCTCGACGAGGTCGTCATCGGCATGCCGCACCGCGGCCGGCTCAACGTGCTCGCCAACATCGTCGGCAAGCCGATCAGCCAGATCTTCCGCGAGTTCGAAGGCAACCTCGACCCGGGCCAGGCTCACGGGTCCGGCGACGTGAAGTACCACCTCGGCGCCGAGGGCAAGTACTTCCGGATGTTCGGCGACGGCGAGACCGTGGTGTCGCTGGCGTCCAACCCCAGCCACCTCGAGGCCGTCGACCCGGTGCTCGAAGGCATCGTGCGGGCCAAGCAGGACATCCTCGACAAGGGCGAAGGCGGCTTCACCGTCCTGCCGCTGATGATGCACGGCGACGCGGCGTTCGCCGGCCAGGGCGTGGTGGCCGAAACGCTCAACCTGGCGAAGCTGCGCGGCTACCGCACCGGTGGCACCGTGCACGTCGTCGTCAACAACCAGGTGGGCTTCACCACCGCACCCGAGCACTCACGCTCGTCGCAGTACTGCACCGACGTCGCCAAGATGATCGATGCGCCGGTCTTCCACGTGAACGGCGACGACCCCGAGGCCTGCGTCTGGGTGGCCAAGCTCGCGGTCGAGTACCGGGAGCGCTGGCACAACGACGTCGTCATCGACATGATCTGCTACCGCCGTCGCGGTCACAACGAGGGCGATGACCCCTCGATGACGCAGCCCTCGATGTACGACATCATCGATGCCAAGCGCAGCGTCCGGAAGATCTACACCGAGTCGCTGATCGGCCGTGGCGACATCTCCATGGAGGAGGCCGAGCACGCGCTCAAGGACTTCTCCAACCAGCTCGAGCACGTGTTCAACGAGGTTCGCGAGCTGGAGAAGACACCGGCCCGGGTCAGCCCGTCGGTGGAGGGCGAGCAGCCACTGCCCATCGACCTGGACACCTCGATCCCGATCGAGGTCGTCGAGCGCATCGGCGACGCCCACGTCGAGCTCCCCGAGGGCTTCACCGTGCACCAGCGCGTCAAGCCGGTGCTGCAGCGCCGGTTCACGATGTCGCGTGAGGGCAACGTCGACTGGGCCTTCGGCGAGCTGCTCGCGCTCGGCTCGCTGGTCCTCGACGGTCGCCTGGTGCGGCTGTCGGGCCAGGACACCCGCCGCGGCACGTTCGTGCAGCGCCACTCGGTGGTGATCGACCGCAAGACCGGCGAGGAGTACTTCCCGCTGCGCAACCTGTCGGAGACGCAGGAGCGGTTCCTGCCCTACGACTCGGCGTTGTCGGAGTTCGCGGCGGTCGGTTTCGAGTATGGCTACTCGGTGGCCAACCCCGAGGCGTTCGTCGCCTGGGAGGCCCAGTTCGGCGACTTCGTCAACGGTGCCCAATCGATCATCGACGAGTTCGTGTCGTCCGGTGAGGCCAAGTGGGGCCAGACCTCGGACGTCGCGCTCCTGCTGCCGCACGGCCTGGAGGGGCAGGGCCCCGACCACAGCTCCGGGCGCATCGAGCGGTTCCTGCAGCTGTGCGCCGAAGGTTCCATGACGGTGGCGCTGCCCACCGAACCCGCGAACTACTTCCACCTGCTGCGCCGCCACGCCATGGACGGGGTGCGCCGTCCATTGGTGGTGTTCACACCGAAGTGGATGCTGCGAGCCAAGCAGGTCGTCAGCCCCCTGTCCGAGTTCACCGGCGGTCGCTTCCGCTCGGTGCTCGACGACCCGCAGCACCGCGAGGCCGACGGCCCCGTCACGGGCGTTCGCAAGGTCCTGATGTGCAGCGGCAAGATCTACTACGAGCTGGCGGCGGCCCGGGAGAAGCGCAGCATCACCGACACCGCGATCGTTCGCCTCGAGCAGCTCTACCCGCTGCCGCACCACAAGATCGCCGCGGTGCTCGATCGGTATCCCAACGCCGAGGACATCCGTTGGGTCCAGGAGGAGCCTGCCAACCAGGGTGCGTGGCCGTTCCTGGGCCTGACACTGCCGGAGAAGCTGCCCCGCACGGTCGGGATCAAGCGGATCTCGCGCCGCCGGATGGCGGCCCCTGCCCCGGGCTCGTCGAAGGTGCACGAGGTCGAGCAGGCGGCACTGATCGACGCCGCGTTCGAGGGCTGAGGTCGGCATGTACTTCACCGACCGCGGCATCGAGGAACTGTCCGATCGGCGCGCCGAGGAGCAGCTCAGCGTGGAGTGGCTCGCTGACCGGCTACGTGCGTTCGTCGACCTGAATCCCCAGTTCGAGGACGCCGTGGAGCGGCTCGCGAGCTTCCTCGCCCGCGACGACGCGGACGACGACTGAACCAGGCTCTGTCGAACCCGGTCGATGCCGAGGTCCTGACCTGCGGCCTTCTGATTTGCCGCAGGTCAGGCGCCGGCGTCGGGATCCGGAGGCGCCCGGTCGCGCGCTGCGCCGCCGGGCTCGGGGCCCTCTTCGGGATGCTCGGGTTCTGGCAGTGATGGCGGATCCGGCGCTTGCAACGGCGGGATCATGATGGGTGTAGGGCCCACCGTGTACTCCTGCCCGAGTGGGCTGCGCCAGACGAACCGGCCGGGCTCCGGCTGCTCGAGCTCCCAGCCGGCCTCCTTCAGGCCGTGGTCGTGGCGGCATTCCGGCGACAGGTCATCGGTGGTGGTCGGGCCGCTCTTGGTGTGATCGCGGGTGTGGTCCATGTCCGACCGCGTGGCGGGTGCCTGGCAACCGGGATGGGCACACGTCCGGTCCCGACATTCGACGTGGCGCTCCAGGGCAGCACGTGGCAACCGGTCGTCGGGGTGCGCGTCGAGGTCCTGGAGCGCGGCCTCCCGATCCACGTACTGCGCGACGATGTCGGCGATGAGCGGCGCCCAGGTGCTGGTGGTCGGGTCGGCGGCCAGTTCCGCCAGGTCGCTCTCGCGGACCTGCAGTTCGACGATGCCGCCCGGCGGACGACCGCGCGACATGTGGCGGGGGCGGCGCCGGGTGGTTCCGGAGCAGACCAGGTAGCCCTCGGCATCGACGACGACCCAGCGCCATTCCGCGCGACGCTGCCGGGCGACGATGCGGCGCGCTGCGGCCGCCGGAATCGGACCCCATCCCGGGAGTGCGCCCGGCAGGTCGTCGCGACCGAGGATCGTGGTGAGCGCGACCTGGACCTCGACGGCGCCCTCGGGTGCCGCTGCGGCCGTGGTGGCTCCGGCCGTGGCTGCGGCTGTGGCGGCCGCCTGCCCCTCACGCTCCGCGTAGCGCTCCTGCAGCGCCGCGATGATGTCCTCGCGGTTCAGCCCGTGCAGCGATCCGTCCAGCAGGCCCAACATCACGTCGGCCTTGACCTGGTCGAGCGTGCCAGGGTGCCCGCGTCGGCGTGCGGCGGCTGCCAACGCCCCCACCCGCTGCAGCGCTACGGCTGCCTCCTCCGGGGGCAGACCTTTCGCCGCGATCGTGGCCGTGCCGTCGACGTCGAGGTAGCCGATCACCCGGCGGTCCTCGACGGCCCGGCGGTAGCGCCGCTCGTAGAATCCCGGATCGATCTCGATGACCAGGCGCCGCAGCCTGTCCGCCAGCTGACCGGTGGTGAGCCTTCCGGCGATCGGGAGGACAGCCCGGCAGATGACCTCGATCTGAGCCGCGGACAGGTCGGTGAGGTGCTGCGTGAACACCCATGCCCGTCCCCTGTCGATCTGTCCCAGCTCCAGCGCCGCCTGGACGAGCGGCATCACCTCGACCACGGTGAAGGCGAGCTCGGTCTCGCGTTCGGCGGTACGACGGGTCAGCGCGAGCGCAGCGCGCACCTCGTCGGCGGCGTAGGGCTGCGGCACGCTGTCGCGCAGGATCACGTTCGGGTCGGCTGACGGGCGTCGCCGCGCGATCTCGGTCGTGACGGCGAACATCCGGGCCTGCTCCCGCGCCAGTTGCCGGTTCTGCGCGATCAGTACGTCGTTGAGGCGGTCGTGTGGGAGCTGCGCCAACTCGACCCGCTCCAGCAGGCCAGCCAGCTCCCGGCCGGGAGCCATCCCGGCCAGTTCCTGCGGCACCCGCGCGTCACCCATGCCTCGACGCTAGGCCTGCGCGCCGACAAGGCCGGCCCGCTCGCACCGAGTTGTCCACAAGTTGGCGCCCACAGGCCGAATTGTCCACAGGCGAGGTGGACGGTCAGGAGCGCTTGTCCCACCGGCCCGCGAACTCCCCGACCTGCGGCGGCGGTCCGGGCAGTGTCCGGTGTCCGGCCGGTGCCCGCAGCGCATCGAGGAACAGCGCCACGTAGCGTTCCCGCAGCTCGGCGGTGCGTGCATCGTCGCTGCCCCGAACATGGGCGAGCTGCTCGAACACCAGCCCGAGATCGCCGACGACGAAGTCGGTCCGCAGCTCACCTGCGGCGTGCGCCCGGTCGACGATCGCGGTGGCGAGCTCGCCCGAGCGCGCTGCCAGCTCCCACAGCTCCGGGGTGGGGGTGAAGGTGCCGGCGAGCGAGATGGTCAACGCATGGGTGTCGGCGTCGACCACTCCCCCGAGGAACGCGGCGAACGCACTGCCCGCGCCGTGCGTCCCTGCCAACGCGGCTTCCGCGATCTGGATGTAGCGACGGAGGCCGTCGGCGCAGAGCCGACGCAGGAGGTCCTCCTTGCTGCCGTGACGGCGGTACAGGGCGCTGATCCCGACCCCGGCGCGCTCGGCGACAGCGGAGATCGGCGCTCCCGGATCGGCCACGAACACCGCACGTGCGGCGTCGAGGATCAGTTCGTCGTTGCGGGCCGCCTGCGCGCGGCGACCGCTCAGCGGTGGTGTGGTCATGCCCCAACCCTATCACTTGACCGGAATATTCCGTTCCGATACCTTGAAGGGAACAGTTCATTCCGTTCCAATGGAGGCTCTCCATGACCGCAACGCTCGACGGCGCTCCCCCCACCGCCCCGCTCGCTCGCGCGACGTGCGGCGCATGGCTCGGTTTCGCCGGCGTCATGGGCGCCACCGTGATGGATCTGCTCGACTCGACGGTGGTGGGCGTCGCCGCACCCGCGATCCGCGCCGACCTCGGCGGCAGCTACGCCACGATGCAGTGGATGGCCGCCGGCTACACCCTCGCGCTGGCGGTGCTGCTGCTGGTCGGTGGCCGCCTCGGTGACATGTTCGGACGGAGGCGGATGCTGCTCGTCGGGGTCGCCGGGTTCACGGCGGTATCGCTGCTCTGCGCGCTCGCCTGGAACCCCGAGGTGCTCGCCGGCGCCCGGATCGCCCAGGGCGCGTTCGGTGCCGTCATGCTGCCGCAGGGCTTCGGCCTGCTCCGGGACATCTTCCCGCCGCACCAGATGGCGAAGGCCTGGGGACTGTTCGGTCCGGTCATGGGGATCGGCGCTGTCGTCGGCCCCATCGTCGGCGGGCTGCTGCTCGAGGCCGACGTGCTCGGCACCGGCTGGCGGATGGTGTTCCTCGTGAACATCCCGATCGGGATCGTGTCGTACGCCCTCGCGGCCCGGCACCTGCCGACCGTCGCCCCCGTCGCTGCCGGTAGCCGCCTCGACCTGCCCGGCGTCGCACTCGCCGCCGCCGGCACCGTGCTGCTGATCTTCCCGCTGGTGCAGGGGCACGAGCTGGGCTGGCCCGGTTGGACGATCGCGATGATGATCGCGGCGGTTCCGGTGTTCGCCGCGTTCGCCCGTCGGCAGCTGCGCCTGACCCGTCGCGGCCGCACACCCCTGATCGAGCCGAGCATCTTCGGCAAGCGCTCCTACGTCGCCGGAGTCGGGTTCGCGGTCGTCTTCCTCGCCGCGATGGGCGCCATGTTCACCGTCGGCGTCATGCTCCAGATCGGTCTGGGCTTCAGCCCGATGCAGGCCAGCCTCACGATGGCCCCGTGGGCCGGTGGCGCCGTGATCGGCTCGATCATCGCTGGCACCATGACTGCCCGGCTCGGTCGCCTGCTGCTCCACATCGGGCTGGTCCTGATGGGCGCGGGCGTGATCGGCCTGGTCGCTGCCTACCAGCTCGCCGGCGTCGAGCTCGGGTTCCTCGCGCTCGCCCTGCCGTTGCTCGTCGGCGGAACCGGCATGGGCATGATCTTCGTGCCGATGTTCGACATCATCCTCAGCGGCGTCGGCGACCACGAGACCGGTTCGGCGTCCGGTGCGCTGGGTGCGCTCGAGCAGTTCGGGATGACGCTCGGTGTCGCGATTCTGGGCACGGTGTTCTTCACGATCGTCGGCCCGGTGCCCACCCCGCAGGCGGCGCTGGCAGCCGGGAG
Organism: Pseudonocardia sp. GCM10023141; assembly: GCF_042653605.1. Classification (NCBI taxonomy): domain Bacteria; kingdom Bacillati; phylum Actinomycetota; class Actinomycetes; order Pseudonocardiales; family Pseudonocardiaceae; genus Pseudonocardia; species Pseudonocardia sp. GCM10023141. The sequence continues at coordinate 141,088 of NZ_JBHSIR010000021.1, forward strand.
CGTGACCGCGCTGGTCACGCTCGGGTTGGTGGCGCTGGCCTTCGTCATCGCGTTCGCCATGCCCCGCCGCGCCACAGCGCACGCGCACGGCTGATCACGTGAGAGCGAACGGGTCGGGCGGCAGCTGCCGTCCGGCCCGTTCACGTGGGCACCGTCAGCGACCGGGCAGCCCGAACCGCCGCCGCCGGACCGCCTCCTGCAGCGCCTCGCCCGCGTCCTCGACGTCGGCGACGAGCGCGGCGAGATCGGCCGGATCGGCCCGCGGGTCGGGACCGGGTCGGGGACGCAGCTTCATCCAGGACTCGACCCACAGGACCTCGAGCGCCGCCTCCCACTGCAGCTCGACTCCCAGCCGGGTCAGGGCGGCGCCCTCCCCCGTGGCCAGCATCCGTGCGTCGAGTTCGACGAGCCGCCGCGACAGCTCCGCGGCCCGGGCCCGATCCTGCTCGCCGAGATCCTCGACGGCCTGGGTGATGCCTGCGACGATCTCCTTGTAGCGCCGCGATGCGGGCCCGGTCATCGCGGCTCCTCCAGCTCGGGAACGATGACGACCTCGGGCAGCGCGTGCTGGGAGCGGTCGAAGAACAGCCCCCGGCCGGCACGGGGTGACCAGCTCAGCATCATGCCCGGAGCCAGCGCGGCCAGCTCCGAACCCTGCACGTCGAGCGCCACCCAGGCCCCGAGGTCGTCGACCGAAGCGCTCATCGCCAGCAGCGCCCGCAACCGCTGCACGCTGCGCCACCAGCCCAGTACGTGGACCCCGGTCTCCGGACCGAACCTCAACACCTTGCGCAGCGCCTCCAGGCCGTCCCGCTCCAGGCTGGTGTCGGCGGCATCCGCGGCGTAGAGCACCACCACGACCGGCCGCCTCCCGCCTCCCGCGAGCCGGGTCGTGATCTCCGCAGCGAGCGCGGCGATCCGCTCCCGGAAGCCGTCGAGCGTCACGACCTCGGGCACGTGTCCGGCGGTGGTCAGCGCTGTCACGAGCTGCCCCGCAGGCTCGGTCGCCTCCACCACCAGCGGCGCGACCAGCACGTCGACGGTGCCCGGCGCGAACTGCCCGGACAGCGAGGCGGCGGCCGCACCGAGCACCCGAACCGCCTCGGCCGGCACGCTGGCCAGCACACCGAGGTTGCGCCCCGGCGCCGCCGGCAGCCGGACGGTCGCGGCACTGCCGGCCACGTCGATGCACTGCCCGACGAGTGCACGCGGGACCCCGTCGGCCGACGGCGGCAGCTCGGCGATCAGATCGGCGATCCGCGGCGCCTTGCTGCCGTCGAAGAGCCGCGGCTCGGCGCGCCCGGCCTGGTACTGCTCGTGCAGCTCCCGCTGCACTTCGTCCACGGAGCCCTTCGCCGTGGCGTCAGGGATCCGGACGACCTCGTTGCCGTGCTTGATGCCCGACTCGTGGTTGACGACCGCGTGCCAGCGCGGCAGGTCGAGAGTGGCGTCGTTGAGGTCGGCGAGCACCCGGCGGGCCCGCGGCAGCGCGATGCGCAGCACGAACTGCTCGAAGATCGCCGGCCGTCCCCAGAACGCCTCGATCCCCGAGACGTCCTGGCTGGCCAGCACCAGGTGGATGCCCTGCGATCGGCCGCGCCGGGCCACGTCCTCGAGCAGCGTCGTCGCCGCCTTGGTGACCGCATCGCGTTCGGAGAACAGGTACTGGAACTCGTCGATCACCGCGACGATCCGCGGCCAGCGCCCGTCCGGGTCGGCGGCGCGCAGCTCCTCCAGTTTGGTGACCTCGTGGGCCTTGGCCACCTCGGCCCGGCGGCGCATCTCGTCGGAGAGGAACTGCAGCAGCGCGAGCCCGAACTCGCGGTCGGTGTTGATGTTGACCCCGACGAGCCGGGCGTGCGGCAGCCACGTGCGGTCCCGGCGCCCCGGGGCGAACTGCGCGAACGACACGCCCTCCTTGAAGTCCAGCAGGTAGAACTCGAGCTCGTCGGGGTCGTACCGCACCGCCATCGCACTGATCATCGTCAGCAGCAGGTTGGTCTTGCCCGAGCCGCTCGGGCCGCCGATCAGGGCGTGCGGTGACCCGTCGGCCAGCGCGACCTCGGCGGGCAACCCATCGGCGAACCCGACCGGCGCGTGCAGCCCGGCGAGCGAACGCGCCCGCCCCCACTGCTCCCGCGGCGGCAGCAGGTCGCGGAACACCCCGACCCGGCTGCGCCAGCGCTCGTGCTCGTCGGAGATCACGTGGCCGGCCCGGGTGACCTCGGCCGGGGGCAGCTGCGGCTCGAGGTCGACGGCGACGTGCGGCCCGGTCATCGACGTCACGTTGTACGGGCCGGTGCCGGTCCGCCGCACCTGGACGCTCTCGACGGGCGCGTTGATCGTCATCGGCACGTCGAGCAGCACGAACTGCACGCCGCAGGCCGGCCCGCCCCGAGCCACGCGCTGCAGCTGCCGGTGGTCCTCGTCGCGCAGTGCCGAACGGTTGCCCATGAGCACGGCGACGATCCACGGCTCGCTGCGCCCTCCCTCGGTGCTGGCCAGCGCCGAGAGCGAGGGCTGCCCGTCCACGAGCACGCGGGTGTGGACGCGCCGGATGCGGTCCGACAGCTCGTCGAGCAGCTGCGGCAGTCGGCCGGGGTCGTGGACGGTGAGCAGCCCGGTCCGTGTCAGGGGGTAGAGGCCCGGCAACGAACCGGTGTACTGCGCCACGTCCCAGACGTGGACCTGCACCATGCCGGGCCGGAAGTAGCTCAGCACCCGCAGGAGCAGGTTCTCCACCAGTGTCTCGGCGTCGTCGCGGGACTCGTGGTCGGAGCTGATCTGCAGGTGCGACTCGTCGAGCAGCGGCACGGACACGTCGAACACCGAGGGCTTGCGCAGGCTCGGGCCGCCGGAGCGCGGTTCACCGCCGATCCGGCCCGTGCCGATCTTCCACAGCTCCGGGACCGGCCCCGCCCCGTCGATCTTGCCGACCTGGCCGAGCCACTCCTGCGGGTCCCGCCCGGCGGCGCCCGGCGAGGCCTCCAGAAGCAACCGGCTCAGCCGGCCGGGCCCCGCGGCCAGCCAGGGCGCGAGCGCTTCGGCCCGGTCGGCTTCGACACACGCCACGACGTCGGCCATCCGCGGGTTGGCGAGCACCGCCTGCAGTTGCGGATCGGCGCGGGCTGCGTCGAGCCCGCGCTCGCGCAGCCACATCTCGACCATCGTGGCGGCATGCTCGCGCACGGCCGTGTCCCGGGCCCCCTCGGCCGCACCGAGGGCCCGCCCGATCGCCAGGCACAACGCGTCGAACGCCCCTGCGATCCGCTCCTGCCGCCGGTTCGGCCCTCGCGCCACGACGCCGCTCTACAGCCGCGCGTCGAGATCGGCGACGGCCAGCGTGCCGGCGTTGATCAGCCCGAGGCAGCGGTCGAGCTCGTCCGCTGCGCGGCGCAGTTCCTCGGGCAGCACCGGCTCGGAGTGCTGCTCGCCGAGCCCGGCGAGCACCTCGACCGCGGCGGCGATCCGGGCCGCCGCCAGCCCGGCGAACTGCCCGGCGTTGCTGATCTGCTCCGCCACCCCGGCCAGCTCGCCGCGAACGTCACCCAGGGAACCGCTCACAGCCGGTTCGCGACGCCCTCGGCCGCCTGGATGGCCGCCTGGACGGCCTGCTGGACGTCGGTGATGCTGCTGATGGCCTGCGCGAGCAGGCTGTTGGCCTCCGACACGTCGGCCTGTCCGCTGCCCGCCGTGACGCGCTGCAGCGACCCCTGTGCCTGCTCCAGGGCCGACTGCGCCTGTTGCAGCGCTCCGAGACTCTCCGAGGCCTTGTCGTTGGCCAGCGCGATGCCGGCCCGGACCTCTTCGATGCTCGCCATGTGCTGAAACTCCCCAATAGCTGACCGCTGTCACGCTGTGACCGTGTGAAGGGAAATCTATCGTCCTTTCCACCTGTACCCGTCGTCCGGCAGGCTGACGCACCTGAGGGGTGATCAAGCTGCGAGTTCTTGTGGTCGAAGACGACGACGGGGTGGCCGGCGCTGTGGTCGAGGCGCTCGGCGTTCATGGTCATGTTGCGTTCCGCGCCGCCACGGCGGCGCAGGTGTGGGCTCGCGTGCGCGACGCCGACGTGGTGCTGCTGGATCTGGGGCTTCCCGACGGCGACGGCCTCGACGTGCTGCGCAGGCTGCGGCGCATCGCCGACACCCCGGTGCTCGTGCTCACCGCCCGCGACGCCGAACGCGACATCGTGCGTGGCCTGCGGCTGGGGGCCGATGACTATCTGGTGAAGCCGGTGCGGCTGCGCGAGCTGCTGGCCCGGATCGAAGCGGTGGCGCGCCGGGCTCGGCCCGTGGCGGCACCGGAAGACCACGATGTGGTCGAGGTCGCCGACCTGCGCGTCGAGATCGGTGCCCGCCGGGCCACGGTCGCGGATCGGGAGCTGACGCTCACGTCCATGGAGTTCGACATCCTCGCCGCGCTCGCCCGCCGGGCCGGGTCGGCGCTGAGCCGCCAGCAACTGCTCGACGAGATCTGGGGTGACGCCTACCTCGCCGTGTCGCGGTCGCTCGACGTGCACGTCGCGCGGCTGCGCTCGAAGATCGACCGGCCGGGGCTGCTGGCGACGATCCGCGGGTTCGGCTTCCGGCTCGGCGGCTGACGTGCGCAGGCGACTGTTGCTCGGGCTGTCGGCGTTCTCGATCGTGGCCGTGGCCGCCTTCGCGCTGCCGTTGCTGGGCAGCACCGCCGCGGAGCGGACGCAGCGGTTCGTGCTGTCGCGTACCGCCGATCTGGATCGGTTCGCCGCGCTCGCCCAGCAGATCGACACTCCCGAAGGCCTCGCGGTGCTCGACACCGAGGTCCGCGCCTACAGCTCCGTCTACGGCGAGGGTGTGGTCGTCGTGGGCCCGGCGGGCCGGCTGATCGTGCAGTCCGGGCTCTCGGTGGGCGACGCCGGCGTGGCCGACGCCATCGACGCTGCACTGCGCAACCAGCCGGCCGCGCAACCCGACCGGCTCGGGCCGTGGTCGGACCGGCCGATCCTGCTCAGCCGCCCGGTCGGTACCGGCACCCGCGTCGGTGGAGCCGTGGTCCTGCGGGCCGCACCCGCCGAGGCGGCCGCCGATGTCGGCGTGGCGTGGCTCGTGGTGGCCTCCGGCGCGCTGGCGGCGGCCGTGGCGTTCGCGGTACTCGCGCTGGTCGTGGCTCGGTGGGTGCTGCGGCCGGTCGCGGAGCTCGCAGGCGGGGTGCGGGAGGTCACCGAGGGCCATCCCGGTGCCCATGTCTCACCGAACGCGGGACCGTCGGAGCTGCGGGAGCTGGCCGGAGCGTTCAACCGGATGTCCGACGTGGTGGCCACGAGTGCATCGCAGCAGCGCAGGCTCGTGGCCGACACCTCCCACCAGCTGCGCAACCCACTGGCCGCCCTGCGGCTGCGGGTCGACACGCTCGACGGGCACATCGGCACGGACGGGCGGCGCACCTACCTGTCGACGGTCACGGAGGTCGAGCGGCTCGAGTCGCTGCTCGACGACCTGCTCGACCTGGCGTCGGCGGAGAGCCGCGCCACCGATCTGGCGGCCGGTGACGCCGGGCCGGCGAGCGCGGACGTGGGCGCAGTGCTGACGGAGAGCGTGCTGCTGTGGGAACCCGTCGCGCGGCAGGCCGGCGTGCGGCTCGTCGTCACCGAGGGACCCTGCGCGGAGGTGGCGTGCGCGGCAGGCGAGCTGTCGCAGGTGCTCGACGTACTGCTGGACAACGCGGTGAAGTACAGCGGTTCCGGCGCTACCGTGCAGGTGGGCTGGGTCGTCGCCGACGGCCGTGCCGTGGTGGCGGTCCGCGACGACGGGCCCGGTATTTCCGCCGACGACCTGCCGCGCGCCACCGAACGGTTCTGGCGCGCCCGTCAGGTCAGCGCCCAGCGCGGCTCCGGGCTGGGCCTCTCGATCGCCGAGCGCCTCGTCACCGCACGGGGTGGCACCCTGCGGTTGGGCCCGGCACCCGGTGGCGGACTCGAAGCCGTCGTGGAGCTGGCATGCCGATGATCTCCCGCCGCACGCTGCTGCTCGGCGCCGCGGCACTGGCCGGCCTCACCGCCTGCACGAGCACCGGAACCGTCTCGTTGACGGTGGCCGCGGGCGAGTCCGGCGGGTTCTACGTGGAGTTCGGCGGCCTGCTGGTGAAGCAGTTGCAGGAGCAGGGGCTCACCGCCGCTGTGGTGGAGACCGGCGGCACCGTCGACAACATCGGCCTGCTCACCGGGGGCCGCGCCAACCTCGCCCTCGCGCTCGCCGACGTCGCCGGTACCGCGCTCACCGGTTCCGCGCCCTTCACGGCGCCCGTTCCGCTGGTGGCGCTGGGGCGGGTCTACGAGAACTACATGCAGTTCGTGGTCCGAGCCGAGGACCCGATCGCCGGTGCCGCCGATCTCGTGGGCAAGCGGGTGTCGCTCGGCGCGATGGGCTCGGGGGCCGCGGTGTTCGGGGAGCGCCTGCTCGCGGTCGCCGGCATCGCCGCCGAGGTGTCACACCGGCCGTTGCGCGAGGCCGTCGACGCGCTCGGTGCGGGCAGGTCCGACGCGCTGCTGTGGTCGGGTGGTGTTCCGACTCCGGCGCTCGCGGAGCTGGCGGCGCGGCGACCCATCCGCCTGCTCCCGCTCGCCGCGCACCTGCCCGAGCTGCAGGCCGCCTTCGGTTCCGCGTACGGCCCGGTGTCGGTGCCGGCGGGCGCGTACGGCCCGGCGCCCGGCGTCCCGACGGTCGGTGTGGCAAACCTGCTGATCGCCATGCCGACCCTGCCGGACGAGGTCGCGGGCGAGGTCGTGCGCACGCTCGTGCAGGCCGCGCCGGCACTCGTCCCGACGACGGCGCTGGGTACCCAGTACCTGGACCAGCGCTCCCTCATCGGCACCGGAGACGTGCCGCTGCACCCCGGCGCGATGGCGGCCTACCGGGCGCTGCACGGCTGACCACAGCTGAATCCGGGCTCAGACCATCCCGAGCAGCATGACCGTCATCGCCACAGCCATGACGATGTGGGCGACGGCTGCGGTCTGCGGCCGCGTGACAGCCGGCAGCGCGAGCACGGACCCACCCAGCGCGGCGACGGAGTCCGACCCCGCCCGGACCTGCACGGTGTCGACCGGCTCGGCCTGCGCGTGGCACATCCGCAACCGGTCGGCACACCGCAGCCCGTGCCACGCGAAGTAGCCGGCCGCCACGATGGCGATGATCGAGGTGGCGGTGAACCCCCCGACCCCGCCACCGTGGCCCGCGTTCCCCGAGGCATGCCCCGCCGCTCCGGCGTGCCCGCTGAGCAGCATGAAGAGCATCGCCGCACTGCCGACGACATGGTGGCCGGGCTCGCCGCCCAGGCTGCGGCCCCGGATCGCGACGGCGCCGAACCAGCCCAGGCAGGCCACGAAGATCACGATCCACACCGGCGTCGGGACGGGATCGGGCAGCGGCGAGAACATCGCGGCCATGCCGATGCACATCGCCGCGTGCGAGCCCTCGCCGATCATGTCGACGCGCCGCACGGCCAGTCGCAACAGATGCATGACGCCGAGCGCGAGGCAGCAGACCGCAAGAGCTCCGGTCACCAGCTCCATGCTGCGCACCTCATCCGGTCGGCAGGCGGGACGCCCACTCGAACGATAGGTCAGAACGGCCCTCCGGCTCCATACCGTGAGGGGGTAGCAACCGTGCGGCACCGTTTGTACTGGCACATCACCGAAGCCCTTGCACGGAGGTGGTCCGACGTTCGAAGGTGTCCCCTTCCCCTTCGGGCGATCAGCAGTGGAGGTTGATTCATGGCGGAGCAGTCCCGGGTGGTCCGCGCGGCGATCGTGCAGACGAAGTGGACCGGCGACACCGAGTCCATGATCGAGGTGCACGAGAAGTACGCGCGGGAAGCCGCCCAGCAGGGCGCCAAGGTGATGGGCTTCCAGGAGGTCTTCAACGCCCCCTACTTCTGCCAGGTGCAGGAGGCCGAGCACTACCGCTGGGCCGAGGCCGTTCCCGACGGCCCGACGGTGCAGCGGATGCAGGCACTCGCCCGCGAGACCGGCATGGTCCTGATCGTGCCCGTGTTCGAGCTCGAGTCCGAGGGCTTCTACTACAACACCGCCGCGGTGATCGACGCCGACGGCTCTTACCTGGGCAAGTACCGCAAGCACCACATCCCGCAGGTCAAGGGCTTCTGGGAGAAGTTCTACTTCCGGCCCGGCAACCTCGGCTGGCCGATCTTCGACACGGCGGTCGGCAAGATCGGCGTCTACATCTGCTACGACCGGCACTTCCCCGAGGGCTGGCGCGCGCTCGGCCTCGCCGGTGCGCAGATCGTGTTCAACCCGAGTGCCACCAGCCGCGGCCTGTCGTCCTACCTGTGGAAGCTCGAGCAGCCAGCCGCCGCCGTCGCCAACGAGTACTTCGTCGCGGCGATCAACCGGGTCGGGGTCGAGGAGTACGGCGACAACGACTTCTACGGCACCAGCTACTTCGTCGACCCGCGCGGCCAGTTCGTGGGTGAGCCGGCGTCGGGCAACGAGGAGGAGCTCGTCGTCCGGGACCTCGACCTCGCCATGATCGAGGAGGTGCGGCAGCAGTGGGCGTTCTACCGCGACCGCCGCCCCGACGCCTACGGACCGCTGGTGGAGTCATGAGCGAGCTTCTTGCGCGGACCCGCGCCGTCCTCCCGTCCTGGCTGGCGATCTACTACCAGGAGCCCATCGAGATCGAGCGCGGCGAGGGCCGCCACGTCTGGGACGCCGACGGCAACCGCTACCTCGACTTCTTCGGCGGCATCCTCACCACGGCCACCGCGCACGCGCTGCCCGAGGTCACGAAGGCCGTCAGCGAGCAGGCCGGCCGGATCATCCACAGCTCCACGCTGTACCTGAACCGGCCGATGGTGGAGCTCGCCGAGCAGATCGCCGAGGTCTCCGCGATCCCGGACGCCAAGGTGTTCCTCACCCCGAGCGGCACCGAGGCCAACGACGCCGCCCTGCTGCTGGCCAGCTCGCTGCGCCGGTCCAACCAGATCCTCGCGCTGCGCAACAGCTATCACGGCCGGTCCTTCTCCACGATCGCCATCACCGGCAACAGCAGCTGGTCACCCACGTCGCTCTCGCCGTTCCAGACCTACTACGTGCACGGCGGGCAGCAGTTCCGCTCGCCGTTCGCGGGTCTGTCCGACGGCGAGTACATCGCCGCGTCGGTCGCCGACCTCAAGGACGTGCTCGACCAGTCCGGCGGCGACATCGCGGCGTTCATCGCCGAGCCGATCCAGGGCGTCGGCGGCTTCACCTCCGGTCCCGACGGCCTGCTGGGCGCGTTCGCGGAGGTGCTGCGCGAGCGCGGCATCCTCTGGATCTCCGACGAGGTGCAGACCGGCTGGGGACGCACGGGCGAGCACTTCTGGGGCTGGCAGGCGCACGGTGCCACCCCCGATCTCGTCACGTTCGCGAAGGGCATCGGCAACGGCCTGTCCATGGGTGGCGTGATCGCCCGTGCCGAGATCATGGACTCGCTCGGCGCCAACTCCATCTCGACGTTCGGCGGTTCGCCGCTCACGTCCGCCGGAGCCCTGGCCAACCTGCGCTACCTGCTGGAACACGACCTGCAGGGCAACGCGGCCCGCGTCGGCCCGGGCCTGTTCGAGGGCCTGCGCGCCATCGGCTCGCCGATCATCGGCGACATCCGCGGCAAGGGCCTGATGCTGGGTGTCGAGCTGGTGCGCCCCGGCACCGGCACGCCGGGTGACCCCGCTCCGGAACTCGCCACGGCCGTGCTGGAGGCCACCAAGCGCCGCGGCCTGCTCGTCGGCAAGGGCGGCCTGCACGGCAACGTCCTGCGCATCGCCCCGCCACTCACCCTCACGGCCGACGAGGCCGCCGAGGGCCTTGCCGCGCTCGTCGCGTCGATCGAGGAGGTCACCCCTTGACCAGAACCCTGATCAGGAACGGCCTGGTCATCACGGCCGCCGAGGAGACCGCGGCCGACGTCCTCATCGACGGTGAGCAGGTCGTGGCGCTCGCCGCGAGCGGCTCGTCGGTGGCCGCGGGCTGGACCGCCGACACCGTGATCGACGCCGCCGGCAAGTATGTGATCCCTGGCGGTGTCGACGCGCACACGCACATGGAGATGCCCTTCGGCGGCACGTTCGCCTCCGACACGTTCGAGACCGGCACCCGCGCGGCGGCCTGGGGCGGCACCACCACGATCGTCGACTTCGCCATCCAGAACGTCGGTGGGACGTTGCGCGAGGGGCTCGACGCCTGGCACGCCAAGGCCGAGGGCAACTGCGCCGTCGACTACGCGTTCCACATGATCCTCGCCGACGTCAACGAGCAGTCGCTCAAGGAGATGGAAGGGCTCGTCGGCGAGGGCGTCACCAGCTTCAAGCTGTTCATGGCCTATCCAGGGGTCTTCTACAGCGACGACGGCAAGATCCTGCGCGCGATGCAGAAGGGCGCCGAGACCGGCGCGCTGACGATGATGCACGCCGAGAACGGCATCGCGATCGACGTGCTCGTGGAGCAGGCACTGGCCCGCGGCCAGACCGACCCGCGCTACCACGGCGACGTGCGCCACGAGCTGCTCGAGGCCGAGGCCACGCATCGGGCGATCAAGCTGGCCCAGGTGGCCGGGGCGCCGCTCTACATCGTGCACCTGTCGGCGACGAAGGCGTTGGCGCAGGTCGCGGCGGCACGCGAGGAAGGCTTCAACGCGTTCGCCGAGACCTGCCCGCAGTACCTGTTCCTGTCCACCGACGACCTCGCGCGGCCGGACTTCGAGGGCGCCAAGTACGTCTGCTCGACGCCGCTGCGCCCGGTGGAGCACCAGGCCAACCTCTGGCGCGGGCTGCGCAACGACGACCTGTCGGTGGTCTCCACCGACCACTGCCCGTTCTGCTTCAAGGGGCAGAAAGAGATGGGCATCGGCGACTTCTCCAAGATCCCCAACGGGTTGCCGGGCGTCGAGAACCGCATGGACCTGCTGCACCAGGGTGTCGTCGACGGGCACCTCTCGCGGCGGCGCTGGATCGAGATCGCCTGCGCGACACCGGCCCGGATGTTCGGGCTCTACCCGCGCAAGGGCACCGTCGCCCCCGGCGCCGACGCCGATATCGTGATCTACGACCCGGCGGCGGAGCAGGTGCTGTCGTCGTCGACGCACCACATGGCCGTCGACTACTCCCCCTACGAGGGCAAGACGATCACGGGCAAGGCCGAGACGGTGCTGTCGCGCGGTCGCGTGATCATCGACGGTGGCGAGTACCACGGCTCACCGGGACACGGGCGCTACCTGCGCCGCGACACCTGCCAGTACCTGAGGTGACAATGGACATCGGGCTCGTTCTCCAGACCGACCCGCCGGCCCAGACGGTCGTCGATCGCATGGCGCACGCCGAGGAGCTCGGCTTCACCCACGGCTGGACGTTCGACTCGCACCTGCTCTGGCAGGAGCCCTACGTCATCTACCCGCGGATACTGGAGCGCACGTCGCGGATGGTGGTCGGCCCGATGGTCACCAACCCGGCCACCCGGGACTGGACGGTCATCGCGTCGCTGCACGCCACGCTGAACTCGATGTTCGGCAACCGCACCATCTGCGGCATCGGCCGCGGTGACTCGGCCGTGCGCGTGCAGGGCCGGCCGCCCACCACGCTCGGGCGGCTCGAGGCGTCGATGCACGTGATCCGGGAGCTCGCCGAGGGTCGTGCCGTCGATCTCGAGGGCACCACCGTGCAGATCCCCTGGGTTCCCGACGGGGCGGCGCTGCCGGTCTGGATGGCGGGTTACGGACCCAAGGCGCTCGACCTGGTCGGTCGCGCCGCCGACGGGTTCATCCTGCAGCTGGCCGATCCCTACCTCGTGGAGTGGACGGTCAAGAGCGTGCGTGCCGCCGCGGAGGCGGCCGGCCGGGATCCCGCGGAGATCACGATCTGCGTGGCGGCACCCGCCTACGTCAGCGAGGACCTCGGGCACGCGCGGGACCAGTGCCGCTGGTTCGGCGGGATGGTCGGCAACCACGTCGCCGATCTCGTCACGCGCTACGGCGAGGCGTCGGCGGCGGTCCCGGCCGCGCTCACGGGCTACATCAAGGACCGTGACGGCTACGACTACGCCCACCACGGCCGGGCGGGCAACGCCTCCACCACGTTCGTGCCCGACGAGGTCGTCGACCGGTTCTGCCTGCTCGGGCCGCCCGCCGCGCAGCGGGAACGGCTCGCCGAGCTGCAGGCGCTCGGGGTCGACCAGTTCGCGGTCTACGCCATGCACGACGCGGTCGACGCGACCGTCGAGGCCTACGGGACCGAGGTGATCCCCGGACTGGCGTGAACCCGTGGCGTCAACACACCCCCTTACTGAGCCGGCAACGAAACGGGCATGAAAACCTGTTGAGACGTGTCGGCGCGAGGCCGGCACCAGGCTGATCGACAGCCGCACCCGCTGGGTGGAGGGGGCCGACCATGCAGTGCGCAGGATCCACGACCCGCGAGGCTCGCGCGTGACCGCTGGAGAAGCGGTCATCGACCTCGCGGCCATCGGCACGAACGTGGCGATCGCCCGGTCGCTGACCGACAGCATGATCATGGCGGTGGTGAAGGCCGACGCCTTCGGGCACGGCGCGGTGCCCGTCGCGCGGGCGGCGGTGGCGCACGGTGCTGGCTGGCTGGGTGTCGCGTCGCCTGCCGAGGCGCTCGCGCTGCGGGCCGGCGGCATCGAGGCACCGATCCTGAGCTGGCTCTACCCGGCCGCCACCGACCTGCGCGAGGCCGTGGCCGCCGACATCACCCTGTCGGTGGCCACCGCCGCTCAGCTGGACGCCGTCGCCAGGGCCGCGGCCCGGGTGGGCCGGTCGGCCGACGTCCACCTGAAGATCGACACCGGGCTCTCCCGCAACGGTGCGACGCTCGAGAGCTGGCCGGAACTCGTCGCACGCGCCCGCGCGGCGGAGCGGGCCGGGCACGTGTCGGTCACCTCCGTCTGGTCGCACCTCGTCGACGCCGACGCCGAAAGCGGCGCGCTGGTCGGCACGCAGATCGCCCGCTACACCGACGCCATCGCCGTCGCCGAAAGCGCCGGCCTGCGGCCGGTGATCAAGCACCTCGCCAACTCGGCAGGGGCGTTGCACCGGCCCAGCACCCATTTCGACATGGTGCGAATGGGCATCGGCCTCTACGGCGTCGAACCGATCCCGGGCCACGAGACCGGGCTCCGACCGGTCATGACGCTGCGCGCCCCGATCGTGTCGCTGAAGAGCGTGCACGAGGGCACCGGCGTCTCCTACCACCACGACTACGTCACCCGCGGTCGCACCCGGCTGGCGCTGGTCCCCCTCGGCTACGCCGACGGCGTCCCGCGCTCGGCAGGCCGGTACGCCCAGGTCTGGGTCGGCACCGAGCGACGTCCGGTCGCCGGCCGGATCGCCATGGACCAGTTCGTGGTCGACGTCGGCATCCGCGCCGTCGAGCCCGACCACGTCGTGGTCTTCGGCCCGGGTGACCGGGGCGAGCCGACGGTGACCGAGTGGGCCGCGTGGGCCGGCACGATCCCGCACGAGGTCCTCACGGGCATCGGCAACCGTGTCGAGCGCCTCTACGTCGGCGGGGACGCCGCCACGCGCCCATCACCCGTGCCCGCCGGAGAGGTCGCCCGTGCCCGCTGAGCCGATCCGTGTCGCCGTCATCTTCGGTGGCCGCAGCGGGGAACACCCCGTCTCGTGCCTGTCCGCCGCCAGCATCCTCGCCCACCTGGGCCGGGAGCGGTTCACCGCCGTTCCGGTGCGGATCGATCGGCAGGGCTACTGGGCCGTCGGCGTGGACGACCCCGCCGCTTTCGCCGCGGGCGGTGAGGCCACGCTCCGCGCGCTCGACGCCCAGCTGCCCGCGGCCGACACCACGGTGCCCCCGGCGTCCGGCGTACTGGCCGGGCTCGCCGCGGTCGGCGCGTGCGACGTCGCGTTCCCGGCGCTGCACGGCCCGCTCGGGGAGGACGGCGCCCTGCAGTCCTGCCTCGAGGCCATCGGCATCCCCTACGTCGGCAGCGGCACGCTCGCCGGTGCGCTCGGCATGGACAAGGTGCGCACGAAGCGCGCGGCGGCCGCTGCCGGTCTCGTCGTCGCCGACGACGTGGTCCTCACCGGATCGCAGGTCGACGTCGCGGACGACGCCAGGGAGCGCCTCGGCCTGCCGGTGTTCGTGAAGCCGTCCCGCTCGGGCTCGAGCCTCGGTGTCACCCGGGTCGACCGGTGGGCCGATCTGCCTGCCGCCGTCACCGTCGCGCGGCAGTTCGACGACATGGTCCTCGTCGAGGCCGCCGTGCCGGGCCGCGAGATCGACATCGGCGTGCTGGAGCTGCCCGACGGCACGCTCTCGGTCAGCCCACCGCTGGAGATCCGCGTCCCCGACGGCACGCTGTTCGACTACCACGCGAAGTACGCCTCCACGCAGACCGTGTTCGAGGTGCCAGCCCGGTTGGACACGACCACCGTCGACGAGGTGGGACGGCTGGCCGTGCAGGCGTTCCGCGCACTGGGCTGCGCCGGGCTGATCCGAGCCGACTTCTTCGTGCGTCCCGACGGCCGACCGGTCTTCAACGAGATCAACACCTTCCCCGGGTTCACCGCGGCGTCCCAGTACCCGCGGATGTGGCAGGCCGTGGGCGTCAGCTACCGCAGCCTGCTCGACACCCTGATCGACACGGCACTCGCCCGGGCGGTGGCATGACGACCCTCGACGCCCCAGCCACCCGGCCCCGCCTGCACGAGATCGACCTGCTGCGGATCATCGCCGCCCTGTCGGTGGTGCTCTACCACTACCTGTTCTCCGCCTACGCGGGCGGGCTGAGCCCGGTCGCGTACCCGGAGCTGAACCAGGTCGCGCGCTACGGGTACCTCGGCGTCGACCTGTTCTTCGTCATCAGCGGCTTCGTCGTGCTGATGAGCGCGTGGCAGCGCAAGCCCGGCCAGTTCCTGATCTCGCGGATCGTGCGGCTCTACCCCGCCTACTGGGTGGCCGTCACGCTCACCGCCGTGGTGACGGTGCTCATCGGCGCCCCGAAGTTCGGCGTCACGGCGTTCCAGTACCTGACGAACCTGACCATGCTCAACTCGCTGGTCAACCAGGAGAACGTCGACGTCGTCTACTGGACGCTCTGGTCGGAGCTGCGCTTCTACGCCCTCATCCTGCTGCTCACCGTGATCGGGATGACCCGCAGGCGCACGCTCAACGCGCTGTGGATCTGGCTGGTGGCGATCGCCGTGCTGGAGTCCGGGCTGGTGCCCGCGGGCCTGGCCAACACCGCCGACCTCGTGGTGCAGACCCAGTTCGCCCACTACTTCGTCGCCGGCATGGCGCTGTTCCTGCTGCACCGCTTCGGGCCGTCGCTCGAGATCGTCCTGATACTCGGGTTGAGCCTGGTGAACGCCGTCTACCGCGGTGTCGGGTTCGCCGATGCGGTGGGTGAGCGCTACGCGGCCGCGTTCAACGACGTCGTGGTCGCGGTGATCATCATCGCGATCTACGGGGTGATGACGCTGGTGGCCATCGGGGCGACGCGCCGGTTCGCGCTGCCCTGGTTCGCCGTGCTCGGCAGCCTGACCTACCCGCTCTACCTCATCCACGCCCACATCGGCTTCATGCTGTTCACGCTGCTCGGCCCCGCGCTGAACCGCTGGGTGCTGGTCATCGGGCTCGTGACGCTGATGCTGCTGGTCGCCTACGCGATCCACCGGCTCGTGGAGCGGCCGCTGGCCCCGCGGCTGCGCCGGTTGTTGACCCGCCTGCTGCCCACCGCCGCCGGGCCCCCGCGCACCCGCCCGACGGGTGCGCCCGCAGACCAGGAGAGCGGCGACCGTCCACGCGGCGGAGGATCCGAACCACCACGGTGAACCGGAGATAGCACTATCGCTATGCCGTAGCTATTCTGGCGTGGTGAGCGAATCCATCCGGCAGTCAGACCTGCGCAACAACAATGCTGAGATCATGCGCAGGGTGGCCGAGGGAGAGTCCTTCACGATCACCGTGCATGGCCATGCCGTCGCCGATCTCGTGCCGCATCAGCGTGGCCCCCGCAAACGCCGACTCGTCCCCGCGGCCGAGTTCGATGCGCTCCTCGCTTCCGCAGGGCCAGGGCCGGACCCAGCGGCATGGGCTCTCGACATCGCCGCGGCCGACGCGCTGTTCGGCGACGACCTCCCGACGGATCCGTGGACACCGGGCCGCGATCAATGACGGCCGCGGTCGAGCGCCAGGTCCTGCTCGACACCTCCGTGGTGATCGAGCCTCCTGCCGCGGGCCTGAGTTCCATCGCCGATGTGGTGGCCATCAGCACGGTCACGATCGCAGAGCTGGAGTACGGCGTCGGCGCCGCTTCCGATCCGATCGGACGCCAGCGGCGCAGGCGGCGGCTGCAGCTGGTGATCGAGACGTTCGACATCGTGCCGTTCGACCTGGCGACGGCGGCGTCCTACGGCATGCTCGCGAATGCCGTGCGCGCCGCCGGGCGAGATCCCCGTCCTCGCCGCCTCGATCTGATGATCGCCGCCAGCGCCGAGCGTCACGGGTACAGCATCGCCACCCGCAATGCGCGGGACCTGCAGGACCTCCGGCGTGTGCTCGACGTGATCGCGGTCATCTGATCAGCCGTCCTGATCACACCGTCCTGATCACACCGTCCTGATCACACCGTCCTGATCACACCGTCCTGATCGTCGCCATCATGGCCATGTCCTCGTGCTCGAGGTTGTGGCAGTGCAGGACGAACCGGCCCGTGTGGTCGGTGAACCGCACCGCCACCTCCAGGATCTCGGCGGGCGGCAGGTCGACGGTGTCCTTCCAGCCGGCGTCGTAGGGACCCGGCTCGCGCCCGCCGCGGCCGAGCACCTGGAACGCGTCGAGGTGCACGTGGACCGGATGGTGGACGTCGCTGACGAACCGCCAGATCTCGGTCTGCCCGAGGGGGATGTCGGCGATCGACCGGTCGGGGTCGAACGAGGTGCCGTTGATCGTCCAGCCGGCGTGGCGGCCGACCTTGCCCCGCGTGAACTGGAACGTCCGCAGGGTCGCGCCCGCGGCGGGTACCAGCGGCTCCACGTCCGCCAACCGTGGTGGCACGGCGCTGTCGTCCTTCGCCGCGCGCACCACCCGGAATTTCATGATCTCGGCCATCCGGCCGGTGCCGAGCTGGTTCACCAGCGTCACCTCGGTGCCGACGGGCACCACCGCGAAGTCGACGATCACGTCGAAGCGCTCGCCGGGAGCCGTCTCGATCGACTGGTGCTCGATCGGCGCAGCGAGCAGCCCGCCGTCGGAGCCGATCTGCACCAGCGGCAGTGCCGGGCCGCCGGGCACGGTGAGCGCAAGGCCGTAGCGGCGGGCGTTGGACGCGTTGAGGATCCGCAGCCGGTAGCGCGCGGCGTCGACGTCGTGCACCGGCCACGGCGCGCCGTTGACGAGTGCCACGTCGCCCAGCACGCCCTCCATCCAGTTGTCCTCGACGCCGGGAAGGCTGCGCATCGCCTGGTCCAGACCCGGGTAGGCGAACGAGCCGTCGGCGTTGAACGCCCGGTCGACGATCATCAGCGGCAGCTCCCGGTCGCCGCGCGGCAGCGGCAACGCGTCCTCGACGTCGTCACGGACGATGTGGAAACCCGCCAGCCCCCGGTAGACCGCCGGAGCGGTGAAGTCCATCCGGTGGTCGTGGTACCAGAGCGTGGCGGCCCGCTGCGCCAGCGGGTAGCGGTGCTCGCGCTCCCCCTTCACGACGTCACCGACCATCGAACCGTGCTGCATCCAGCCGCCCGGGTCGTCGACGGGCAGCACGAGGTCGAGGGGCCAGCCGTCACTCTCGGGCGGGGTGTGCCCGCCGTGCAGGTGCGCCACGGTCGGCACCGGGAGCTCGTTGCGGTGGCGGACGACGATCGGACGGCCCGAGCGGCTCTCGAACGTCGGGCCCGGGAAGATGCCGTCGTACCCCAGGATCGGGGTGCGCAGCCCGGGCAGGATCTCGGCCTGCCCCACGCGCTGGGTGATCCGGTACAGCTGCGCACCCGACGGGTCGACGCCCACCGGTCGCGCGATCGGCGGTACCGGCAGCGGCACGCGGAACGCCTCGGGCAGCGAGGCCCGGCTGGCCAGTTCGACCCCGGTCTGCCCGCGGGGGCCGCATCCGGCGAGCACGGTCATCGCGGCCGCACCGCCGAGCAGGCCGAGGAAGCCGCGGCGCGAAAACCCCGTCATCGCACACCACCGCGGGGACGTCGGGAGGACGGGCTCCACACCCAGATCGCCAGCAGCACCGATGCCGTGACGATCGCGACGCCCAGCGGGACGTGGACCTGCAGGATGCGCGCGTAGCCCATCCCGATCTGCAGGCCGACGGCGAGGAACAGCACGACCGCGACCGGCAGCACCCAGAACCGCCCGCGGCCACCGATCACGTGCAGGAGCGCCGCGACGATCACGAGCAGGTCGAACGCCGCGAGCATGCTTCCGACCATGGCGTGCACCTGGATCGCCTTCACGTCCCCGGTGAGGAACAGGCCCGCGAACACCGGCTGCCCCAGTACCGCCATGAGGTGCACCGTGATCACGCAGCGGAGCAGCCACAGCGTGGCCGGTGCCCGGCGCGCCTCCGCTGGTCGTGCGAGTGTGTCCATGCCCACCAAGCTATAAGTAGCGTGTCTACTTATACATCGGGGATTTCCCTGATCGGATCCCTGATGTCAGCGCTCGTGGGATACGTAGAATCCCTACCCGTGAGACCCGACGCGATCCGCGGCCACCTCGACGGCCTCATCCTCTCCGTGCTCGAGGCCGGGCCCCGCCACGGCTACGCCATCATCGAGGCGCTGCAACTGCGCAGCGGTGGCGTCCTCGACCTGCCCACCGGGACCGTCTACCCCGCATTGCGCCGCCTCGAGCGGGCCGCACTGCTGTCGGGCGCATGGAGCGTGGTCGGCGGGCGCAAGCGGCGCACCTACACGCTCACCCGCGCCGGGCGGCACGCGCTCGCGGGCCAGCGCACGGAGTGGACCGAGTTCAGCAGCGTCGTCGACGCCGTGCTGCGACCGGTCGCCGGAGGCCAGGCATGACCACGCCCGCCAGAATGGATCCCGACACCGATCCCGTTGCCCAGTACGTCCGGACACTGTCGCGCGCCCTGCGCGGGCCCGCGCGCGTGCGCCACAGCATGCTGACCGAGGTCAGGGACGGACTGGAGGACGCCGCTGCCGCTTACCGTGACGGTGGCCTCCCGCCGCACGACGCCGCGGTGCGCGCCGTGCGTGACTTCGGCACGGTCCCCGAGATCGCGCCCGAGTACCAGGTGGAGCTCACCGCCCGCCAGGGACGGCGCACGGCGTTCCTGCTGGCCGTCGCGTTCCCGGGGATGATGCTCGCCTGGGATCTGCTCTGGAGCAACGGGATCTCCTGGCAGGCGGTTGCGGGCGCCGCACCGCCACCCGCGATCGTCTCGGCGCTGGCCCGCCTGCAGGACGCCACGTCGATCGGGGTGGGCGCCCTCGAACTCCTGCTGTTCGCGGCCACGTTCCACCGGGCGGCACCGGCCCGCCGGATCGGCCTGACGGTGGCACTCACCGCCATCGCCGGCGCCCTCCTGACGCTGGTCACGTCCGGGTCGATGCACCTGGTCAGCGCCGAAGCGGCCGACGTCATGCTCGCCGCCGGGCCGGTCGCGCCCACCGCGTACGTCGTGAGCGTGGGCATGCTCGCACTGGTGGTCTGGTCGGCGTCCAGGACGCTACGACTGGCCCGCCTCCGACCACCCTCGCAGGTCGGCTAGGCGGAATCGATTCGGCGTTCCTCGAATCATCCGGGGCGCGGACCAACGGCAGGCGGAGATCGCTCGGCAACACGCGGCCGGGCGGCAGGAGGCCGACCGCGAGAATCCGAAGCTAGGAACTGCTGTGAAGCTACGTGTCAAAGCACTGTCGATCCTCGTCGCCGTCATGGCGATGGGCACGGTGCTCGCCACCCCGGCCTACGCCGACTTCTTCGAATGTGCGGGCTCGGGCGGGGACAGCGTGAGCCGTGATGTGCCCGGCCGCGCTCCGGGGAGCGTCGTCTCCGTCATGGTCTGCTACGCGCCGGCCCGGCAGACGTACATGTACCGCGGCATCGTCACCCGACCGCAGAACGGTGACGTGCTGCGGATCGGCTACACGCCCTACTACAGCAAGGGATGGGTCGAGCACTCCTACCGGTCGGCGCCCCATGACCTGGACCGGTTCGGGAACATGCCGGGCGAGTGGTATCTCTCCGGCGACCATGGGCGCGATCTCCAGGCCTGCCTGGACCCGAACGGCGACGCGAGCCGCCGGATCTGCACCTGGCCGTAGCGGGAGCCAGATCTGCACGCAACCTCAGGTGCTCCGGCCGTGCTTGGCACGGCCGGAGCACCCCGGGGTCAGCTCAGGCCGTTCTTCGACAGCCAGCTCTTCGCCACGGTCTCGGCGCTCGGCTTGGTCGGGCCGGCGGCCTCGGCGTTGAGCGCGGTCAGCTCCGCGGTGGTGAGCTTGGCCGACACGGCGTCCAGCGCCGCCTTGATCGGATCGGTCAGCTTCGCCTTGTTGATCAGCGGCACGACGTTCTGCGCGGCGAAGTTGCTCTTCGGGTCGTCGAGGACGACGAAGCCGTCGGCCGGGATCGACGCGTCGGTGCTGAAGATGTCGGCCGCCTGCACGTCACCGTTCTTCAGCGCCGAGACGGTGAGCGGGCCACCGGCGTCGAGCGACTTGAACTCCTTGAAGTTGCAGTTGTACTTCGCCGCGATGCCGGGGATGCCGTCGGGCCGCTTCTGGAACTCCGGCGGTCCACCGAACACGAGCTGGCCGCAGTTGGGGGCCAGGTCCGCGATGCTCTTGGCGTTGTACTTCGCGGCGGTCTCCTTGGTGACCACCACCGCGTCCTTGTCCTCGGCCGCCGACTTCGCGGTGACCGTCAGCGCGGCCGGCAGCGCCTTCTGCAGCGCCGAGTAGACCGCGTCGGGGTCGGTCTCCGTGGCGTCCTTCTTCACGAACTGCAGCAGCACACCCGTGTACTCCGGGATCAGGTCGATCGACCCGTCCTGCAGGCCCGGGTAGTAGGTCTCCCGGCTGCCGATGGCCGGCTTCTGCTGCACCGTGACGCCCTTGGCGGCCAGCGCCTGCCCGTAGATCTCGGCGAGGATCTGGCTCTCGACGAAGTTCGCCGAGCCCACGATGATCTTGTTGGAGGCAGCGGCGCCACCCGAGGGTGCCGCGCCGGAGCCGCCGTTGGCGAGAGGGTCGCCGCCGCCACCGCACGCGGTGAGGCCGATGGCGGCTACGGCCGCGACTGCGGCCGTCCGTGCGATCAAGGAACGCTTCATCTTCGGTCGTCCTCCGTGCGGGGGATCATGCCGCCTGTGCGGCAGCAGGTCGGGATTCGGTTACGGCCCGAGATCTGCGTCGGCTCACCGGGGCGGCCTGTAGGCCGGGCGAGACGAGCAGCTTCTGCAGGCCGGCGAGCAGGAGATCGGCCACGATGGCGAGTACCGCCACCAGGATCGACCCGGCGATCATCTGCGGGAAGTCACGTACGGACAGGCCGTCGATGATGAACCTGCCGAGCCCGCCGAGCGCGACGTATGCCGCGATCGTGGCAGTGGAGATCACCTGCAGGAGTGCACTTCGGACACCCCCGATGATCAGCGGGAGGGCATTGGGCAGCTCGACCTGGAACAGGATGTCGCGTCCGCGCATGCCCATGCCCTTGGCGGCGTCGACCACCGAGCGATCGACGTTGCGGACACCCGAGTAGGTGCCGGCCAGGATCGGTGGGACCGCGAGGATGACGAGCGCCACGAGCGGGCCGAGCAGGCCGATGCCCACGGCTCCCACCAGCAGCACCAGCAGGCCGACCGTCGGCAGTGCTCGCAACCCGTTGGCCAGGCCGACGACGACGAAACCCCCGCGGCCGCTGTGCCCGATCCAGGCGCCGATCGGGATCGCGATGACGAGCGCGATGATCATCGTGAGCGCGCTGTAGCCGAGGTGCTCCACCAGTCGCTGCGGCACCCCTCCCGACCCCTTCCAGTTGGCGGGGTCGAACAACCAGCCGAAGAGGGTCATGTGGCCTTCCCCACGGCTGCGGCGACGCGGTCCCACGGGGTGAGGCGGCGCCCGAGCAGCAGCAACAGCCCGTCGATGACGAGCGCGATGGCGAGCACGAGCACGATGCCGGCGATGATCTCCTCCGGGATGTTGCGCTGGAACCCGTCGGTGAACATGCGGCCCAGCCCGCCGAACCCGATGACGGAGCCGACCGTGACCATGCTGATGGAGGACACGGTCGCGACGCGCAGCCCGGCCAGCACGACCGGCACCGAGATCGGCAGCTCCACCGTGAGGAACCGCCGCATCGGCCGGAAACCCATGGCCGTGGCCGAGTTGACGATCAGCGGCGGCACCGCGGAGAGCGCATCGGCGACGCTGCGCACGAGCAGCGCCATCGTGTAGACCGTCAGCGCCACGATCACGTTGAGCGGATCGAGGATGCCGGTGCCGAGGATGATCGGCAGGATCACGAACAGGGCCAGCGACGGGATCGTGAACAGCAGGCCGGCCAGGTTGATCACGATCGTGCGCCCGAGCCGCGTGCGGTTGGCGAGCCAGCCGATCGGGATCGCCAGCACCAGCCCGATCACGACCGGTACCAGTGCGAACACCAGGTGATCGAGGATCAGGCCGCGGATGAAGGGCAGGTTGCCCAGAACCCAGGTCATGGACGGCGCCTCACGCCACGGGCTCGTCGCGCCGGGTGTCGGCGAGCGCGCGCAGCACGTCGTCGGCGCTGATCGAGCCGGCGACGGCACCGTCGGCGTCGATCGCCACACCCTGCCCGGACGGCGACGACAGCGCGGCGTCGAGCGCGCTGCGCAACGAGCCGGAGCTGACGTCGTAGAGCGATCCACCCGGTACGACCTGCTCGGCGCCGACAACGAGCGCGCCGCCGTGCTCGGCGCCGTGGAACCAGCCCTGCGGCTGGCGCCGCTCGTCGACCACGAGTACCCAGCCGGAGCCCTTGGGCACCTGCGCGCCGAGCGCGACCGTGGGCAGCTCGCCCAGCGGCAGGTCGGCGGAGGACAGGAAGCCGAGCCCGCGGTAGCCGCGGTCGCGCCCGACGAAGTTGTCGACGAACCTGTCGGCCGGACGGGCCAGCAGCCGCCCCGGTTCGTCGTACTGGGCCAGCAGGCCACCGGTGCGGAACACGGCCACCTTGTCGCCGAGCTTGACCGCCTCGTCGATGTCGTGGGTGACGAACACGATGGTCTTGCCCAGCTCCGACTGCAGCCGCAGCAGCTCGTCCTGCAGCGTCTCGCGCACCACCGGGTCGACGGCGCTGAACGGCTCGTCCATGAGCAGGATGGGTGGGTCGGCGGCCAGCGCCCGGGCGACGCCGACGCGCTGCTGCTGCCCACCGGAGAGCTGCGCCGGGTAGCGCTTGGCCATCTCGGGCACGAGCCCGACGATCTCCATCAGCTCGGTGGCGCGCTTGCGGGCCTTGTCCTTGGCCCATCCCAGCAGCAGCGGCACCGTCGCGATGTTGTCGAGGATGGTGCGGTGCGGGAACAGCCCGGCCTGCTGGATCACGTAGCCGATGCCCCGACGGAGATCCGGAGCATCGGTGGACATGATGTCGCGACCGTCGACGGTAATGGTGCCGCCGCTCGGGTCGATCATCCGGTTGATCATGCGAAGGGAAGTGGTCTTGCCACATCCGGATGGACCGACGAAGACCGTGATCTTCCCGGCATCCACCGTGAGGTCGAGCTCGTCGACTGCCACCGTGCCGTCGGGGAAGCGCTTGGTCACGCCCCGGAATTCGATCATCCGGGAGACCTCCGTGTTCACCGACGACCCCTTGCCGGTCGCCGCGTCGCAAGAGGCTATCCCGATCAGCCGACAGTCGCGACAACTGTGACAGTTCCGCGACCACCCGCCGTCACCATGATCACCCCTCTGGCCCAACCTCGATCCCGGCGCGCGCGGACGCCGGCAAGCCCTGCGAGCCCAACCCCCGTAGGCTCGCCCGCGTGCAACGCCGTCGGCGGACGACCCTGAAGGACGTCGCGGCAGCGACGGGCCTCTCCCCCGCTGCGGTTTCCTATGCGTTGCGCGGGCTGCAGGTGCCGGTCGAGACGCAGGAGCGGGTCCGTGCCGCCGCCCGCGAGCTCGGCTACGAGGTCAACCCCATCGCCAGGGCGCTGGCCGGCGGGCGCACGGGGATGGTCGGCGTCCTGTGCGGCTCCCTCGAGGACCTCTGGCAGCAGGGCCTCGCGGTGCAGCTGTCGCGCGGGCTGCTGGCCAAGGACCGCTACGCGATCATCACCGACGCCAACGGCGAGCCCGACCGCGAACGACAGCTGGCGCGCCAGCTGCTCGACCAGCAGGTCGACGGCGTGCTGGTGTCACCGCTCGACCCGGCCGCCGACTTCTGGGCCGACCTGAGCGCAGCCGTCCCGGTGGTCACCATCGGCGACGCGCTGCTGGCCGCCCCCAAGGCCGGCTGCGTGCTGTTCGACAACCGTCACGGCGTCGCGATGGCACTGGAGCACCTCGCCGACCTGGGCCACCGCCGGGTCGCCGTGCTCACCCCGTCCACCCCCAGCACACCCGACCGCCCGGCCGGCGTGTTCGCCAAACGCCACGGCGAGGAGCTCGGCCTCGACGTCGTGCTGGTCGGCTCACCGGCGTCCGTGGCGGGCGCGGCAGCCGCTGCCGAGGAAGTGCTCGCCGTCGCGGATCGCCCCACCGCGATGTTCTGCCTGAGCGACTCGATGGCCTACGGCTGCTATCTCGCGGCCCGCCGCTTGGACCTGGCCGTGCCCACGGACCTGTCCGTGCTGGGCTACGACGACCACGAGACGGCGGAGCTGGTGGTGCCCCCGCTCACCACGTTCGCCTGGGATCGCGCCGGCATCGTCGAATCGGCGGTGGCACAGCTCGTGCGCGCCATCGAAGCCGGCGGCCGGCGCCGACCGCAGACGTTCCGGCCCGAGCTGGTGGAACGCGGATCCACAGCGGTCGCTCAGTCGACGGCGCCCTCGGGCGAGCGCAGCTCCTCCTCGTAGCCCACCGACGTGCGACGCAGCACGCCTTCACGGTCGAAGGAGTACTGGCCCATCCGCGTCAGCGGCGGCGAGTAGGCGTGGATCGAGACGGAACCGTCGACGGCCCCGGTCATGCGGTGGATGTGGTCGGGGCCGAAGGTGAACGACTCACCGCTGGCGAAGTCCTCGACGACCGGGCCGTCGGCCAGGCGCAGCGTGCTCTGCCGCACGGCGCCCTGCACCACGGCAACGGCTCCGGAGGAGATGTCGTGGTCGTGCCACCCGGTGTCGTCGACCGTGTTCCAGCACAGCAGCCAGACGTCCACGACGTCGTCGCGGTGCAGTGACACGTAGTGCCGCTGCCCGGACCCGTCGAACGTGACGAGGTGCTGCCAGAGCTCGGGACGCGCGGCGAGGTGATCGACATGGTCCTGCAGTTCCGACCGGCTCATGGCCTGCGGGAGTAGTGGCTGGTTGACGGTTGCGGTCACGGTGACTCCGAGGTACTGAAGCGCATCACTGATGCGTTTCAGTTAAGCGGTTCACAAGGGGTGCGGTCAACCCCTCCGGACTGAGACGTCGGCGATAGGGACGGGGTTCTGACGCTGCGGGCCGCTGCAGTGGATCGTCATGTGATCCACGTTCACCGCGGCTCCTGTGCCGCGACGGTGCACCACCTGTGGGCGGAATGTGTCCTCGCCGGACGGACTAGAACGGCGGCGGCTCGGTGTCGATCTCGATCTGGGCGGGCGGTGGCCGCTGCGGCGGGGCGACCGGCCGCCAGAGGATGCGTAGATCCACTTGGCGGGTGGCGCCGACCCCCTTCATCGTGTTCAGCGGGTTGCGGTTCGGGCAGATCGTGGCGAATCGGCTCACCCCGGGTCGTGTAGACCCTGCCGAGCGGGCTGGTCCAGACGAACCGTCCCGGTACTGGCTGGGAGAGTGCCCAGCCCCGGTCCTTGTCCGGGTGATGGCGGTAGCAAGCCGGGCCGGCGTTCTCCTCGACCGTGTCCCCACCCTTGCCGCGATCAAGCGTGTGATCCAGATCGGAGCGTCGCGCGGTGCGGGCGCAACCCGGCCCGATGCAGTTCTGATCCCCGCCAGTCTTCGGACGGCTGCGCAGGAACCCGCCATGCAGCAGCTGCCCCGTCTCGTCGACGATCGCGAACTCCCACGACCCACCCCGATACTGCCGCGCCACCGCAGCACGGGCGACATCAGCGGAGACCGGCCCGACCCCGGCGATCTCCCCGGGCCACTCATCACGCCCCATCAGGGTGGGCAGTCCAATGTGGACCTCGACCCCTTCCCGGACCAGTTCGGTGTCACCGATCAGGGCGTCGATGATCTGGGTCTCGGCCAGTCCGTGGAACCGCCCGTCGAGCATGCCGAGGTAGAGATCGGCACTGATCTGCCCGAGCGTTCCCGCGCAGCCCTTGCGGCGCGCGGTCTCGGCAAGCCGATCCAACCGCGCACACGCCGCAGCAGCCTCATCCGGCGGCAACCCTCGGGCAGACACCGTGGCGGTACCGGTGATCGGATCCAGATGACACGACACACCCCGCTTCTCCACCGCACCCCGACACTTCCGCCGCTGATAGGCGGGGTCGATGGCCAGGATCGCGCGCCACAACCGGTTCGCCAGCTGCCGGGTCGTCCACCCCGACGCACCCGGCACCAACCGCTCACACACCACAGCGATCTGCGCCGCCGACAACTCAGCGGGATCGAGGTACTCGCAGAACATCCACGCCTTGCTCCGGTCGATCCGCCCAGCCCGAAAGGCCGCCAACACCACTGGCAGGTGATCGTGGAGGTGTTCGGCCAGCCCGAGCTCCCGATCGGCGGCGGTCGGGGTCAAGGTCAGCAGGGCGGCGATCTCCGACGACCCCCACGCATACGAGGTCCCGGCGCGCCCGACCTCGGCGTCGCCGAGCTCATCGAGCGGGGTGGAGCGGGCGAGGTGCACCATCCCGATCAACAGCTCGGCGTCATCATGCGCCCGCTGCCGAGCCCACGCGGCGACCACGTCACCGATGTGGGCGTTGGGGATCTCGCTCCACACCATCGCGGCGAGGACCACGGCCAGCTCCGGCCCGGGGCGGCAGCGCTGCCGCCCGTTCCCAGGGCCGGACCGGATCCTTCATGGCTCGCACATGCATTCGATCACCGACAATTTCGGTCTCGCCCGGGAGGCCCCAGGAAGAATCTTGAAACTCGTCAGCAGGCCCGCCGGCCCGCCGCCGAGCACCGCCGCCGTGCCGGATTCGCGAAATCACGTGTCGAGATGGCGAAATCAGCCGCCCGGACGCGCGTGAGCCCGACTCGCGAGCCCATCCACCCCGACTCGCGGGTCAATCTGTCCCAACTCGCGCGCTGACCTGCACTGACCCCGTAGCTGCGGGCTACGCCTGGCCAGGTTTCCCGGGAGCCCTGCCGGGCGAGGGGGCCCGTGCGCACGCAGCGCGCACCCCAGGCCCCAAAGTGTCCTCCCAACCCTCCCCGGAGCCCTGCCCCGCCGGCGAGGCGGCACGAAAGCCAGGGCACACCACCCAGCCGCACCCGACCGGCAGGCACGAAAGCCGGGCACGCCACCCGACTCCAGCCGACCGGCGGCACGAAGTCCGAAGCAGACGACCAAATCGGACCGGCGGGAGAGCCGGGTACTCCACGAAGCCGGACCGACCGGCGAGAGCCGGGGCACCGTCCCAGCCGGACCCGACCGCCGGCGACGCCACCGCCACAACTCGACGAGCACCTCAACGCAAAGGTCCTTCCCGACGCGCGATGCCGTCCACCTCAACTCGCGGGTCAATCCGTCCCGACTCAGAGGGTGTTGTCGAACCTGGGTGATCAGTCCGTGAGGTCTTCTGCTAACCGGCGGGCGGCCTCGGTCTCGATCGGGCCGTGCGGGTCGATGTCCTCACCGGCCAACCGTGCGGCCATCAGCCGGTTCATCGCGACCTGGATCATCGCCCCGGCGTGAGCGGTCTTGGGTCGCGAAATCACCGGGTCGGAACGGCGAAATCAGCGCAGCTCAGAGCCCCGCTTCCCGGTATCCCGGCGACGCGGCCGGGGTCGGCAGCCGCCCGCCCGCCAGCGCCTCACGCAGCACGCCGGGTGCCAGCGGCCGGGCGAACAGCCAGCCCTGGTAGGCGTCGACGCCGATCCCGCGCAGCACGTGGAACTGGTCGGCGGTCTCGACGCCCTCGGCCACGGTGGTGCGGCCCATGGCGCGTGCCATGTCGACGACGGCGCGGGCGACGGCGAAGTCGGCGGGGTCCTCGCCCACCCCCGTCACGAAGGCCCGGTCGACCTTGATGATCTGGGCGGGGAGTTCCTTGAGCCGCGCGAGCGACGAGTAGCCGGTGCCGAAGTCGTCGACCGCGAAGCGCAGGCCCCTTGCGGTGAGCTCCGCCATCGCGGCGAGTGCGTGTGGCGGCAGCGCGACCAGGCTGGTCTCCACCAGCTCCAGGGTCAGCCGCTCCCAGGCCAGGCCGCTGTCGGCGACGATGTCGGCGACGATGTCGAGGAAGTCGGGCTCCCCGGGGAGCAGCCCGGCAAGGTTGACCGCCACCGAGGGCTGCCGCCCCTCGTGGGACGGCCAGGTGGCCGCCTCGGTCGCCGCGGTGCGCAGCACCCACAGGTCGAGGTCGCGCAGGAGGCCGCTGCGCTGGGCGACGGGCAGGAACTCGCCGGGCGGGATGAGGCCGCGTTCCGGGTGCGGCCAGCGCACCAGCGCCTCGGCCGAGAGGACCGTGCCGTCCGGGCCGACGACGGGCTGGTAGTCGAGCACGAGCCCGCCGCTGGCGATCGCCGCCCGCAGCTCGGCCTCGAGCTCCAGCGCGCGCGTGGCGGAGTTGACCACCCCGTCGGTGGCCATCCCGATGCCGCCACGGGACTCGCGGCGCTTGGCGTCGCGCATGGCGACCTCGGCGAACCGCAGGAGGTCGGCCGCACGCACCTCGCCGCTGGGCACCGGCGTGGCCAGCCCGACGGACGCGGTCATCTGCACCGGGCGGCCGTGCACCGTGATGGAGATGCGCAGCAGGTCGGCGACGATGCGGGCGAGCTGGTCAGGTCCACCCACCATGGCGTGGTCGGCGCAGATCACCACGAACTCGTCGCCGGACAGCCGTGCCGCCGTGCACCCGACGGGCAGCTCGCGCTGCAGCCTGCCCGCGAGCGTGACGAGCAGGTCGTCGCCCGCCTCGTGCCCGAGCGAGGAGTTGACGCGCTGGAAGTCGTCGAGGTCGCCGCAGACGACCGCCACGCGGTCGCGGCCGGGTCCGGCGAGCATCCGGTCCACCAGTTCGAGGCTCGCCGCCCGGTTGGGCAGCCGGGTCAGCTCGTCCACGGTGCCGGCGCTGCGCAGCAGCTCGGCTGCCCGCCTGCGTTCGGAGATGTCGTGGCAGACGACCAGCCAGAACCAGCCGCCGTCGTCGGAGGACGTGGTGGCGATGGACAGCTCGCACCAGACCACCGTGCCGTCGCCGCGCACCAGCGGGGCGGCCTCGATCCGGTAGCCGTGCTGCGTGCCGGGGGCGACGGCGCGCAGCCAGCCGGGCAGCGCACCCAGCGGGGAACCCTGCTGGCGGTCGGCGGCCAGTGCCGCTGCGGCGACGCCGCGCAGCCCTTCCACCGTGACGCCGAGCAGTGCGCAGAGCCCCGCGTTGGCGTCGACGACGCGCCCGGAGCCGTCGATCAGCCCGACACCGTCCGGGATGAGCGCCATCAGGTCGGCGAAGCGCTGCCCTGAGTGCTGCAGGCGCCCATCGACGATCCGTGGTGTGGTCACGTCACGGACGACACCGACCAGGCGCACGGGTGTGCCGTCGGCGGCGCACTCGACCTCGGCACGGCAGCTCAGCAGCCGGTCACCGGGCAGGCGCAGCTCGGCGTGATGGCTGCCGTCGCGGACACCGGCGTGCAGGCCCTGCGACAGGAGCGCCACCTGCTCGCTCTCCACCCTCGCCGCCGCGTCGGAGTGCGGGTCGATCCCTACCGAGACATAGAGCTCGTCGAGCGTCTCGCTGCGGTGCAGCGTGCTGGTGGCGAGCTCGAAGCTCCAGGTGCCGACGCGGGCGAGGCGCTCCAGCTCGGCGGTCCAGCTGTGGTCTGCCGGGCGACCCGCCGCCGACGACGCCCCCTCGCCGAGGTCGACGAGCACCACCGCCGAGAGCTCCTCGTCGGGCAGCTCCCAGCGGATCACCCGGACCCGCGCGAGGCTGCCGTCGGCGCGGACGAGCCGCGAGTCGGTGTCGGGCCCGTGCACGAGCTGCGCGAGCCGCATCCCCGTCAGGTCGATGTCGGCGCCGCCGCGGTGCTCGTCGCCCGCACCGATCAGGCGCAACAGCGCCGCGTTGGCCCGCAGGATGCGATCGGCCCGGTCACACAGGAGCGCGGGCGCGCTGGGCAGCCGCACCGACTCCGGTCCGGCCGACGCCACCCGACGGACGTTCATCGTGCGCTCGACGGCCGGGCCGTCACCGAAGACGGCGTCGCGCAGCGCGGGCAGGACCCGCGGCGAGCCGAACTCGGTCCAGTCGGCTTCGGGTCCGTCCTGGTGGAGGTCGTCCGGTTCGCGGTCGGGGTCCGCCCGCGCCGCACTCCCGGTGACCAGCCGCAGCGACCCGGGGTCGGTGACGGGCTCGCCGCCCGGCAGCGGGGAGTCGCCGACGGCCTGCGCCAGCCGGGAGGCGAACAGCGCCGCCTGCGGGTGCACCTCGGGGCCGAAGACCGCCTGCCGCGACCGCCGCAGGTCGGCCCGGACGACGGCGTCGGGGAGGAACCGGCCCGACCCGTCGGGCTCGACCGACGGGTCTCGGGGAGCACCGTTCCCGACGCGCTGTCCGAGCTCTCTCACGGGCATCTCCTGGGCATGTGGCGACGGGCGTCACACAACACAACGACGCTCGCGGCCACACGTTCTGGCCGATGTTCCCGATCGGCCTACGCCGCCCCGAGTGAGTGAACGCCCTGGTCAGCACGCTGTGTGACGAACAGGGCCACTCGTGGGAGAAGTCGCAGGCAAGACCCCCAATTGGAGGTCACTCCGAGTCAGGATCGCCGTTCGCCGCCGCGGCGACGGCTGCCGACACAGCCGGCGCGACACGCGGGTCGAACGGGCTCGGCACGATGCGATCGGCCGCCAGGTCGTCGCGGGCCACGGAGAAGATGGCCTCCGCCGCAGCCAACTTCATCCGCTCCGTGATCCGGCGGGCACCGGCATCCAGCGCGCCGCGGAACACCCCGGGGAACGCCAGCACGTTGTTGATCTGGTTCGGGAAGTCGCTGCGCCCCGTTGCGACGATCGCGGCGTGGCGGGCGGCGACGTCCGGGTGCACCTCCGGATCCGGGTTCGACAGCGCGAAGACCATGCCGCCGGGCGCCATCCGGGCCAGCAGTTCCTCGGGCAGCAGCGCGGAGGACAGTCCGACGAACACATCGGCGCCGTCGAGCGCCTCGCCGGGCCCTCCGCTGATGCCGCGCGGGTTCGTGACGGCCGCGAGCAGGGCCTTCTCGCCGGTGACGCCGCTGCGGCCGAGCCGGATCACGCCACGGGAGTCGAGCACCGTGACGTCGCTCGCGCCCGCCGCGATCAGGATCCGAGCGCACGCGATGCCGGCGGCGCCTGCCCCGGAGATCACGACGCGCAGGTCGGCGAGCGGGCGGTCCTGCACGGCACAGGCGCCGCGCAGCGCCGCGAGCAGGACGATCGCCGTGCCGTGCTGGTCGTCGTGCATGACCGGGCAGTCGAGCGCCTCGATGAGGCGTCGCTCCAGCTCGAAGCACCGCGGTGCCGAGACGTCCTCCAGGTTCACCGCGCCGAAGCTCGGGCGCAGCCGCACGAGCGTCTCGACGATCTCGTCGACGTCGGTGGTGTCCAGCACGATCGGGATCGAGTCGAGCCCGCCGAACGTCTTGAACAGCGCGGACTTGCCCTCCATCACCGGCAGCGCGGCCCGGGGGCCGATGTCACCGAGGCCCAGCACCGCGGTGCCGTCGCTGACCACGGCGACGAGGCGGTTGGCCCAGGTGTAGCGGGCCGCGAGCGTCTGATCAGCGGCGATGGCACGGCTGACGTCGGCGACACCGGGGGTGTAGGCGATGGCGAGGTCGCGCGCGTTCTGCAGGGGTGCGGTGAGGCCCGTGGAGAGCTTGCCGCCCAGGTGGGCCGCGAACACCTCGTCGGCGGTGATGGCGGATTCGGGCCGGGTTCGTTCCGGGACGATGGTCATGTCGAAGCCACTTTCTCGTGCTCAGGTTCGGTGGCGCCACAGAAGGGCGCTCGCTCGCCGTGCACCGGAGGTGGCGGGTAGTTGCCGTGTCACGGTGCCGAACGGCCTCTCGGGGAGCGGGCCACGGGTTGTCGTGGCGCGGACCGCCGAGGTTCGGCTGTCGGGTACGAGGTGATCCTATCCCGTGGGACAGGGCCCGTGGCGGTCGATCTCGTCACCCTCGGGGCCGTCCGGACGGGCCCGCAACCGCCCCGGCCGCGGCCACAGCCGCAGCCGCACCACCCCCACGACATCGGCGGGCCCCAGCGTCCGCGAGTCGGTGGAGCCGTCGGGGTTGTCGCCGAGCACCCACCAGCCGGCACCGTCGGGCCGGACGGCGCGCTTCACGGAGAGCTGCCCGGGCCGGCTGCTCCACCGCACGAGCACCACATCACCCGATCGGGTGATACGACCGAAACGGGCGAGCACGACATCGCCGTCACCGAGGGTCGGCGACATGGACGGCCCGCGGACACCCACCCGTCGCCAGCGCATGAACCATCTCCACACTCTGTAGCCCACGAACCGCAGGGGTAGGGTCGTCCCAGCCAGAACGATCACCACCAGGAGGACCCATGGGGATTCTGTCCCGCATTCTCCGCCCGCGGCTGGAGGCCACCGCTCACTGCGACCTCCCCTGTGGCGTGTACGACCCGGCCCAGGCGCGGATCGAAGCCGAGTCGGTCAAGGCCATCCAGGAGAAGTACCAGGCCAACGAGGACCCGACCTTCCGGGCACGGGCGATCGACATCAAGGAACAGCGCGCGGACCTGGTCAAGCACCACCTGTGGGTGCTGTGGACCGACTACTTCAAGCCCCCGCACTTCGAGAAGTACCCGGACCTGCACGTCCTGTTCAACAAGGCCACCAAGGCTGCGGGCGCGGGCGGCGTGAAGGCGTCCAACGACCCGGCCTCCGGCCAGGAACTGCTGGACCTGATCGCCGAGATCGACAAGATCTTCTGGGAGACGAAGGCCGCAGCCTGATCAGTGCAGCCTGATCGCTACAGCCCGATCCGGGCCCCGACGAGCGGCGCCGACCAGCGGAGACATTCCGCCGGCCGGCGCCGCTCGTCGTTGGGCGATGTTCCAGCTCGCCCAAAAGGCTCGGCATCTTAGCGCGGGGAATGACCGCTTGCAGCGTGAGGACTGTCTCAGATCGGGACCTCCGCCCCCGTGCCAACTACCCATGATGGCTCCGACCAGCCCGGCAAAGGAGCCCCCATGGCAGGCACGATGCGCGCGTTCGTCATCAAGAAGGTCGGCGAGACCGAGGTGGTGGAGAAGCCGATTCCGGAGCCGGGACCGGAGGAGGCGATCGTCAAGGTCACGGCCGCGCTCATCTGCACCTCCGACGTGCACACCGTGAAGGGTGCGCTGCCCGTGCCGGACGGGCGCACGCTCGGCCACGAGTCCGTCGGCGTGATCCACAAGCTGGGTTCGGCCGTGACCGGGTTCGAGGAGGGGCAGCGCGTGGCCGTCAACGCGGTCACCCCTTGCTACCGGTGCCACTACTGCCAGCGCGGTTACACCAGCCAGTGCGGCGGCCCGCTCGGCGGCTACAAGTACACCGTCCAGATGGACGGCAACATGGCCGAGTACTTCGTCGTGCCGGCCGCCTTCGCGAACCTCACCCCGATCCCGGACGACCTCACCGACGCGCAGGCCGTCTACACCTGCGACATGCTCAGCACCGGTTTCATGGGCGCCGAGCACGCCTACCTCCAGTTCGGCGACATCGTCGCGGTCTTCGCGCAGGGACCGGTCGGGCTGTGCGCCACGATGGGCGCCAACCTGATGGGCGCCGGGCGGATCATCGCCGTCGAGTCCCGGCCGGAGCGCCAGGCGCTGGCCAAGCGCTTCGGTGCCGACGACATCGTCGACTTCACGCAGGGCGACCCCGTCGAGCAGATCATGGACCTGACCGGCGGCGAAGGCGTCGACGCCGCGATCGAGGCCTTCGGCTTCCCGCAGACGTTCGAGGCGTGCCTGCGGGTCACCAAGGCAGGCGGGCGCGTGTCCAACATCGGCTACCACGGCGAGAACCCGGCCCCACTGCAGTTGCCGCTGGACGCCTTCGGGCTCGGGATGAACGACAAGTCGATCCACACGGGTCTGTGCCCCGGCGGCAACGAGCGCATGAACCGGCTCTTCCGGCTCATGCAGAGCGGCCGGATCGACCCGACCCCCATGACCACGCACACGTTCCCGTTCGACGACGTCAGCCACGCCTTCGACATGATGACCTCCAAGGAGGACGGCATCATCAAACCGCTGATCACCTTCCCCTGATCTCGGATCCGGGCGCTGCCACCGGCCTACCGTTCGGCACCTCGTGCAGGCATCATGAAGGTGCCGAACGCTGGCCGCAGCACTGGAGCCGAGTCGTACGGGGTGGTGATCGGCGTGAGGCCGACGCGTCGGGTGCACGCGGTAGTCGCGGCGCGGGAACGGTTCCTCGAGGACGGCGATCTCGAGCCCGATGTCGTCCGGCAGCCGATACTGGCCTCCTGGCGTCGTTCCCGGCTGGCAGGTGTGGACGCGCACCACTTCGACGTCCCCTACCAGCCCGACCTCGACCTGGCCGGGGCACTCGTCCACCACGCCCGGCCGGTGCTGGACCGGTTGGAGACGCAGCTGTCGGACATGTCGGTCTGCGCCGTGCTCACCGACACCCGCGGCCGGATCCTGGATCGCCGCGTCGGTGACAACCAGTTGCTGCGCATGCTCGACGACATCTCGCTGGCACCCGGCTTCAGCTACGCCGAGGCGCACGCGGGCACGAACGGGGTGGGCACCGCGCTGGAGGGACGTGGCGCCACCATGGTCGTCGGTGCCGAGCACTTCACCGACCGGCTGCAACCGTTCGCCTGCGCCGGCGCGCCGATCCGCAACCCGGTGAGCGGGCGGGTCGAGGGGATCATCGACATCACCACGTTGAGCGCCGACGCCAACCCGACGATGCGCCTGCTCGCGCTCGAAGCAGCCAACGACGTCGAACGGGAGCTGCGTGACCGCAGCGGCCACGCAGCGACGATGGTGATGCGCGAGTTCGTCACCGCGCGCATGCGAACCAAGCAGGCTGTCATCGCGGTGGCCGCCGACTTCTTCATCACCTGCCCGCGGGCAGCGGTGCAACTCACCGCCGCCGACCAGGAGTACCTGCGCGATCGGGCCGTCGAGTTCCTGGAGAACGCGCGGGAGACCGTCTCGACCGTCGTGCTCTCGCAGGGCCCGAGCCGGCTGCGCTGCACGCACGTCCTGCACCACGCCCGGCCGGTCGGGGCGATCCTGGAGATCACCTTCGGAGGTGCCGCGCCGGCATCGAGGGCCGCTGCATCCCGAGCACCGGCGGCACAGGCACAGCGGGCCGGCACCGCGGAGCGGATCATCCAGGACGGATCGCTGCCCGGGCTGGCCGGAACATCACCGGCCTGGCAGCGGTGCTGCCGGGAGGTGCGGCTGGCCGCGGCGCACCGGTCGCCGCTCATCGTGCTGGGTGAGGACGGCGTCGGGAAGCTGGCGATGCTCGCCGCGGCGCACCAGGAGCGGTGGCCGACGTCGCGGCTGCGCACCATCGAGTGCGCCGCGCCCGCGGTCGCCGACCGGTTGCGCGAAGCGCTCGACGATCACGACGCCACGGTCGTGCTCCGTCATCTGGACCGGATGGAACCCGCCGCTGCTACGGCCGTCGACACGGCCCTGCGGGAGCGGCCCCCCGGCGCCGTCGACCGTTCGTGGCTGGTCGCCACCGCGACGTCGCCGACCACGTCCCCGCATCCCGTCCTCGACGACCTCCTCGGCCATTTCGCTGCCTCGGTCACCGTCCCGGCGCTGCGGCACCGGCCCGACGACATCAGCGCCATGGTGGCGGCGCTCCTGCGTCGCATCGCTCCGGGACGGCGGCTGAGCTGCTCCGCCGACGCCGTCCGCGCGCTGTGCGGCTACCGGTGGCCGGGGAACGCGGCCGAACTGGAGGTCGCGCTGCGCTCGGCGCTGACGTCGCGGCCGGTCGGCCAGATCGGGCTGTCCGACCTGCCCGCCCGGTGCCTCTCGTCGAGCCGGCGCCTGCTGTCGCGGTTGGAGTCTTCCGAGCGGGATCTGATCATCGAGGCCCTGCGCGACGCCGGCGGCAACCGGGCGCATGCCGCGGTCGCGCTCGGGATCGGGCGCGCCACCCTCTACCGCCGCCTGAAGCACTTCGGGATCGACCACGTCCGGTTCGACATCGCCTGACGGCTGCGGTCGAGCTCGCGTCAGGCGACCGGTGGCGGCCGGAAGTGGCTCTCGAACCGGCGCGCCCGCTGCGTGAGCGTGCGCCGGTGCCGTGGCGCGGCCACCTGTGTGCGGTAGGCCCGGTGCAGCAGCAGGCCCAGTGCCACGGCGATCACCAGAGCGGCGATGACGTGCCACCACTCCGTGGCCCAGAAGTGGATCACCCCGACGGCGAGCGCCGTGACCGCGACACCGGCCGTCTTGATCATCAGGATGCGGAGCCGCCGCGGCCGGTCCCGGGCCCCGCGCCGCAGCTGCGGCGCCGAGCTCGAGATCACCCACAGCCAGTACAGGCCGAGCAGCACGTGGGCGATGAGTCCCGTGATCTGCCGTAGATCCATGGCGGGTGGTCCTTCGGAGACCGGAACCTCCGCCCTCAGC
This sequence comes from Pseudonocardia sp. GCM10023141, assembly GCF_042653605.1. NCBI lineage: Bacteria > Bacillati > Actinomycetota > Actinomycetes > Pseudonocardiales > Pseudonocardiaceae > Pseudonocardia > Pseudonocardia sp. GCM10023141. The sequence continues at coordinate 178,065 of NZ_JBHSIR010000021.1, forward strand.
GTCCATGCTCCGCGCACGGGCAGCACGCTGAAAGGGCCAAAGGCCCTAACCGCTGCCGGTTCACCGCGGCAGCCGGGTGTCACCCGGTGAGACGGACGACGTGGCGCCTGCCGACCGCGATGACCCGGCCGACCAGCTCGTCGCGGTTGCGGGTGTAGTCGCCGCCGCCCAGCACGGCACCGTCGAGCCGCACGCCTCCGCCGTCGATGAGCCGCCGGACCTCCTTCGCGGACCGGGCGAAGCCGGCGTCCACGAGCAACCGCGGTAGCGAGACCGGGTGACCGACCGGCAGGGCGAGCACCGGCACGGCCGCAGGTTCTTCGTGACGGCGGAACCGACGGTCGAAGTCCTCCGCGTCGACGGCAGCCGCGCCGTGGTGGAGCGCGACGATCGCGGCCCCGACCCGCCGCTTGGTCGCGGCAGCGGGTGGGCCGCCCGCCTGCGCCGCAGCACCGAGCGCACGGGCCGCAACCGGGTCCATGTCGGTGCAGAGCAGCGCGTAGCGCTCCACCAGCGTGTCGGGGATCGACATGATCTCGCCGAACTTGCTCGGTGCCGGTTCGGTCAGCCACACGGCGTTGCCTGCCGACTTCCCCATCTTCTGCACGCCGTCGAGGCCTTCCAGCAGCGGCATCGTGAGCACCACCTGCGATGCGTGCCCGGCCGCCCGCTGGACGTCGCGGCGCATGACGAGGTTGAAGAACTGGTTGTTGCCCCCGATCTCGGCGTCGGCGCGCACGGCGAGGGAGTCGATGGCCTGCAGCACGGGGTGGAGGAACTCCGACAGCGCGATCGGTCGCCCACCTGCGTGGCGTGCGGCGAAGTCGCCGCGCTCGAGCAGCTGGGCGACCGTGCCGTGCTGGGCGTGGCCGAGGATCTCCGGGAGCTCCATGGCCGCGAGCCACTCGGAGTTGTGCCGCACCTCGAGCCGGTCTGGACGCAGGATCGTGCCGGCCTGCTCCAGGCAGGTGCGCGCGTTGGCGGTGGTCTGTTCGCGGGCAACGGTTCGCCGCGCACCAGCGCGGTCGTGAGGCCGTCGGGGGGAAGCAGCTGGGAGGCGCCTGCGCCCACTTCGATGGGGGTGGTGGTCATGGGATCGTCCCCCGGATCAGGGCGGGATCCCCGGTTCGTTCCCGTTCGGCCCCGCCGCGGCGCGCCTGGTCGAGCTGGTCGTGACGGGGCAGTGCCGCTGGCTCGGGATCGAGCCGACGCTCGCGGCGCTGGCCGGCTCCCGGTGGAGCGAGTGGCCGCCGCACCAGCGGGCGGCCGTCCTCGACGTGCTGGACGCGTTCTGGTCGCGCACGCTGGGCACCCATCCGGGCCCGTACGACGTCGGCGACGTGCTCTGCGGGTTCGGGATGCTGGTGCCCGACGTCGCTGCCCTGATCGGTCGCTGGCACCTCGCCGACGGCGCCGCCGCCCAGCACCTGCGCGACCTCGTCATCGCGAAGGGGCACCTGGCCGGGCCGTACCGGGCACCGCCCTACTGGTCGCCCGACAGCGCGGCCGTGGTGCTGGACTGGCTGCGCTCCCCCGCGCTCGTCGACGCCGTGACGGCCGCCGCCGCCGCGACCACCGATCCGGCGGTGCTCGACGCGCTCGACGAGACCGATCGCTACCTCGCCGCGATGCGCTGATCAGGCATGGTCCGGCGCGCCCGTGACCACGTGCGCCGCGGCCTCCATCGCCTCGGCCAGCAACCTGCGGACGTGCCCGCCGCGGGCGCGGTAGAGCACGCGCCGCCCGTCGCGGCGCGTGCTGACGAGCCCGGTCATGCGCAGCTTGGCCAGGTGCTGCGACACCGCGGGCCGGGCGGCTCCCACCGCCGCCGCGAGATCGGTGACGTCTCGCTCCGCGCCGCAGAGCAGCCACAGCAGCCGCACCCGGGTGGGGTCGGCCAGCATCCGGAAGGAGGCCGTCGCGACGTCCACGTGGTCCTCGGCCGGCAGCTGTTGCCACTGCTCGGCTGTTGCACTGTCGTCGCGTGCGTACATGAGCACATATAGTGCTCGACATGGGGATTCCGGCGCAACACGGGCACGGACACGGCCACGGCCACGCTCCTGGGCAGCGCGCCTGGGCAGCGGTGCGACACGTCGTCGTCCCGCACAGCCACGACGCCGCCGACCGCATCGACCCGGCGCTCGAGGCGTCCCGGGCCGGCATGCGCGCGCTCGGGACGTCGCTGGCCGTGCTGGGCGCCACGGCGGCCGTGCAGGCGGTGGTCGTGGTGGCGTCCGGATCCGTCGCGCTGCTGTCGGACACCCTGCACAACGTGGCCGACGCGCTCACGGCCGTGCCGGTGGGCATCGCGTTCCTGCTGGCCCGGCGCCCGCCCACGCGCCGGTTCACCTACGGCTACGGGCGGGCCGAGGACGTTGCGGGCGTCGTCGTGGTGCTGGTGATCCTCGGCTCCGCGGTGCTGGCGGGCTACGAGTCGATCCGCAGGCTCGCCGAGCCCGGCGAGATGCGCTTCATCGGCGCCGTCGCGGTCGCCGCGCTGGTGGGGGCGGCGGGCAACGAGGTGGCGGCGCAGTTACGCATCCGCACCGGGCGGCGGATCGGGTCGGCCGCGCTCCTTGCCGACGGCCTGCACGCGCGCGCCGATGCGCTGGCGTCGCTCGCGGTGCTGCTGTCCGCGGGTGGTGCGGCGCTGGGCTGGCGGTGGGCCGATCCCGTGGTCGGGCTCGCCATCACGGCCATGATCGCGACGGTGACGTGGGGTGCGGCGCGCCAGGTGCTCGCGCGGCTGATGGACGCCGTCGATCCGGCGCTCGTCGACCAGGCCATCGCGGCGCTGCGGGACGTGGCCGGGGTGGTGGACGTGGACAGCGTGCGGCTGCGCTGGATCGGGCACGCGCTGCGCGCCGAGGTCGATCTCACCGTGCCCGCCCGCGTCAGCATCGAGCAGGCCCACGCCACCGCGCACGCCGCCGAGCACCGGCTCACGCACGCGGTGCCGCGGCTCACGGCCGCGACGGTGCACGCCCATCCGCCGGGCGGTTGATCCGGGCGGTTGATCTTTGCAGGCACCCCGTGGCGGCCCGCACTATGCTCCGCATCCGTGACCTCTGGGCGGATCTTCCTGCTGCGCCACGGCGAGACGGAGTGGTCGCTCTCCGGGCGCCACACCGGCCGTTCCGACGTCCCGCTGACCGAGCGCGGCCGCACGTTCGCGGCGGCGGCCGGTGCGCTCGGAGCGCGCCTGCGCGACACCGCGCCGCCGGCGAAGGTCCTGACCAGCCCGCGCGTCCGGGCCCGCGACACCGCATCGCTCGCCGGCCTGCACCCCGACGCCGTCGACCAGCGACTCGTCGAGTGGGACTACGGCGACTACGAGGGCATGACCACACCCGAGATCCGGGAGACGGTGCCGGGCTGGACCGTCTGGACACACCCCTGTCCGGGCGGGGAGACCGCTGAGCAGGTGGCCGCGCGCGCCGATGCCGTGCTGGCCGACGCCGCCGCGATCCTGCCGGACGGCGACGTGGTGCTCGTCGGCCACGGCCACTTCAGCCGTGTCCTCATCGCCCGCTGGATCGAGCGGCCTGCCACCGACGGGGTCCGGTTCTCCATGGACGCCGCGTCGTGGGCGGTACTCGGGCACGAGCGCGGCGTACCGCGGCTGGACCACGTCAACCTCGGGGTGCTGGTATGACCATCCGCGAGGCGGTTCCCGGCGACGTGCCGGCGATCGTCGGGCTGGTGCACGCGCTCGCGGAGTACGAGCGGGAGGCCGCCTCCTGCCACCTCACCGAGGAGCAGCTCACCGCCGCGCTGTTCGGTTCGACCCCCGCACTGTTCGGCCACGTCGCGGAGGCCGGCGGGGCGGTCGTGGGCTGCGCGCTCTGGTTCCTCAACTTCTCCACATGGCGGGGTGTGCACGGCATCTACCTCGAGGACCTGATCGTCGCGCCGCAGCAACGGGGTGGCGGGCTCGGCACGGCGCTGCTGGCGCGGCTGGCCGCGATCTGCGTCGAGCGCGGGTACGGGCGGCTGGAGTGGAGCGTCCTGGACTGGAACGAGCCCTCGATCGCCTTCTACCGCTCCCTCGGCGCGGTGGGGCTGGACGAGTGGACGATGTTCCGCCTCGACGGCACCGCCCTCGCGAAGCTCGGCTCCCCGCGGTAGTCGGCCCGATCAGGGACTGGGTAGGTCGAGGCCCATCGACCAGATCCGGGAGGCGTCGCTGATCAGCAGCATGAACGTGGCCACCACGAACACCCCGGCCACGATGCCGAGCAGCAGCTGCTGCGACGGGCCGATCAGCGAGTAGACCACCGGGAGCAGCAGCAACTGCACGACGATCGCCGGAGTCCGCGCCCAGCGGCGGCCGGTGAGCAGGCCGACGCCGACGGCCACCAGCGCGACGCCGAGAATCAGGAAGTAACCGGCCTCGGCGAGCACCGCACGCAGCGGGAGATCGGACTGCGCGGCACCGATGCCGAGCACCGCCACGAACGCGAGCGCCGCGAGCCCCTCCAGCGTCACGAGCCCGCCCGCGGCCCGCACCTGCAGCGGCGGGCCGGTCGGTTTGTCGGCCATCACAGGTTCGAGGATAGGCCGCGCACTGTTGCCGCCGCCGAGTACCACAAGTAGTCTACTTGTCAGACAACCTGAACTTACCGGGAGAACCACGTGTCCGTCCGCCCCGTCGAACGGTCGTCGCTCGTCGAGCAGACGGCCGCCGAGCTCGACCGGATCGTCCGCAGCGGCGAGTGGGACGTCGGCGACCGGTTACCGGGGGAGGTCGAGCTGGGTAGGCTGCTCGGCGTGGGCCGCTCGACGGTCCGAGAGGCGTTGCGCTCGCTGATCTCGAGCGGCCAGCTGGAGGCCCGGCAGGGCGCCGGCACCTTCGTCGCGTCCCCGACGGCCGTGCCGGGCTGGGAGCGGCACCTGCGCCGGGCCGCGATCGCCGACGTCTACGAGGTGCGCATCGCGCTGGAGCTGGAGGCAGCCCGGCTGGCCGCAGCCCGGCGTACGCCCGCCGATCTCGTCGCCCTCGACGCCGCGATGGCCGCGCGGGGGCGCGCCGAGGGACCAGCGGCGTTCGTCGACGCCGACCTGGCCGTGCACCGCGCGGTGATCGCCGCCGCCCACAACCCCGTGCTCACCGACGTGTTCGCGTCGTTCACCACGGCACTGCGCGAGGCGCTGCTCGACCTCGTCCGCGACGAGGACCTGCGCACGGCCGACGATCACGACGAGGCCACCCGCGCCCACCACGACCTGGTGACCGCCATCCGGGCCGGTGACGCCGCGGCGGCCGTGCTCGCCACCCGCCACAACGTCGAGGACACGCTCGCACAGCTGCACGCCGCGCAACGTTCGTCCTGATCCGCGGCCGTCGGCGCCGTCCGGTACCGCGTTGACATGTCCGACAACCTGAGGAGCAGACACCGATGTACCAGCGCGCACGCCTGGCCGTGCTGAGCGCCAGCCACGTCGTCGACGACCTGTACCAGGGCGCGGTGCCGGCACTCGTGGCACTCCTCGTGATCGAGCGGCACTACACCTACGCCGCAGCGGCGGGCATCACCCTGGCCGCGACCGTGCTGTCGTCGGTCGCCCAGCCGGTGTTCGGCCTGCTCACCGACCGGCGCGAGATGCACTGGATGGTGCCCGCCGGGCTCGGCGTGGCGGGGCTCGGCATCGGCCTGTCGGGACTCACCGACAGCTACGCGCTGACGTGGGCCGCCGTCGCGCTCTCCGGGCTGGGGGTGGCCGCCTACCACCCGCAGGCCGCCCGTTCGGCGCGGATCGCGGGCGGTGGCACCGCAACAGGCATGAGCATCTTCGCGGTCGGCGGCAACCTCGGGTTCGCCATCGGGCCCGCTGCCACCACCGCCGTGTTGCTGAGCACGGGGCTGGGCGGCACGCCGCTGCTCGTCGCACCGGCGCTGGCCATGGTCGTGGTGTTGGTCGTCCTGCAGCGCCGCCAGGGCGGGCCGATCGCGGCCCCCGCCCGCAGCGCCGACGCCGGAACGGACCGCTGGGGCCCGTTCGCCCTGCTCAGCGTCGCTGTCGTGATGCGCTCGATCCTGTTCTTCGGCCTGTCCACCCTCATCGCCCTGTTTCTGCGGGAGCGCTTCGGTGCCGGCCCCGCAGTCGGCAGCGCCGCGTTGACAACGCTGCTCGCCGTGGGCACCGTCTCCACGATCGTGGGCGGCCGGCTGGCCGACCGCATCGGGCGGGTGCCGACGATCCGCATCGGCTACCTGCTGGCACTGCCCGGACTGGCCGGCCTGCTGCTGGCGCCGTCAGTCACCTGGGCCTTCGTCGCCACGGCCGTGCTCGGGGTCGCGACGTACCTGCCGTTCAGCGTGCAGACGACGCTGGCGCAGGACTACCTGCCCACCCGGGTGGGCACGGCGTCGGGCGTGACGCTCGGGCTGGCCGTCTCCGTCGGCGGCGTCTTCACCCCCGTGCTCGGCGCCATCGGTGACAGTTCCGGGCTCGGCGCGGCGATTCTGGTGCTGGCGGTCGCACCGGTCGTGGCACTGGTGATCTGTTTCCGGCTCCCCGAAATCCGGTCGACCACGCCGGCGAGCGCCCCAGCCGGAAAGCCCTGAGCGCCGCCGCATCCGCGGAATACGCCGGCGAGTTCAGCCGTTGTTCACATTCGCGTTGTCGACCCGATGTCGCTGCGGTGCGTGCACACGTCACTACGCGTCGTCGTGCTACGAGGGCTGTTCGTCGCAGCCGACCTGCGGAGGTCACCCGCATGGGTGACAGGATCGTCCATTCACCGATGCACGTGGACCGTCGAGCCGATAAGGGCTCGCACCAGGTCAAACGGTGGCCCAAGGTAGGTCAGGCGAAAGCGAGCGATCGCGAGGAAGTTTTCTCGCATGGTCCGCGAGGAACCGGGTAACCGGGTCTGCGGGCAGGGACAGGGTCGATCGCTCATCGTGACGGGGACGCGAAGCAGTAACCATTCGTGTCGATCATCGTTGCGATGAGTGGGTGAGAGTCCTCACCTGGATGGACCTGGCCCCTTGAAGATCGAGCGCGCTCGTGAAATCCTTCACAAGCGCGGAAACACCGTGACAGACGATCGGCGCGACCCCGATCGCGCAAGTACGAGGAGCAGAGCACCATGGACTGGCGTCACCGCGCTATTTGCCGCGACGAGGACCCCGAGCTTTTCTTCCCTGTGGGGACGAGCGGTCCTGCGCTGCTGCAGATCGCCGAGGCCAAGACTGTATGCCGGCGCTGCCCCGTGGTCACCGAGTGCCTCACCTGGGCACTTGAGAGCGGCCAGGATGCAGGCGTCTGGGGCGGCATGAGCGAAGACGAGCGACGCGCACTCAAGCGTCGCAACGCGCGTACGCGCGCACGCACCGCCTGATACAAGCCTCACGATCTACAGCTACACCGCAAGACCAGAGCAAGCAGCAACACGAGCAGTACAGCAACCACGAGCAACACAGCACCACGGATTCCCACCACGGGCCCGAAACCGGACTGCACCCGGTTCCGGGCCCGTGGTCGTTTCCATCAGAAGCACGAGGACAGCTTCCGCTGGAGGGACCGCGACCCGTCTTGCCTGCGACTCGGGCCGCCGGTCTCAGGAAGTAGGTTAACGCCCCCGGAGCGAGAGCCTGATGACGGCCTCCGTTCCGCCCCCCGACCGGGCCCTGACCTGCAGTGCGGAGTCGAGTTCCGAGTCGAGCAGCGTGCGCACGATCTGCAGGCCGAGCCCGTCGGACGTCTCCAGGTCGAAGCCGGGCGGCAGCCCGTGCCCGTCGTCGGCCACCACCACGTCGAGCCCGGCGGCCGACCGCTGGGCCGACACGATGACCTCGCCGGACACCCCGGGGGCGAACGCGTGGGCGAGCGCGTTGTGGACGAGTTCGGTGAGCACCAGCACGAGCGGCGTCGCGAGCGCGGCCGGGAGCGTGCCGAAGCTGCCCTCCCTGCGGACCTTGGCCCGAGACTCGGCCGTGGCGCCGTCGCCGATCGCCGGCAGCACCTTGTCGACGAGCTCGTCGAGGCTGACGCGCTCGTCGACCGACGCCGAGAGCGTCTCGTGGACGAGTGCGATGGAATTGACACGCCGCACGCTCTCCGCGAGCGCCCGGCGGGCCTCCGGGATCGCTGTGCGGCGGGCCTGTAGGCGCAGCAGTGCAGCCACCGTCTGCAGGTTGTTCTTCACCCGGTGATGGATCTCGCGGATGGTGGCGTCCTTCGACAGCAGCGCCAAGTCCCGGCGGCGCAGATCGGTGACGTCACGGACCAGCACCAGAGCCCCGGCCGCATCACCCCGGGGGCGCAGTGGCAGCGCTCGTACGAGCATCACGGCCTCCCGCGCGCGGGCCTCCATCCGCAGCGAGTACCGCCCCTCGAGCGCCGCTGTGATGCGGGCGGCCACCTCGGCGGAGTCGAACGGGTCGTGGACGAGGTCACGCGTGGCATCGGCCAGGCGCAGTCCCACGAGGTCGCTGGCGTGGCCCATGCGGTGGTACGCCGAGAGCGCGTTCGGGCTCGCGTACGCGACGAGGCCCAACGCGTCGAGGCGGATCAGGCCGTCGCCTGCGCGTGGGCTGGTGTCGGAGCCACCCAGCGCGGTGCGCGGCGGGAAGGTGCCGTCGGCCACCATCTGGCACAGGTCCGACGCGCTGCCCAGGTAGGAGATCTCCAGGGGGCTCGGCACGCGGGGCATCGCGAGGTTCGTGTCCCGCGACAGCACGGCGATCACGTCGCCGTCGAGCCGCACCGGGATCGTCTCGGAGCGCACGGGCACCTCGAGGTGCCACCGCGGGTTCTCCTCGCGGCAGATGCGACCCTCGACGACAGCCCGGCGCAGGTACGGGTTCTCCACCTCGGTGGAGCGCGCGCCGACCTTGTCGTCGGGGTGTGCCGTGGGCGCGGTGGTGGGACGCACCTGGGCGACGCAGAGGAACTCCGTGCCCGGGCGCGGCTCCTCACCAGGGACCTTGGCCAGCGGAACCCAGAGCAGGAAGTCGGCGAACGACATGTCCGCGAGCAACTGCCACTCGGCACCGACCCGCTGCAGGTGTTCGACAGCGTCACCGGTCAGGTCGGTGTGCTCCGCGAGCAGCTCGCTCAACGTGGACACCGGATCATCCAACCACGGGGCCGTGGGACAATTGAGCCAGCACTAGATCGAAGTGAGGAGGCAGACATGTCGAAGCGTGCACGCAAGCGCCGCGACCGCGGTAAGAAGGGCGCCAACCACGGCAAGAAGCCGAACACGTGACACCAACCGTCGAGAACGAAGTTACGGTGATCAACAGGGCCTGTTGATCACCACAACTTCGTTCTCGACGGTCAGTTCGGGCGCGAGCGGATCAGCCGCGCTGTTCGATGCGGGTGGAGCGAACTTCCACCGTGGTGGTGGTGACGCCCTCGGGGCCCGTCTCCACCGTGACCTGGGCCTGTTCCAGCACCGCGACGCGGATCTGCTGGCGCAACTTGTCCTTCAGGCCCGCGGGGGCGTGCTCACCGCCGCACTTGGTGGCCAGGAGCCTCTTGAGCTTCTCGTCGATGCCGTACTCGGCGAGGCAGGGCTGGCACTCGTCCAGGTGCTGGGCCAGCAGCGAGCGCCGGTCCTTGTCGCACTCCTGGTCGAGGAACAGCCAGACCTCGGCGAGTACCTCGGAGCAGTCGGTCTCGTGGTGGTCGCCGCAGCTCATGACGACACCTCCTGCTCGCCCCGGAGGAATCCCCGGTCCCGAGCGGTGTCGGTGAGCATGTCACGAAGCTGGCGCCGGCCGCGGTGCAACCGCGACATGACGGTGCCGATGGGCGTACCCATGATGTCGGCGATCTCCTTGTACGCGAACCCCTCGACATCGGCGAGGTACACGGCCATCCGGAAGTCGTCGGGCAGCTGCTGCAGTGCCGCCTTGACGTCGTTGTCCGGGAGCCGGTCCAGCGCTTCCATCTCGGCCGACGGCAAGCCCTGCGAGGTGTGCTCACCGGCCTGCGCGATCTGCCAGTCGGTGATCTCGTCGGTGGGCGACTGCAACGGCTGGCGCTGCCGCTTGCGGTAACCGTTGATGTAGGTGTTGGTGAGGATGCGGTACAGCCACGCCTTGAGGTTGGTGCCCGCGCGGAACGTGCGGAAGGCCGAGTAGGCCTTCAGGAACGTCTCCTGGACGAGGTCCTCGGCATCGGCCGGGTTGCGCGTCATGCGCAACGCAGCACCGTAGAGCTGGTCGATCAGCGGCATCGCGTCACGCTCGAAGCGTGCGGCACGATCCTCGGCCGACTCCTGCTCAGGGTCGACCGGCGCCGCGGCCAGCAGCGCATCGGCCGCTGCTTCCGCCTGCGCCTGGTCGGCGGCCACCTTCGCGGCCTGCTCGGTGCTGGGCACCGCGCTCCTCTCATGCCGGACCGCGCGGAACGCGACCCCGGGAACGGCCACCGCCCCGGCGACCGAATGACGCTCAGAGCCTACGCGCCTCGTGCCGTCAGGTCCTGTCGGACGTGTCTCACCCGGCGGTGTCAACATCGGCACACCGGCCGCTGTCGGAGCCTCCATCACTGCGTGTGTCACCTACCCGCCAACACCGCCCACCCGTGGCTGATTCCCTATCGTGGCGCGGGTGGCAGGTAAGGGAACCCCGGCAACGGCACTGCTCGCGAAGGCGGGCGTCGCCCATCGCGTGCACACCTACGAGCACGGCCGGGGCGCGGCGTACGGCCTGGAGGCCGTCGAGGCGCTGGGAATCGACGCGGGCAGCGTGTTCAAGACGCTCGTCGCCGAGGTCGACGGAACGCTCACCGTCGGCGTCGTCCCGGTGTCGGCGATGCTCGACCTCAAGGCGCTCGCGGCGGCCGTCGGCGGGAAGCGGGCGAAGATGGCCGACGTCGCCGTCGCCGAGCGCACCACCGGCTACGTCGCGGGCGGCATCTCGCCGCTGGGCCAGCGCAAGCGGCTGCCGACGGTGGTGGACGCCTCTGCCGAGCACCTGGTGACGATGTTCTGCAGCGGCGGTCGGCGCGGCCTGGAGATCGAGCTGGCTCCGGCCGACCTGGCGCGACTGGCACAGGCGACGTTCGCGAGGATCGCCACCACCTGAGCGGCACCCGAGGTGGGGTGCGTCAGCCGGTGTGGCTCCCGACGAGCGGCCGCAGCCAGCTCGCCACAGCGGCACGCAGGCCGGGCATGTCGGACTTCAGCGAGTGGTCGCCACGCAGCAGCACCACCTCGCGCCCCGGCACCGGGTCGGGCACGCCGAACGGGTCGCCGACGCCCTGCACCACGAGTATCGGCACGGTCGGTGCGGCGAGCTCGGCGAGGCGGTCCTTCTCCGGCCTGCCCGGTGGGTGCACCGGGAACGCCAGGCACAGCACGCCCACGGCGCCGCCCGCCGTCGCGTTGCGGCAGGCCACCCGGGCCCCGGAGCTGCGGCCGCCGAACAGCAGCGGCAGCTCCGACGACGCCCGGACGTGCTCGACCACGGCCAGCCACGCCGTGTCGAGCTGCCCGGCTGGAGCCGGCGCGCGCCGGCCCGCGACGCGGTAGGGCTGCTCGACGAGTGCCACGTCGACGCCGGCGGCCACCGCGACGCCTGCCGCGGCCAGCAGGTCGGCAGCGCCGACTCCCCCGCCTGCGCCGTGACCCAGCAGCAGGGTCGCGCGGGCGGCGCCGTCGGCTGCGCGGCGCGTGATGCGGGCCGGGCCGTGCGGGGTGTCGATCTCCTCGACGACCGGTTCGGTGCTCGTCCCGGGGCTCATCCGGGGTTGGGCCCGGCGAGCAGATCCAGCTGCAGCGGCTCGGCGACGTCGTCGGGCGCCATCTCCGCGATCAGCTCCGGGCTGTTGTTGCGCACGCTGTTGACCAGCGCCGACACCGGCCGCAGCTCGAGGGTGGCCACCAGGTCCGCCGAAGGCGGGGCCAGCAGCGCGCCGATCGCCTCGTCACCGGCTCCGGCGTCCGGGTCGAGCCACGCGTCCCACGCCGACGGCGGCAGCACCAGCGGCATGCGGTCGTGCACCTGGGCCAGCGGACCGACCGCGGCGGTGGTGAGCACCGTCGCTGTCACGAGCCCGTCGGGGTAGAGGTTGTCGGGATCGTCCTTGGGCTTCCAGAACTCCCACAACCCCGCCATCGCGAGCGAGCTGCCGTCCTTGTAGTGCGTGTAGTAGGGCTGCTTGTGATCAGGACCGCGCTGCCACTCGTACCAGCCTGCGGCCGGGATCAGGCAGCGTCGGGAGTTGACGGCTCTGCGGAACGCGGGCTTCTCGGCGGCCGACTCGGACCGGGCGTTGATCATCTTCGCGCCCGACTTGGGGTCCTTCGCCCAGAACGGCACCAGCCCCCACCGCACCACCCGCAGGCTGCGCTCGACGGTGTCGAGGTCGGGCTCGCCGTCGGCGTCGCGGGGATGGCGCTCGACGACGGCGACGATGTTCTTGGTGGGCGCGACGTTGTAGTCGGCGGCGACGGCGCCCTCGGTGGCGTCGACGGCCCGGAACTCGTCGGCGAGGTCGGTGGGCGCCTTGATCGAGGCGTATCGGCCGCACATGCCTTCCATCTTGCACCTTGCGCGCTCGCGGCCTGTGGACAACTCGGCCGGAAGCCGGTGGGGGTGTCCCAGCTGCCCTACGATGGGCGTATGGCCGAGCCCGCCGACGATCACGAGTCGCGGATCCGTGTCCTGGAACGGCAGATCCAGGAGCTGCGCGAGCAGATCGCCCACGTCAGCAGCGATGCTGCGGCCGCCAGAGTCCTCGCCGGCGGCGCTGATCGCGATGTGGCCGACATGCGGGCCCAGCTGCGGGCGCACACCCAGACGCTGAACGCACTGCGGGAGACGCAGCTCGAACAGGGCCGCGAGATCAGCGAGCTGCGGGCCGAGATGCGGGCCGGGTTCGCCGACGTGCGCGCCGAGTTCGCCGATGTGAGGGGCGAGGTCCGCACCGGCTTCGCCACGCTCCACACCGGAATGACCCACATCACGAGGCTGCTCGAAGGGCTGAGCGGCCCGTCAGCGCCGTAGCGGGTTCGATGCCCCACGCGCATAGGGGATCATTGACGCCGTGAGCACCCCATGGCCTGCCCCGGTGGCATCCGGCCCGGTCCGCGGCCGGGTGGCCGTGCCCGGATCCAAGTCCGTCACCAACCGCGCCCTCCTGCTCGCCGCACTCTCCGGTGGTGCGGCGTCCGTGTCCGGAGCCCCCGCCACCCGCGACACCGCGCTGATGGTCGGCGCGATGCGTGCGCTCGGGGTCCCGGTCGAGGTCGAGGGCGAGCACGTGGCGTTCGCCGCCCACACCGGCTTCCGGGGCGGCGGCGCGGTCGACTGCGGCCTCGCCGGCACCGTGATGCGCTTCGTCCCGCCCGCCGCAGCGCTGGCGCAGGGCCCGGTCGCGTTCGACGGCGACCCGCGCGCCCGTGAGCGCCCGATGGGTACCGTCCTCGACGCGCTGCGCGCGCTCGGCGCCCACATCGACGGCGACGCACTGCCGTTCACCGTGCACGGCACCGGCGGCCTCCCCGGCGGCGACGTGGTCATCGACGCGTCGGCGTCGTCGCAGTTCGTGTCCGGGTTGCTGCTGTCGGGAGCCCTGTTCGAGAAAGGCCTCACCGTGCACCACGACGGCAAGCCGGTGCCGTCGCTGCCCCACATCGAGATGACCGTCGAGATGCTGCGCACCGCGGGCGTCGACGTCGACACCAGCGAGCCCAACACCTGGCGGGTGGAGCCCGGCCCGATCGCGGCTCACCACTGGGCCGTGGAGCCGGACCTGTCCAACGCCTCGGTGTTCTTCGCCGCCGCCGCGGTCACCGGCGGCAGCGTCACGGTCGCGGGCTGGCCCGCCGACGCCACGCAGCCGGGCGCGGAGATCCTGTCCGTACTCGCGCAGGCCGGGTGCACCGTGGAACCGGGCCCCGACGGCATGACGGTGCGCGGCCCGCAGTCGCTCACCGGCGTCGACGTCGACCTGCATGACGCCAGCGAGCTCACCCCCACCGTCGCGGCCGTCGCCGCGCTCGCCACGGGCCCGTCGCGCATCCGCGGCGTCGCCCACATCCGGGGCCACGAGACCGACCGGCTCGCCGCGCTCGTCACGGAGATCGCGGCTCTCGGCGGCGATGTCAACGAGACACCCGACGGCATGGAGATCCGGCCCGTCCCGCTGACCGGACGCTCGGACCGCTGCTGGGGCGCCTACGCCGACCACCGGCTCGCCACGGCGGGCGCGATCATCGGGCTGGTCGTGCCGGGCGTGCTCATCGACGACATCGGCTGCACGGACAAGACGATCCCCGATTTCCCCGCGCGCTGGGCGGCGCTGCTCTGAGCCCCCGGGAGTACGACGAGTCCGACGTCCGGATCCGGCCGGGGCGCCGCGGCGCGCGCCCGCGCACCAAGCGCCGACCGGACCACGCCGACGCGGCGGAGGGCATGGTCACCGTCGTCGACCGTGGCCGCTGGACGTGCGCACCCGAGGGCGACTCCACACGTCCGCCGGTGACTGCGATGCGCGCCCGCGAGCTGGGGCGCACGCCGATCGTCGTCGGCGACCGGGTGGGGCTGGTCGGAGATCTCACCGGGGCCGTCGACACGCTGGCCCGCATCGTCCGGGTCGAGAAGCGGGCCACGGTGCTGCGGCGCACCGCTGATGACGACGACCCGTTCGAGCGGATCGTCGTCGCCAACGCCGAACTGCTGATCATCGTCACGGCGGTGGCCGATCCCGAGCCTCGCACCGGTTTCGTCGACCGCTGCCTGGTCGCCGCGTACGCGGGCGGGCTGAAGCCGGTGCTCTGCCTGACCAAGGCCGATCTCGCCGATCCCGAGCCGTTCGCGGCCCCGTACCGCGAGCTCGACCTGCCGGTGATCGTCACCCGCCGCGACCAGCCGCCGACGGAACTCGCGCAGCTGCTCGCCGGGCGGGTGTCGGCCCTCGTGGGGCATTCCGGGGTCGGCAAGTCGACGCTGGTCAACAAGCTCGTCCCGGACGCGGCCCTCGCCGTCGGCGTGGTGTCGGCCGTCGGCAAGGGCCGCCACACCACCGTCGCGGCGATCGCGCTGCCACTGCCACTGGCCCCCGACGGCAGCCCCGGCTGGGTCGTGGACACGCCGGGGGTGCGCTCGTTCGGGCTCGCCCACGTCACACCCGACGACATCCCGGCGGCCTTCGACGACCTCGCCGCCGCGATCGAGGACTGCCCGCGCGGCTGCGGCCACCTCGGCCCGCCCGCTGATCCGGAGTGCGCGCTCGACACCCGGGTGGAGCAGGGATTGCTGCGACCAGGGCGGCTCGCTGCGCTACGGCGGGTGCTCGTCGCCCTCCAGTGATCGTCCGCTAGCGTGGCCGCGTCCGGCGACCGGGTGACGTGCCGGGTGGAGGCATTGACATCGGATGCGGCGACCTTGACGCAGCGTGGTCCGGCCGTGGCTGAGTCCGGCGGCTCGCAGGCGCCGTGGACCCTGCTCGCCGTGGTCCTCGTGGCGATCTCGTTGCTCACCGGCTGCACCGAGGCCGACGCCGCGAGCCAGCACCCCGGTGTCACGTTCCTCTACGACGCGCACGAGCTGGTGGCCGCGGTCACCGATCGGCAGCGCGCCGACGGCACGGCGCGCCTGAGCCTGGACGGGACCCTCAGCGGCGCCTCGACCCTGACCTTCACCGGTGCCGGGGAGATGCGGGTGGTGGCCGGCGCGGTCTCGGTCCGGTTCACCCAGACCGTGACGCAGCCCGGCTCGCCGCCGCAGGAGACGGGCTTCGTGGTGCTGCCCGGCGCCACCTACCTGCGGCTCCCGCCCGCCGCGGGAGAGTCGCACGCCACGCCGTGGGTGCGAGTCGATCCGCAGGGCACCGATACGGAGTCCCGGCAGCTGCGGTCGGAGGCGGCAGCGGTCACCGACAGCGCCGACCCGATGCGGTCGCTGTCGCGCTACGTCGATGCCACCCTCGTCTCCGACGCCGCCGACGACACCACCGACGGCGTCCCGACCGTGCGGTACACGATCGTCGTGGACCTCGCCCGCGCTGCGCGCGCCGAGCCCGACCCGGCCGTCCGGGCCCAGCTGGAGCAGCAGGTGCGCGGCGGGCTGCTGCGGGTGACGTCGACGCTGTGGGTGGACAGCAGCTTCCGGCCGGTCCGCAGCGAGGTGCACCAGGACGTTCCGGGCATCGGCGTGCTGGCCATCACCGGGAGCTACCGCGACTGGGGCCGACCCGTCGAGATCGAGGCACCGCCGGTCGCGCAGGTCAGGTAGCTGCCGCCCGGACCGGGGTGGCAGCATGCCGGCATGACCTCCGGGGACCAGCCGCTGCGCATCGGAACGACCGAACGGACCGCCGCGATGAAGGCCCTCGACGAGCACCTCGCGGAGGGGCGCCTCGGCGTCGAGGAGTACGCCGACCGCTCGGCGGTCGCGGCGAACGCCACGGTCGCCAGCGAGCTCGCCGAGCTGTTCACCGACCTGCCCGCGCCGCACCCCGTGCTGCCCGGGATCTCCACGCCGCTGCCGGTCGTGAGTACGGCCGGAGCCGCGCCTGCCGTGCCGGACAGCACCGGCAGCGGGGCCGTGGCGAACCGCGCGGCGAGCTTCATCGAGGGTTGGGGGCCGCGCCTCGTCGCGGTGTCACCGTTCGTGGCGCTGGCGCTGTTCCTGACGGTGGGCGGTTGGTGGTGGTGGCTGTTGATCCCCGCCATGGGTGCGCTCGTCTACGGCGGCGGTGTGGGTCGCGACGACGATGACGACCGGCGCGACGGGCGTGCTGACCGGGACCGGGACCGGCGCGACCGCCGGGATCGGCGCGACCGGCGCTGAGCCGTCTCGGGTGAGCAGTGCGGCGAGCCGCTCGTCGGCCATCGACCAGGGCGCCAGCCAGACGATGAGGTTGCCGCGGGCCGAGAGCACCTGCAGGTCGTCCACGGGCAGGCCCTGCCGGGAGCCCACGGCGGAGACGGCGGCGAGCCCGGCGCGCACCCGTTCCTCGATCCCGCTCACCCGCGGCCCCCGGATCGCAGCATGGTGGCCATCCTGCGACTCAACGCTGGGATGGCCACCATGCTGCGGTTCCGGACCGACCGCTCAGCGCAGCTCGACGAGGAACGCCACCTCGGACGGGTCGTACCAGGCGAGCTCGTGGTCCTCGGCCTCACCGACGTGGAACTCGGCGTCCAGGTCGCCCATGTCGGCGGCGTCGACGGCAGCGGCGGCCTGACGGACCACGTACTCCGCCTCCTCGTTGTCGACGTGCACGGCGGCCACCTTCTCCAGCGGCACCGGGCCGGCGATCCGGACGGCGGCGTCGTCGAGGTCGGGGCGCAGTGTGACGTCGTCGAGGTCGGCGGCCACCACCACCCGCCTGGCCGGCGTGGTGTCCTCACCGAGCCCGAACTCGACGGCGAGCAGGCGCAGCGACGCCCTGGCCGCCTCGTTCATCGCCGCGTACTCGAGCTCTTCCTCGTCGCCGCTGGTGTAGGCCTCGCGGAACCGCGGCGTCAGCGAGAAGGCCGTGCCGCCGATCGGCTCCAGCAACCCGGTCTTGATCATCGATCGCAGCATGGGCCAGGTGGCCGGGACATACACGCGCACTTGCCGCTCCTCAGCTGACCGTCGCGAGCAGCTCGTCGAGCGACTCGTCGACCATTCCGGCGAGAACATCGACGTCGGCCATCGCATCACGATCACCGTTGAAGCCGTAGTAGACGCCGCCGTCGTAGGACGTGAGCCCGATGGCGAGCGCCTGGCCCTTGGCCAGTGGCACCACCGGGAACATCTCCAGCATGCGCGCTCCGGCGGCGTAGAGCGGGAACTGGGGGCCGGGCACGTTGGTCACCACCAGGTTGAAGATCCGCTTGGAGAATCCGCTCGCGGCGCGCGCACCCAAGGCGTGCAGGGTAGGGGGTGCGAACCCGCCGACACGGACCAGGGTGTCGGCCCCCACCGACTGGCCGCCCGCGGTGTGCTCGCGCATCGCGTGCGTGACGTGGTGCAGCCGCACCTTCGGGCTCGGCTCCCCCACCGGCAGGTCGACCAGGAACGACGAGACCCGGTTGCCCAGCGACCCGGACGTCGCCGAGCTGGGCACGTCGGCCTCGCCCCGCACCGACAGCGGCACCATCGCCCGCACCGACGCCGACGACGTGACGGGCTCACCACGCGAGAGCAGCCAGCTGCGCAGGGCTCCGGTCACGACGCTGAGCACCACGTCGTTGACGCTGCACCCGTAGACGGCGCGGATCTTGCGGTAGTCCTCGAGCTGGGTGCGGGCCACCGCGAACCGGCGCTGCGTGGAGATCGCCACGTTGAGCGGCGTGCCCGGCGCGCGCCTGCTCGCCGTGCGGGCCATCGAGAACAGGTGCGCCCCGGCGTCGGCGAGCTTGCCGAGCGTGGCCACGGCATCGCCCGCGGCGGAACGGACGTTGTCGACGACCACGCCGGGCCGCGCGACGGCCTCGGCCACCGCGTCGAACACGAGCTGCGCGTCGGTCGGCTCCGGGCGGGGCATCCACAGCTGCTCGGGCAGCTTCCGCGGCTCGGCGGAGACGTCCAGGATCACCTGGCCGATGTCGATCGCGCTGATGCCGTCGACCATCGCCTGGTGGGTCTTGGTGAGCACCGCCGTCCGGCCACCTTCGAGGCCCTCCACCAGGTACATCTCCCACAGCGGGCGGGTGTGGTCGAGCGGGCGCGACATCAGCCGGGCCACCAGCTCGGTCAGCTGCTCGTCGGAGCCCGGTTTGGGCAGCGCCGAGCGCCGCACGTGGTAGGCCACGTCGAAGTCGGTGTCGTCGACCCAGACCGGGCGCGCGAGGTTGCCGGGGACGTGGCGCACCTTCTGCCGGTAGCGCGGCACCATCGCGATGCGCTGTTCGATGAGCTCCACGAGCCGGTCGTAGTCGAACCCGGCCTTCGGGCGCCGGAACAGTGACACGGCCCCGACGTGCATGGGTGTGGTCGGCTGCTCCAGGTACAGGAACGAGGCATCGAGGGCGGAGAGCCGGGGTGGCATGGGGCAATCCTAGGCCGTGCCTCCTGGGCCCATGCCCGGCGAGCGGTGATCCAGGCGGCGTCTGGCAAGGCGGAGGAGGCGCCGATACCGCTGTTGTATCGGCGCCGACGACAACGCCACCAGACGCCGCCCGGGCGCCGCGCAGCGGGCTGAATGGCTCAGGAGGTGCGGCCTAGGCTGGGGGCATGGCAGAGGGCCGATCGCCGAAGGACACCTTCATCACCGTCTACGGACGCAAGCCCGTGCTGGAGGCCCTCGCCGACGACGGCCTGCACGTCGACAAGGTGATCCTCGCCGACGGGCAGCGCGGCGAGCCGGTGCGCGCGATCCTCGACGCCGCCCGCCGCCGTCACGTCGAGGTGCAGTGGGCCACGCCGCACCGGGTGAAGGTGCTGGCCGGCAACGGACGTCACGACCAGGGCGTACTCGCCGATGTCGTCGCGCCACGGATGGCACCGATCGCCGAGTTCCTCGACGGGCTGGGCGACTCCCCCGCCTCGGTACTGGTGCTCGACCGCCTCACCAACCCGTCCAACGTCGGCATGATCCTGCGCAGCGCCACCGCCGCCGGACTGGACGGGGTGCTGCTGCCGCGGCGCGGGCTGCCCGCGATCGACCCCCTCATGATCAAGGCATCGGCGGGGGTGGCGTTCCGGGCTCCGGTGCTGCGCTCGGCCACGGTCGAGGACGGGTGCGTCGCGCTCAAGGAAGCCGGGTTCACCCTCTTCGGGCTCGACGCCGGTGGCGACTCGCTGCTCGACGCGGAGCTGCCCGACCGGGTCGCGCTGGTGCTCGGGAACGAGACCGACGGGCTCACGGCGTCGCTGCGCCCCACCCTCGACGGCATCCTCGCGATCCCGATGTACGGCGGCGTCGAGTCGCTGGGGGTGGCGAGTGCCGGGGCGGTTGCGGCGTTCGAGCTGGCCCGCTGGCGCCACCAGACCCCGTCGAGAACGTCGTCGCCGTGATCCACAGGGCCTGTTGATCACAGCAGGTACGTTCTCGACGGATCTAAGCTCGGCCCATGGTTGAGCGCAGGATGCCCCGCTGGTCCGAGCTCCGACCGCTGCTGCGGCCGGCACCCTTCATCGTGAACGGCGACGAGCGCAGGCTCAGCCGGGCCGCGAGCATCGGCGACCTGCGGGCGATCGCACGCAGGCGCACCCCGCGTGCCGTGTTCGACTACACCGACGGTGCGGCGGACGGGGAGATCTCGCTGAACCGGGCGCGCGCGGCGTTCGCGCGGGTCGAGTTCACCCCGAGCGTGCTCAACGACGTCTCGACGGCCGACGTCGGCCGCACCATCCTCGGCAAGCGCTCGGCGCTGCCGTTCGCGTTCGGCCCCACCGGCTTCACGCGGATGATGCACCACGAGGGCGAGCGTGCGGTCGCCTCCGTCGCCGAGCAGGTCGGCATCCCGTTCACCCTCTCGACGATGGGCACCACCACGATCGAGGACGTCGCGGCGGCCGCTCCGGGGGCACGCCGCTGGTTCCAGCTCTACCTGTGGCGCGACCGCGCCTACGGCAAGGACCTGGTCCAACGGGCCGCCGCGGCCGGCTACGACACCCTGATGCTCACCGTCGACACCCCGGTGGGTGGTGCCCGGCTGCGCGACGTCCGCAACGGGCTCGCGATCCCGCCTGCCCTCTCGCTCAAGACGTTCGTCGACGGTGCGCTGCACCCGCACTGGTGGTTCAACATGCTCACCACCGAGCCGCTGACGTTCTCCAGCCTCGCCTCCTCAGGGGGCGCCGTCTCGGACCTGATCAACCGCGTCTTCGACCCGGCGCTGACCATCGCCGACGTCGAGTGGTTGCGCGGAGCCTGGGACGGCAAGCTCGTGATCAAGGGCATCCAGAGCGTCGCCGATGCCCGCCGCGTGGTGGAGGCGGGCGCCGACGCGGTGCTGCTGTCCAACCACGGCGGCCGCCAGCTCGACCGCGCGCCGGTGCCGCTGGAGCTGATCCAACCCGTCCGGGAAGCCCTCGGGGATCGCGCTGAAGTGCTGGTCGACACCGGTATCACCAACGGTGCCGACGTGCTGGCCGCGATCGCGCTCGGCGCCGACGCGGCCCTGATCGGCCGCGCCTACCTCTACGGGCTGATGGCCGGTGGGCGCGCCGGCGTGGTGAAGGCGGTCACGATCCTCGCGGGCGAGATCACCAGGACGCTGCAGCTCATCGGGCTCACCAGCGTCGACGAGCTACGCCTTTCGCACGTCCGCATTCGCCCGAACGGGTGAGCCCCCGCCCTGCGAACGCCCCGTGAAGGGTCCATGGTGCCGGTATGAGTTTCTTGGACAAGGCAAAAGAGCTGCTGAACCAGCACGACGACAAGGTCGACCAGGGGCTCGACAAGGCCGGCGAGATGGCAAAGGGCAGGTTCGCCGGTCACGAGGACCAGATCGACGGCCTGACGGGGAAGGCCAAGGGCATGACCGGCGGTGGGGACACCACGCAGACCCCGCCGCCGCCGGCGCCGGAGGGCGAGCAGCCCCCGCCCCCTCCGCAGTAGGGCGTTGTCACGACCCGCGGGGGCGGTCATCGTGGCGGCAGCGCGAGCAGGACCTCCACCTCGAACACGGTGGTCTCCTGGTCGTGGTGTCGCACGGTGACCGCCCCCGCGGCTCGCGCACCTCGCAGGTTTCCCGGCTGGTCGTCCACGACCACGCACTCCGCCGCCGTGACGCCCAGCGCCGCCGCCGTGCGGCGGAACACCTCCGGATCCGGTTTGCGTGCACCCAACGCCGGACCCAGCACGACCACGTCGAACAGCGCCGCGATCCGGTCCGGCACGGCGTGGGCGTCCGAGACGAGCGCCGTGGCGATTCCGGCCGCTCTGGCACGTGTCACCAGCCCGGCGAGCTCCGGGGTGTCGCTCAGCACGCCGCCGTAGTCCATCAGGAGTGCGCGCAGGCTGCTCACGGGTTCATCCTTCCCCCGCACCCGGTGGAAGTGCCGCCAGCACCGCGTGCAGGTAATCGCGCACGACCGCGGCCTGCTCGGGTGCGGGTGTCGGCAGGAGCCGGTACAGCGTCGCTGCGACCTCGGCGTGCACCGCGTGCAGGCGTTCGCGGCCGGGTGCCGTGATCGCCAACCGCACGATGCGGCGATCGGCGACGTCGCGCACCCGCACGACCGCCCCGTCGCGCTCGAGGGCGTCGACGACCGGCGTCAACGTCGCCGGTGTGACCCCGAGCCGGCCGCAGGCGTCGCGGTGAGACATGCCGTCCGCACCGGCCAGCACGCCGAGCAGGCCGAGGCCCGTCGATGTCAGCCCGTGCTCGCCGACCGCGCGCCGGTGGGCCTGCGCCAGTGCGGCACCCGTCCAGGTCAGCAGCCGCGCGAGCGGCATGGCCGCGGGGTCGGCGTCGAACCAACCGTCGTCCACCGGTCCATCCCTACGCCATCGAACAGTTCGTCGCCATACCGTTCGCCGCCTGATGAGCCCGATGCGCCACGGCGGCCACCCCGTGCGCCGCACGATCCCCACATGGCATCACCCGCGACAGAACCGAACCCCGCCCGCCGACGCGCGCCCCAGCGACCGGTGCTGAGTGTGCCAGCCTGAGTTGGCCCCACTTGGAGCCCGAGTGATGGCTTGAGGTGGCCCCACCCTCGA
>NZ_JBHSIR010000022.1:0-113277 GCF_042653605.1 Pseudonocardia sp. GCM10023141
CCCGCGCCCGCGCCTGCGCCCGCCGCCGCGCCCGCACCCGCGCCTGCGCCCGCCGCCGCGCCGGCACCTGCGCCTGGCGAGGAGCCCGCGCCGCTGGCAGCGGCGGCACCGGTCGCACCCGATGTTCCCGCGCCGGATGCCCCAGCAGCCGAGGCCCCCGCACCCGAGGCCCCCGCACCCGAGGCGGCAACACCCGCCCCGAACATCGCGGCCCCGACGAATCCTGAGCTCGCACCCGTCGAAACCGCACCCCCGGCGGCACCGGACCAGGGCGCTTCCGGCGACAACGGAACCGGGGACAGCGCCGGATCCGGGGACGCTACCCCCAACGCTGCCGCCACCGACCCGGACTGGCGCCCCTCACCGTTCCCGCGCTCGGCACCCGCGGAGCAGTCCGACGGCAGCAACTCCGATGGCAGCGGCTCGACCGACCGTCAGGGCGCGTCCGACCAGCACGGCGCAGACAAGGGTGGCGCGCTCGGCGCGGTCACCGGGCTCGTCACCGACACGCTGGGCGCACTCCTCGGCGGCTAGAAGGAGCGCACTCCCGATCGGGGCAGGGCAATGCCCTTTCGGGACATTTCGGGATGATGTTGCTAGCGTCGCCTTCCCTCGTCTGCGCGGGAGGTGCGGGCGCTGCGTGACAGGCGGATGGCCATGTCCCATGTCCTGCACACGTCCTCGGTCGAGGATGGCGGTCCGCCCGACGGCTGGGTTCCGGTCGAGCGTCGCCGGCTGGGCCTCGATCGACAGAGCCTCCTGCCGGGCCTCGCGGTCGCGGTGGTCGGGATCCTGCTGTCCGGGGTGATCCCGTTCATCAACGATGCGGTCCCGTGGGACAACGCGATCGCGGCAGGCGATCGCGTGGCGCTGGGTCCGCAGCTGGTCGTGACGCCTCCGGTCGGCTGGCAGCTGGTCAACGGTGTCCGGGTGGGCGAGCGGACCGTCGCCGGGCCCGCTCCCGTGGCGGAGCTCACCGATGCGGGTGTGACGATGGTGCTGACGGCCGAGGCACTCCCCGGCGGCGTCGAGGCGCTGCTGACCACGGTCACCGACGACATCGCCGGCTCCGACCAGGGGGCCGGACTGCGCGTCGACGGCGATCCGGTGCACCTCATCACCGACAGCGGCCGCACCGGCGTGACGCAGCGGTGGAGTTCGCCATCCACCACCGGGATCGTCGCCGTGATCGCCGTCCCGCCCGCCGATGCCTCCCAGCGCCCGACCGGCGTCGTCATCCGGGTCTCCGGGAGTGGCAACGCCACGGACGTGGTGAACCCCGACGTCGAACGGACCCTCCGTAGCGTGGCCCGAGGTGAGGGACGATGAGCGCGCACACCGCCCCCACCGGGGAGGCGATGGACCGCCGGTTCCTGGCGATCCACGAATCCGGGTGGGGCACACCCTTCCACCTGGTCCAGCCCCGCAACCTCTGCTTCTGGGTGCTCCTGTGGGGCCTTGCCGCCGGCGCCATCCACATGATCCAGTACCTGGTTCCCGCCGGGCAGTACGGAGTGGCCCTGGGCAGCGGCATCCTGCTCTTCGGCATCTACACGGTGCCGTGGCTGCTGCTCCTGCACTACCACAACCGCTACACGTCGATCCCGGGTCGACCGCTGGTACTGGCCTTCATCTGGTCCTTCGTCGCCGGCACGTTCTGGATGGGGTTGCAAGGCAACCCGGCGATCCTCTCGCTCTACAGCAAGGCCTTCGGCCCGGCGTTCGGCCAGAACTGGGCCGCCGGGCTCACCGCCCCCTTCACCGAGGAGATCATCAAGGCCACCGCACTCGTGCTCGTCGTCGGACTGGCGCCGCGCCTGGTCAACAGCGCCTACGACGGCCTGATCATCGGCGCCTACTCCGGGCTCGGCCTGCAGATCGCCGAGGACATCATCTACGTCGTCAACGGCGCCGCCGGCTCGCACGGCACCAACCAGATCAGCGCCGCGGTCAGCACCCTGACCAACCGCGGCTTCGTCGGACTCTTCCAGCACGTCCTGTTCAGCGCCGTCTACTGCGCCGGGCTCGGCTGGCTCCTCGGCCGCGACAGCCGCCACCGGGTGCGCGGCGCGCTGCTCATCCTCGCCGTGACCGTGCTGCACTCCTGCTGGGACAACGCGGTCGCCCTCGGGACGCTACTCGCCGGCCCCCTCGGGCCGCTCGTACTCGACTGGCTGCTGCTCCCGATCATCGGCCTGCTGCTGCTGTGGGCGACCTTCCGGCTCGCCGCTCCACGCGAACAGGCCTGGATGCGGGACATCCTCGGCCCCGAGGTCGAAGGCGGCATCATCACCGAGGCCGAACTCCTCGCCGTCAGCGGCGGCTTCCGCGCCCGCCGCCGCCACATCCGGCAGGCCGAGCACCACCGTGCCGAGCGACACGTCATGCACGCCGTCAGCGACCTCGCCGCGGAACTCGCCCGCGGAGGCGGACGGGAAACCGCGCGGGTGGACCACGCCCGCGCCGAGATCGGCCGGCTCCGCACCCTTTCTGGCCCCGGGCCCGACTAGCTGCCTGCCCTCACGCAGGCGTCCGCCGGGATGTCTCCTCACCGGGAGGAGGTGGTGGCGCGGTGGTGGCGGAGTCGATGGCTGCCGGCTTGCCCGCGAAGAGGTCCACGAGTGCGTCCCAGCGCTCGCGGCGGCCCTCGGGGAACCGGCGACGTGACCGGCTGCGCCTGCGAGAGCCCTCGGCGTACCAGCGGCGCGCCCACATCGATCCCGGGCGGGCCAGCCTGCAGACGGCGACGAACGCGACCAGCGGGACGAACAGCCCGGTCACCGCGAGCACGGTTCGTCCCTTCAGGATCGCTCCGAGCACGAAGACGACGTTGACCGCGATGCTGATCCCGAGCACGACCTCACCGTCGCTCGTGTCCTGGTCGAAGGGCGAGAGCCCGAGCAGCATCATGACCCCGACGAGCACGGCGAGGAGCACGGCGTCGACCGAGCGCCGCCCCTCCGGGCCCCAGTAGACGTCGTCCAGCCGCAACCACAGCGCGAACTCGTCGAGCGTGAGCGCGGCACCGACGCCGAAGAGGACCGCGAGCACCTCCAGCCACGGGCTGCCGGGGCGGTAGGCGAACTCGACGGTCCCGGCACCGAGCAGGAGGAAGATCCCGAACACCTGGTGATGGAGGTGCACACCACCGACCGACATGTCGCGGAACGGACCGCGTCCGCGACGGATGAGATGGGTGATGGCGCGGGTGATCGCGAAGGTGACGACGAAGGCACCCAGCATCCAGAGCACCACGTGGGTGTCGGAGGCGAGCACCGCGCCGCTGCCGTCCGCGTCGTTCTCGAGATCCATGGCCGCACGCTCCTCCGGCACGGGTCGCGACGGTGCGAGACTACCGGCGACGGCTCGCCCGGCCACCCGACGCGCGACCACCCACCGACCGCGACGATCAGCGTGCCGCGGAGGCTGGTAGGCCGTCGGCCTACGAGGAATTCGCGCGCGGTTTCGCGCGCACGTGCATGCGCTCCCCCTGTCTCCCGAACAGGCTCAGTATCTCCACCGGCCTGCCGTCGGCGCTGCCGAACCAGTGGGGCACCCGGGTGTCGAACTCGGCGACCTCGCCCGCGCCGAGCACCAGGTCGTGCTCGGCGAGCACGACGCGCAGCCTGCCGTCCAGCACGTAGAGCCACTCGTAGCCCTCGTGGGTGCGGAACTCCGGTTCACCCCGGTCGGGGATGATCAGCTTGTAGGCCTGGAGCGGGCCGGGCCGGCGTGACAGCGGCACGAACGTGCCCCCGCTGGCCAGCCTGCGGGGGGTGAGCCGGACCCGCGGGTCGCCCACCTCCGGAGCGCCGACGAGGTCGTCGAGCGGCACCTGGTAGGCGCTCGCGAGCGGCAGGAGCAGTTCCAGGCTGGGACGGCGCTGTCCGGACTCCAGCCGAGACAGCGTGCTCTTGGAGATGCCGGTCGCGCCGGCGAGCGCGGCCAGGGTGAGGCCCCGCTGATCCCGCAGCCGCCGCAGCCGCGGCCCGACCTCGTCGAGAACGGCCTGGTGTGCCGGGGGTGAGTCCATGCGGCCATTCCACCGCGCCGTCCCGGAAACAGCAACGGAAGTTGCCGCTGCGCACCCCGCGGGCGCACCCTCCGCAGCATGAGCCCGCACCCCGAACGGAGTTCCCGATGAGATCCGGTCCCGCAGGAAGCCCCACCTCCCGGACCGCAGGAGCGTCGGTGCGGTGGGTGCTCGCCGCGCTGGCACTGTCGATGCTGCTGTCCTCGCTGGGCACCAGCATCGCCAACGTCGCGCTCCCCACGCTCGCGCAGGCCTTCGACGCCACGTTCCCGCAGGTCCAGTGGATCGTGCTGGCCTACCTCCTCGGCGTCACGACCCTGATCGTCAGCGTCGGCCGGCTCGGGGACATCATCGGGCGTCGCCGGCTGCTGCTCGCCGGGATCGGCCTGTTCACGGCGGCGTCCGTGCTGTCGGGGGTCGCCGCCGAGCTGTGGGTGCTCATCGCCGCGCGGGCCGCGCAGGGCGTCGGGGCCGCCGTGATGATGGCACTGACCATGGCGTTCGTCGGCGACACGGTGCCGAAGGAGCGCACCGGCAGCGCCATGGGGCTGCTCGGCACCACGTCGGCGATCGGCACCGCGCTGGGGCCGTCGCTCGGCGGCGTGCTGATCGCCGGGTTCGGCTGGCGGGCCATCTTCCTCGCCGGCGTACCACTGGGTGTCGCCACGCTGCTGATCGCGCTGCGCCACCTGCCCCCCGACCGGCCCGCGGCCTCCGCACGCAGCCACTTCGACGGCGTGGGCACGCTGGTGCTGGCGCTGACGCTCGCGGCCTACGCGCTCGCCATGACCGTCGGCAGCGGCTCCGCGATCCGCACCGTCGCCCTGCTGGCGGTGGCCGCGATCGGGGTCGCGGTGTTCGTCCGGACCGAGGCCCGGGTGGCATCACCGCTGATCCGGCTGCCCCTGTTCCGCGACCTCGTGCTGAGCGCGAGCCTCACGTCGAGCACGCTGGTCTCGACGGTGATGATGGCGACGCTGGTGGTCGGCCCGTTCTACCTCGCACGCACGCTCGGGCTCGGGGCCGCGCCGGTCGGGCTCGTCCTGTCGGTCGGCCCGGTCGTCGCGGCACTGACCGGAGTGCCCGCAGGCCGCATCGCCGATCGCATCGGCGTGCAGCGCATGACGATCGCGGGCCTCGCCGGGATCGTGGTCGGCGCTGCCTCGCTGGCCCTGCTGCCGTCCGGGGTGGGCGTCGTCGGCTACCTCGTGCCGATCGCCGTCACCACCGCCGGCTACGCGGTGTTCCAGACGGCCAACAACACCGCGGTCATGGCCGGCGTCGCCGCGGACCAGCGCGGTGTCGTCTCCGGCATGCTGAACCTGTCGCGCAACCTCGGCCTCGTCACCGGGGCCTCGGTCATGGGCGCCCTGTTCGCCTACGCAGCGGGCACCGCCGACATCACGACGGCCGGTCCCGACGCCGCCGCGACCGCCATGCGGGTCACCTTCGCCGTGGCGGCCCTGATCGTCGTCGCAGCCCTGATCGTCGCAGCGATCGGGCTGGTCGCGGGCGGCCGCGTCCACGCCCGGCACACGATCGTCGGTTGACCGGCTGCCGCAGTCTCAGCCGGCGACGACGAGGGTGCCGACCTGCTCGCCGGCCAGCGCCTTCGTGATCGAGCCGGGCACCAGCCCGTTGACGATGCGGATCTCGCGCAGGTGCTTCGCCCGACCGATGAGCTCGAGCACGATCGGGTCGACCGGCGACGCCGCCGGCCCGAGCGCCTGCAGCTCCGACGCGCTGATGCGGGGCACGAGATCGTCGCCGTCGAGCACGCCGTCCACGTCCTTGACGTAGACCAGCCGCGCGGCACCGTAGGCGTCGGCGAGCAGGAACGCGCCGGAGTCGCTGCGGTGCACCGGCAGCTTGCCGACGGCGGGCGGGAACTCGTGCAGCCCGTAGGGCGGGAAGCCGTTGGACACCGCCGCAGGCGAGGCCGCGAGGTGGGTGGCCAGCTGGTGGGCCACGGTGGCGTGCGACAGGTAGGACACACCCTCGGCTGCGAGCAGCGCGGCGACGAGGTGCCCGTTCTGCTCGGCCTCGACGGCGGCGAGCCCGGCGAGCACGCCGGTGGGCAGGCCCAGGTCCAGGCCGACGCCCATGACGTGGCGGGCCCGGATGCCGGCGCCGGTGAGGATGAGCATGCGGTGCTCGGGCAGCAGTGCGCGCAGCTCGTCGACCACGGGGAGCACGACGTCGCGTCCCCGGTCGATGATGGCGCGGCCGCCCAGCGTCACGACCTCGAGCCAGGGCAGCAGCCGGATCACGGGACGCTCGATCGGCTTCACCAGCTCGCGGTCGAGCAGGGTCTGGCGCATGAGCGCGGAGGGGACGTCCTTGGCGGCAAGTGTGTTGGTCATGATCGTCCTCACGCAGCCGTGATCAGGGTGCCGACGTGCTCGCCGTTGACGGCGCGGGTGATCGTGCCGGGCTTGAGCCCGTTGACGATCTGGATGGACCGGACGTGGCGGGCGTTGCGCATCAGCTCGAGCAGCGGGCGCTCCACCACGAGGTCGGGGAGGTCGAGTCCGATCAGCTCGTCCACGGTGATCTCGGGGATCAGCGTGGCGGCCGGGTCGGTCTTGGGGTTGGCCGTGTAGAGGCCGTCCTCGTCCTTGATGTAGATCATGTCGGCGCAGCCGTAGGTCTCGGCGACCAGGTAGCAGCCGGCGTCCGTGCGGTAGGGCGGGATCACGCCCGTGGCGGGAACGGGCTGCCACATGTCGTACGGGGGCATGCCCGCGAAGATCGCCGCGCCGGACTCGCGCAGGTAGAGCGCCAGCGCGCTGAACGCCGCGGCGCCGACCACCGGCACGCCGTGGCGCGCCATCAGGTAGCCCAGCATCTGCGCGTTCTGACCGGCGACCGCCGAGCCGACCTCGCTGAGCACACCGGTCGGCATCCCGAGCTCGGCCGCGAGCGAGTAGGCGTGGCGGGCCCGCGTGCCGCCGCCGGTGCCGATCAGCAGCCGGTGGGTGCGGATGACGTCGGCGAGCTCGGCGACCACCGGCAGCACCGCCGCCGCACCGCGGTCCATGAGGCTCTGGCCACCGACCTTGACGACCGTGACGTCGGGCAGGATCCGGTGATCCGGTGCGTCATCGCTGGCACGCTGCAGCTCCGGATCGTCGAGCGAGCGCTCCATCAGCAGCGCGGCGAGCGCCGACACGCTGCCCTCTGCGATGTCTCCAGCCATTCGATTCCACTCCCGATCCGTACCGTCTCTGACCTGCACCGATCGCTCACCCTAGCGGCCCGCGGCACCGCCGGGCACCAGCTCGACACACCCCGCCAACCGCCGAAGCGGCCCCGATCAGTGCCTCTCCCCGCGGAGGCGGCCACGGCCGATCCACCACGCCGCGACCGCGCCCCGCTCGCCCGAACCGGTGATCTGCCCCACAACCCCGTCGAGAACGACGTTGTCGTGATCAACAGGCCCTGATGATCATGGCAACGTCGTTCTCGACGGGTCATTGGTGGCCGTTGGTCGCGTGCCGGGGCGCCGTGGGGTCGCCGAGTTCGAACTCCGCGGTGGTGACCGCGCCGTCGCGCACCCGGACGGCCTGCACCGCAGGGGTGCCGACCGCGGCCGTCACGGTGTAGGTGCCGTCGGGCAGGCCGCTGACGCGGAAGGAGCCGTCGGACTCCGTGCGGCCGGTGGCCACCACGGCGCCGGTCTCGTCGGTGACGGTGGCGACCGCGTCGCTCACCCCGTGCCCGGCACCCGAGCGGACGGTGCCGGTCAGCACGCCGCTCGCCGGCACGGTGACGTCGCACCGCACGGTGCCCGTGGTGGGCACGGTCACCCGTTGCGCCACCGACGGCCCGCCGGGCATCGCGACGACCAGGTGCAGCTCGCCGCTGGGCACCTGGCCCATGCGGTAGCGACCGGCGGCGTCCGCCCGGGTTCCGGCCACGCGCTCACCGGCCATGTCGATCATCGTGACGAGCGCGGACACCCCGGCACCGCCGGACTGGCGGACGGTGCCCGCGACCACCGCGGGCGCCTCCACGCGGATCTCGCGGCGGACGGGTGCCTGCACCCACTCCGCCGTGGGCTCGCGGCCCTCGAACTGCGCCACCACCAGGTACTCCCCCGCCACCGGGAGGTCGAGCACGAAGCGCCCCTGCGGGCCGGACGGGCTGCTGGCCCGCTGCACCCCGGCGGTGTCGAACACCGACACCACCGCGCCCGGCAGGGGGTGACCGTCGTGCCCGGTGATCACGCCCCACACCGCGGGCCCGGCCGGTACCTGCTCCGGTTCGGGAGCCGGTGCCGGGGCCGGGGCGGCGAGCGCCACGGCGGCAACCGGAGCCGCTGGGACCGGGGCCGATACCGCCGCGACCGGGGCCACTGCGGCGACGTACTCCGCGACCGTCGCCTGCTCCTGCTCCTGCTCCTGCTCCTGCTCCTGCTCCTGCTCCGTGTCCACCGGGCGGTTGGCGGCGCGGCGCCCCCGCACCCGCTCGACCAGCACGTACAGGACCGGCACGAGCACCAGCGTCAGCAGGGTCGACGACACCAGCCCGCCGATCACGACGACGGCCAGCGGCTGCGAGATGAACCCGCCCCCGCCGGTGAGCCCGAAGGCCATCGGCAGCAGCGCGAAGATCGTGGCGACGGCCGTCATGAGGATCGGCCGCAACCGCTGCGCCGCGCCCTCGGTGACGGCGTCGGACACGGTGGCGCCGCGCCGCCGGTACTGGTTCACCAGATCGATGAGCACGATCGCGTTCGTCACGACGATGCCGATGAGCATCAGCATGCCGATCAGCGCCGGGACACCCAGCGGCGTGCCGGTGAGCAGCAGCAGCCCCAGCGCCCCGGTGGCCGCGAACGGGATCGCGACGAGCAGCAGCAACGGCTGCAGCAGGCTGCGGAACGTGATCACCATGACGAGGTAGACCACCGCGACCGCGAGCAGCAGCGCGAGGCCGAGCTGGCTGAACGCGTCGGACTGCTGCTGGCTGACGCCGCCGATCTGGGCGCTCGCCCCGGCCGGCAGCCGCAGGTCGTCGAGGGTCGTGCGCAGGTCGGTCGTGACGGCGCCGAGGTCGTCGGCAGCGGGCCGCGCCGTGATCTGGGCGCTGCGGGTGCCGTCGGTGTGGCTGATGCTGGGTGCGGTGCTGGTCTGCGTCACGCTCGCGACGTCACGCAGCGCGACCGGCCCGCGGGCCGTGGTCAGTGGCAGCGCCTGCAGCGCGGCCAGGTCGGCCGGGGCCGTGCCGGTGCGCAGCACCACGTTCTGGTCGACGCCGCCGATCGTGAGGGTGCCGACGGTCGATCCGCGCAGCGCAGTGGCCACGGACTGCCCGATCTGGGCCTCGGTGAGGCCCGCGTCGGCGGCCTTGCGGCGGTCCACGGCGACGTCGACCACGGGCTGGGCGGCCGCCAGGTTGTTGCGCACCTCGACCGCGCCGGGGATGGCCGCAACGGCCTTCTCCACCTGGTCGGCGGCCGTGGCGAGCACGGCCGGGTCGTCGGCGCGGACGTCGACGGCGAGCTGGCTGCTGCCGAACCCGCCCTGCCCGCCCGCGACGGTGAGCGTGCCGACCTCGTCGGTGCCGCCCAGCCCGGTCAGCCGGGCCCGCATGTCGTCGGCGACCTTCGTGGAGTCGGCGTCGGCGTCGAGCGTGACCGCGAACCGGGTGGCCGTCGACGCCGACTGGCCGGGCGGGGCGAACCCGCCCGACGCGCCTGCCGGCGAGCCGACCGTCACCTGGTAGCTCGCGACGCCCGGGGTCGCCTCGACCACCTTCTCGACGCGCTGGGCGGCGGCGTCGGCCGCGGGCAGACCGACACCCGGTGCGAGCTCCTGGCGCACCGACAGTGTGTTGCCGCCCGCGTCGCCGAGGAAGTTGGTCTTCATCAGCGGCACCAGTGCGAACGTGCCGACGAGGATCACCACGGCGATGCCGAGCGCGATCACCGGGCGCGCGATCGCGGCGTGCAGCACCGGAAGGTAACCGCGCTGCAGCCGGGTGCGGACGGGCACGGCCCCGGCGGGGACGTCCTCGGGCCGCGGCTCGATCACCGTGGGGCGTCGCAGCAGCAGCGAGGCGAGCACCGGAACCACCGTCAGCGAGACGACGAGCGACGCGAGCAGCGCCGCCGTGACCGTGACCGCGAACGGCCGGAACAGCTCACCCACCTGGCCGCCGACCAGCCCGATCGGCGCGAACACCGCGACGGTGGTGATCGTGGAGGCGGTGATGGCACCGGCCACCTCACGCACGGCGGTGAGGATCGCGGGACGGCGGGGCCCGCCGTAGCCGATGTGGCGCTTGATGTTCTCGATGACGACGATGGAGTCGTCGACCACCCGCCCGATAGCCACGGTGAGCGCGCCGAGCGTGAGGATGTTGAGGGTGTAGCCGCCGACGTTGAGCACGATCATGGCGATGAGCACCGACAGCGGGATCGACACCGCGGTCACGAGCGTCGCCCGCACCGACAGCAGGAACCCGAGTATCACCAGCACCGCGAACAGCAGGCCGAGCAGGCCCTCGGTGGTGAGGTCCTCCACCGACTGCTCGATGAACGGGGCCTGGTCGAACACGACCGTGGCCTGCGCGTTCTGGGCGGCGCCGCCGATCGCGTCGGTCACCTGCGGCAGGGCGTCGCGCACGGTGTGAGCCACCGTGACGGTGTTGGCGTCCTCGTTCTTGGTGACGCTGATGCCGATGCTCGTTACGCCGTTGGTGCGGGTGTAGCCGGTGGCGGGTGCGGGGGCCTCGGTGATCGTGGCGACGTCACCGAGCCGGACGGGAGCCGCGGGCGCCGCTGCGGTGGCGGTGCGGCCGGTCGGGGCGGGGGTGGCCGTGCGCCCGGTGCCGGCGGTCGGGGCGGCAGCGGTCGGGGTGGCGGCGGTGCTCGCGGCCGGGGTGAGGTAGAGGTCGCGCAGCTGGTCGACGGTGGTGATGGTGGCGCCGACCTCGACCGTCAGCGGGTTGGTGTCGGGCGTGAGCTGCCCTGCCGGCACGCGCACGCCGTTCTGCTGCAGCAGCGTGGAGATCGCCGTCGGGGAGATGCCCTTGGCCGCGAGCGCGGCCGGGTCGACCTGGATGGTGACCTGCGGTGCGCTGATGCCCGACAGCGTCACGTCCTTGACGCCGTCGAGCCCGGCCAGCAGCGGCCGCACGCGGTCGCGCAGGATCCCGGCGACCTGGTCGGCCGGCAGGTTCGACGACACCGCCAGCTGCACGACGGGCAGGCTGTCGGTGCCGCCGGTGACCACCGTCGGCGTCACATCGGTGGGCAGCCGCGCGCCCTGCGCCGCCCGTTCGGCCAGCGTGGAGAACGCCGTGAGGTCGGTGCCGTACTCGAGGTTCAGCGTGACCACCGAGGTGCCGCCGGTGCTGGTGGAGTGCGTGTCGGTGACGCCCTTCAGCTTCCCGACGGCGTTCTCGACCGGCTTCGTCACCTGCTGCTCCACCACCTCGGGCGACGCGCCGGGGTAGGGCGTCACCACCGTGGCGACCGGCAGGTCGAGCGAGGGCAGGAGTTCCTGCCGCAACGAGGTCGTGCTGATCACGCCGAAGGCGATGACGAGCACGGTCACCAATCCGACGATCGCGCGGTTGGCAACGCTGAGGCGGGCAAGCCAGGTCATGGACCCGAGTGAATACTATGCCTGAGACAAACCTTCACCGACTTGCTGAGACTTCACTGAGTCGGGAAGGTTCCAGGGGGTGAACGTGAGCGGTTCCGGTGATCCAGAGCGGGAGCGCCTCATCGCGGCCGTCACCGCCACGGAGGCCGAGCTGCAGCGCACGTTGGCCCGCGGCCAGAGCCCCTTGTTCGACAGCGGTCTCACCATGCAGCAGCTGCGCGTCCTGCTCTTGCTGGGCGCCGACGGGCCCCACGCCCAGAGCGAGCTCGCCCAGGCGCTGGCGGTCGGGCTGGCCACCGTCACCGGGCTCGTCGACCGGCTCGTGCGCCGCGGTCTCGTCGCACGCACCCGTGACCCGCAGGACCGCAGGGTGCACCGGGCCGCACTGTCGGACGAGGGCCGCGACCTGCTGGCCGGCATCCAGTCGGCGGGACAGGAACGGCGCAGGCGGCTGCTCGGCAGCATCGACATCGACGCGCTGCGCGGCCTCGCCATCGGCCTCGACGCCCTGCGAGCGGCACTGGAGGCGGACATCCGCTAGGAAGGCGGGCGATGACCACCACTTTCGTCCTCGTCCACGGCGCGTTCGGCAACGCAGGGGTCTGGAGCCCGACCGCCACCCAGCTCACCCTGCACGGGCACCGCGCGGTCGCCGTCGACCTTCCCGGGCACGGTTTCGGCGCCACGATCCCGACCGGATACCGCGGCACACCGGACGCCGACCGGCTCGCCACGGCACCCAGCGGTATGAGCGGGATCACCACCGCCGACGACGTGGCCGCGGTCGTCGCGACCGTCCGGGGCGCCGCCGCTCACGGGGCAGTGTTCCCCGGCTTCAGGCGCCCTCACCGGGCCGGCAGATCAACAGGAGGGGGGTGTGCCCTCCCGCCGACCTCCCTATCGGGCTATCACGCGCCCGCCCCACGCGCAGGCTTGGGAACGTGACATCACGGTGGCGGGGGGTGCGGGTGATCAACGCCCACTGGTTCGGTGTTGACCATGAGCCAGTGGGCGTTGATCAGCGCGTTCGCCGCCGAGCGCGTACTGGCTCATGATCGAACCGGAACCTGTGGGCGTTGATCACTCGCCCGGCGCGGCGGCGGGCTCTTGCGTTGCAGGAAAGTGGCTTTCCTGCAACGCGAGGGTGAGTGGCCCGACCCTCGTTGCCGTAAGGCCACCGTCCTGACGTCGCTCCGCCGCCCCTCAGCCGCCGCTGCTGAACGCCGCGTCGAAGGCCGCCGAGGGCGGGTCGAAGGCCGCGCGCCGCACGAACGCCAGCGCGTCGGGCGCCCCGACCAGCCGGTCCATGCCCGCGTCCTCCCACTCCACGGAGATCGGGCCGGTGTAGCCGATCGTGTTCAGCATCCGGAAGCACGCCTCCCACGGGACGTCACCGTGGCCGGTGGACACGAAGTCCCAGCCGCGGCGCGGGTCGGCCCACGCCAGGTGCGAGCCCATCCGGCCGTTGCGGCCGTTGCCGACCTGGCGCTTCGCATCCTTGCAGTCCACGTGGTAGATCCGGTCGCGGAAGTCCCACAGGAACCCGACGGGATCGAGGTCCTGCCACACGAAGTGGCTGGGGTCCCAGTTGAGCCCGAACGCCTCCCGGTGCCCGATCGCCTCGAGCGCGGCCACCGTCGTCCAGTAGTCGTAGGCGATCTCCGAGGGGTGCACCTCGTGCGCGAACCGCACGCCGACCTCGTCGAACACGTCGAGGATCGGGTTCCAGCGCTCGGCGAAGTCGCGGTAGCCGTCGTCGATCATCGACTGCGGCACCGGCGGGAACATCGCCACGGTCTTCCAGATCGACGATCCGGTGAACCCGATGACCGTGTCCACGCCCAGCTTCGCCGCCGCCCGCGCCGTGGTCTTCATGGCCTCGGCCGCGCGCTGCCGCACCCCCTCGGGCTCGCCGTCGCCCCAGACCCGGGCCGGCACGATGCCCTGGTGGCGCGCGTCGATGGGGTCGTCGCAAACGGCCTGGCCGGTGAGGTGGTTGGAGATCGCGTACACCGACAGGCCGTGCTTGGCGAGGATGTCGAGCCGGCCCTGGACATAGGAGTCGTCCTCGACCGCCGCCCACGGGTCGAAGTGATCACCCCAGCAGGCGATCTCCAGGCCGTCGTAGCCCCACTCCCCCGCCAGCCGCGCCACCTCCTCGAACGGCAGGTCGGCCCATTGCCCGGTGAACAGCGTGATCGGCCGTGCCACTACGCAACCTCCTCGATCGACTGCCAGCTGCTGCCACCCTCCGCCGAGCGGGACACGGCGTCGAGCACGAGCTGCACCTGCAGCCCGTCGGCGAACGACGGTGACGGGTCGGTGCCCGCGCCGAGGTCGCGCACGAGATCGGCGATCTCGTGGGTGAACGTGTGCTCGTAGCCCAGCCCGTGCCCCGGGGGCCACCACGCGCCCGCGTACGGGTGGGTCGGCTCGGTGACGAGGATCCGGCGGAAGCCCGCCGTGTCCGGGTCATCGGCGCCGTCGAAGAACTCCAGCTCGTTCATCCGCTCGAAGTCGAACGCGAGCGAGCCCGCGCTGCCGTTGACCTCCAGCCGCAGCGCGTTCTTGCGTCCCGTCGCGAACCGGGTGGCCTCGAAGTTGGCCAGCGCGCCGCCGGTGAAGCGGCCGACGAACAGCGCCGCGTCGTCGACGGTGACGGCCCCGCGCTGCTCCGACGCGGACGCCGACAGCCCGCTCGACGCCCCCGCGATCGGCCGCTCCTTGATGAACGTCTCGGTCAGCGCGCTGACCCCGGCGAGCCGGTCCCCGATCACGAACTGCGCCATGTCGACGATGTGCGCGCCGATGTCGCCCAGCGCCCCGGACCCGGCCTTGTCCTTCTGCAGCCGCCAGACCAGCGGGAACTCCGGGTCGACGATCCAGTCCTGCAGGTAGACCGCCCGCACGTGGCGCACCGTGCCGATGCGGCCCTGCTCCACCAGCCGCTGCGCCAGCGCGACCGCGGGGGTTCGCCGGTAGTTGAACGCCACCATGCTGCGCACCCCGCGCGCCCGCGCGCGTTCGGCCGCCGCGACCATCGCCCGCGCCTCGCCGACGGTGTTGGCGAGCGGCTTCTCGCACAGCACGTGCTTGCCGGCGTCCAGCGCGGCGATCGCGATCTCCGCGTGGGTGTTGCCCGGCGTGCAGATGTCGACGAGCTGCACGTCGTCGCGGGTGAGCAGCTGCTTCCAGTCGGTCTCGACGCTGCGCCAGCCGAGCTTGGTGGCGGCGGCCTGGGCCGCCGCCGCGTCCCGCCCGCACAGTACGGCCATGTCCGGAGCCAGCGGCAGGTCGAAGAACCGGCCGGCCGTGCGCCACGCCTGGGAGTGGGCAGCGCCCATGAAGGCGTAGCCCACCATCCCCACCCCCAGCGCGGTCACGACTCGAAGCCCAGCGGCAGGTAGGTGTCCACGTTGTCCTTCGTGATCGTGGCCGAGGCCAGCGTGATCGAGGTGGGGACCTCCTTCTCCACGAGGTCGCCCATCCCCTTGTTCTGCGCCACCAGCCGGGCCAGCGCGATCGCCGACGACGCCATCGACGGGCTGTAGGTGACGGTCGCCTTCAGCACGGTGTTGTCGGCCTTGATGTCTCGCATGGCGTTGGCCGAGCCGGCGCCGCCGACCATGAAGAACTCGCTGCGCCCCACCTGCTTGATCGCGGCCAGCACGCCGATGCCCTGGTCGTCGTCGTGGTTCCACAGCGCGTCGATCTTCGGGGCGGCCTGCAGCAGGTTGGCGGCGACCTTCTGGCCGCCCTGCGCGGTGAAGTCGGCGGCCTGGCGCGGCCCGACGGTGAAGCCGTAGGACTTCAGTGCGTCGGCGAAGCCCTTCGAGCGCGCCTGGGTCAGCGGCAGGTTGTCGATGCCGGCGATCTCGGCGATCACCGGGTTCGTCACGCCCTTGGCCTTGAGCTGCTCGCCGATGTAGGTGCCGGCGCTCACGCCCATGCCGTAGTTGTCGCCGCCGATCCAGGTGCGGTACGCCAGCGGCGAGTCGAAGATCCGGTCCAGGTTGATCACCGGGATCCCGGCCGCCATCGCCTTGCGCCCCAGCGTGGTGAGCTGGCTGCCATCGTTGGGCAGGATCACCAGCGCGCTGACCTTCTTGGTGATCAACGTGTCGACGGCCGCGATCTGCGCGGTGATGTCGTTGGTGGGATTCACCGCCTCGAACGTGACGTCGGGGAACTGCCCGGCCTGCGCCTTGGCGTTGTTCGCGATCGCGGCGATCCAGCCGTGGTCGGCCGCCGGAGCCGAGAAGCCGATGGTCACGGCCTTGCCCGCGGCCGCGTTGCTGCCGGTGGCGGCGGCGACGTTCGCCCCGCCACCGGCGGCGGCGGGCGGCGCGTTGCTCGTGCAGGCGGCGAGTGCTGCGGTGGCACCGACGCCGAGGACGCCGGCCAGCAGACCCCGCCGCCCCAGTGCGGGAAGGGTTTCGGACATGACGGGCACTCCTTCTGTGGTCACGATCGATCGGCTGACGAGCGCCGTGCACGGGTCTGGATCAGCACCGCGACGACGATGATCACGCCCTTGGCGATGTTCTGGACCTCGGTGTCGAGGTTGTTGAGGACGAACAGGTTGGTGATGGTGGTGAACACGAGCACGCCGAGGATCGAGCCGATCAGCGTGCCGCGCCCACCGGTGAGCAGGGTGCCGCCGATGATCACCGCGGCGATGGCGTCGAGCTCGTAGAGGGTGCCGTGGGTGCTCGACCCGGTCGTGGTGAGCGAGGCGATCATGATCGCGGCGATGCCGCAGCACAGCCCGGACACGACGTAGAGCAGGATCGTGTGCCGCTTGACGTCGAGCCCGGCCAGCCGGGCCGCTTCCGGGTTGCCGCCGATGGCGAACGTCCGGCGGCCGAACGTCGTGCGGTTGAGCACCACCCAGCCCACGGCCACCACCGCCGCGAAGATGTAGACCAGCAGCGGGATGCCCAGCAGCCGCGTGTTGGCGATCGCGACGATGGCAGGGTCGGTCACGATCTGGCTGCGCCGCCCCGAGATCCGCTCCGCGAGGCCCTGCGCGGTGATGAGCATCGCGAGCGTGACGATGAACGGCACGATCCGGCCGTAGGCGATCAGCAGGCCGTTGACCAGGCCGGCACCGGCACCGACAGCGAGCGCACAGAAGATCATCACGAACGGGCCGTACGACTGCGTCGCCACGGTGGTGGCCCACACCGACGCGAGCGCCATCACCTTCCCCACCGACAGGTCGATGCCGCCGCCGATGATCACGAACGTGACCCCGACGGTGATCACGCCGATGATCGAGGCCTGGGTGAGGATCGTGACGAGGTTCGACGCGGTCAGGAACGTGTCGGCGGTGCTGACCCCGACGATGCCGAGGATCACCAGCACCGCGACGAGTCCGAGGTTGCGTCCCGCGCCGCTGTCGAGCACGCGCGCGAGCGTCGACGCGCGCGCCTCGGCGGCGCGCTCCACGCGCGCGCGCTCGTCGGCCGCCGGCACGGCGGTGATCGGGTCACTCACGAGGTGGTCCCTTCCATCACGAGGTCGAGCACGCGGCTCTCGTCCAGCTCGGAGCTCGGGGCCGCGTGCACGATCCGGCCCTCCCGCACGACGAGCACCTGGTCGGCCAGCCCCAGCACCTCGGGCACCTCGCTCGACACCAGCACGATCGCGACGCCGTCGGCCGCCAGGCGCCGGATCAGCGCGTAGATCTCCGAGCGCGCGCCCACGTCGACGCCGCGCGTCGGCTCGTCGAGCAGCAGTACCGAGCAGCCCTGCAGGAGCCAGCGCGCCAGCACCACCTTCTGCTGGTTGCCGCCGGACAGCGTGTTGACCGGGCGGGTCGGGTCGGCCGGGCGCACGTCGAGGCGGGCGGTGACGGCACCGGCCGCGACCAGCTCGGCGTCGCGCCCCAGGAAGCCGCCACGGGAGAACCGCGCCAGCGCCGGCAGCGAGACGTTGCGCGCCACCGGCTCGGCCATGAGCAGGCCCTGGCTCTTGCGCTCCTCCGGGCACAGCCCCATGCCGGCGCGGACCGCGGCCGGCACCGAACCCGGGCGCAGCGCGCGGTCGCGCACGTGCACGGTGCCCGTGGTCGCGCGGCGGGCACCGTAGACCGTCTCGAGGATCTCCGAGCGGCCCGACCCGACCAGCCCGGCCAGCCCGATCACCTCACCGGCGCGCACCGTGAAGGACACGTCCGAGAACTCGCCGGCCCGGCCGAGCCCGGTGACGTCCAGCACGACGTCACCGAAGGGCGCCTCCTCCCGCGGTGGGAACGCGTACTCGAGCGACCGGCCGGTCATCAGCCGGATGACGTCGGCGGTCGGGGTGGTGCGGGCGGGGAGGTTGCGGGCGACCGTCCGGCCGTCCTTGAGCACGGTGACGCGATCGCCGATCTCGCGGATCTCCTCGAGCCGGTGGGAGATGTAGACCACCGCGACGCCCTCGGCCGTCAGCTCGCGGATCACGCGGAACAGGTTCTGCACCTCGTCGGGGTCGAGCACCGCCGACGGCTCGTCCATCACGATCAGGCGCGCGTCCCTGGCGAGCGCGCGGGCCATGCTCACCACCTGCTGGCCTGCGGCCGAGAGCCGGCCGAGCTCGCGGCGGGGCGGGATCTCCGGGTGGCCGAGTCGCCGCAGCAGCGCGCGGGTGACGTGCTCGGCGTCGCGCGGGCGGGTGAAGCCGAAGCGGGCGGGCTCGTGGCCGAGCACCACGTTCTCGGCCACCGAGAGGCCCGGGACGAGATCGAGCTCCTGGTGGATGGTGGCGATGCCCGCGGCGTCGGCGGCGTGGGGCGCGGAGAACGCGACGGGCACGCCGGCGAGGGTGAGGGCGCCCTCGTCGGGGCGGTGGGCGCCGGCCAGCACCTTGATCAGCGTCGATTTGCCGGCGCCGTTCTGGCCGAGCAGGCAGTGCACCTCACCGGCGTCGACGTCGAGGTCGACGCCGTCGAGCGCCCGGACCCCGGGGAACTGCTTGACGATGCCGCGCATCGTCAGCAAGCCAGCCATCGGAGGTGTCACGGGGGCACGGTAGGAGCGTTGACCAGCGCCGTACAACGACCGAATAATGACACTTCACGCTAAATATCCGACGAAATCGAGCCGTGATACCGACACCGCCACCCCTGCCGGCCCTGCGGCTGAGCGCACCGCCCATCAGCGGTCGCGTGGATCCGGGCATCACGCTGAGCACCGTCGCCCGCCTCGTGGCGTCCGGTGCGGCCGTGAGCAGGGCCGACCTGGTGCCGGCTGCCGGGCTCGCCCGCACCACCGTCGGTGCGGTCGTCGACGAGCTGCTCGCCAGGGGGATCCTGCGCCACGACGGGCTGCGCCCGACCGCGGGGCGGGGGCGACCGGCCGACCGGCTCGCGCTCTCCCCCGGCGGTGGGCTCGTGCTGCTCGCCGACGTCGGCGCCCGCGGCGCGCACCTCGCGGTGGTCGACCTCAGCCAGCGGGTGCTCGCCCACACCCACGTCGACGTCGACGTCCTGGACGGCCCGGACGCCGTACTCCGAGCGGTGGAGACCCAGCTCACCGATCTGCTGGCGCAGGTGGGCGGCGGCGCCCCGGTGCGCGCCATGGTCATCGGGTTACCCGGGCCCGTCGACGGGCAGCTCGGCATCCCCGTGCGTCCCCCGATCATGCCGGGGTGGCACGCCTACCCGGTCTCCGCGCGGCTGCAGCAGACCTTCGGGTGCCCGACGGTGCTGGAGAACGACGTCAACCTGCGGGCGCTCGGGGAGGCCCGCGCGCTGCCCGCCGACCAGGTGCCGCTGCTGTTCGTCAAGGTCGGCACGGGGATCGGCGGCGGGCTGATCACGCGGGAGGGCGTGTTGCACCACGGCGCCGACGGGGCGGCGGGCGACATCGGGCACGTCCGCGTGCGCGGCGCCCCCGACGACGCCTGCGTGTGCGGCAACGTCGGGTGCATCGAGGCCGTCGCGTCGGCGTCGGCGATCGTGCGGCGGCTCGGGCCCGGCGTCACGTCGATCGACGAGCTGCGCACGCGGCTGGGCCGCGGCGACCCCACCGCACTGGCCGTGGTGCGCGACGCTGCCGGGCTGATCGGCGAGCTCGTCGCGACGCTGGTGCATTTCTACAACCCGGCGCGGGTGACGATCGGCGGGTCGCTGACCGCGGCGAGCGACGAGCTGCTCGCCGGGGTGCGCAGCGTGGTCTACCAGCGCGCGCTGCCACTGGCCACCCGCAACCTGGTGCTCACCAACAGCGTGCTCGGCGAGTACGCCGGGCTGGCCGGGGCCACGGTGCTGGGGATCGAGCGGGTGCTCTCGGCGGAGTCGATCGGGACGTTGACGGCGCGGTGAGACGGCTGGCGCCCGCTCGAGCCGCCGGACGTCAGGAAGGTGGCCCTCCCGACGTTCAACGTCAGCAGGGTGGCCCTCCTGACGTGCGGGGGGCGGGCGAGTACCGCCTCAGCTGCGCACCCAGTCGAAGGCCCGTTCCGTGGTGGTGGTCGGGAGGTACTCCAGCGCGATGCGGCCCGAGTAGCCGGCGCCGGTGAGCGCGGCGAGGTAGCGGTCGAACGGGATGGTGCCGGTGCCGGGCTCGTGCCGGCCGGGCGCGTCGGCGATCTGGACGTGCCCGATCCGCGCGGCGTGGTCGGCGATGACCGCGGCGAGGTCGTCGCCGTTGACGGCCAGGTGGTACAGGTCGAACAGCAGCGCGACGTTCGGCGCCCCGACCCGGTCGATGACGGCGAGCGCGTCGGCGGCGGTGCGCAACGGGTAGGTCGCGACGCCGC
Source organism: Pseudonocardia sp. GCM10023141 (assembly GCF_042653605.1). Classification (NCBI taxonomy): domain Bacteria; kingdom Bacillati; phylum Actinomycetota; class Actinomycetes; order Pseudonocardiales; family Pseudonocardiaceae; genus Pseudonocardia; species Pseudonocardia sp. GCM10023141. The sequence continues at coordinate 20,398 of NZ_JBHSIR010000022.1, forward strand.
TGAGCGGCTCGATCACCACCGTGCCGGGGAGCAGGGCAGCCGCGCGGGTGAGGTTCTGCTCGGCGAGGTCGTCCTGGTCGCGAGCATCGACGCCCTCGGCGCGGTTGCCGTAGAGCGCGTTGAACACCTCGATGCCCAGCCGCTTCCCGAGTCCCGCGGCGACGTCGACGCTGTCGCGGAACTCCCGCTCCCGCCCCGGCAGCGAGGCGAGCCCGCGCTCGCCCGCGGCCATGTCGCCGCCGGTGAGGTTCATGCCCACCAGCGCGACGCCGGCGTCCTCGACGGCGCGGGCGAAGGCCTCGACCTCGGCGTCGCCGGGGGCCGCGGTGGGGAACGGCCACCAGAACTCGACGGCGTCGAAGCCGGCGGCGGCAGCGGCGGCGGGCCGCTCGAGCAGCGGCAGCTCCGTGAACAGGATCGAGCAGTTGACGGCATAGGGCAGCGGCATGCGAGGTCCTTCGGTGTGGGTGGCCAGTCGGTCAGACGGCGCGCATCCAGCGCCCACCGAGGGCTTCCCGGCCGCCCGGGGTGAGGGCGCCGAACAGCCGCAACCGGGCCATGCCCCCGTCGGGGTGGATGTCCAGGCGCACGGCGTCGACGGCCGGGACGTCGCGCAGCACGATGCGGTGCCGGGTGTCGGGCGACAGCGCGGTGCGGGGGATCAGCGGGAACCACTCCCCCGCCCCCACCCTCCCCCGCAGCGTCGCCCAGCCGGGGGCGTTGTGCAGGAAGTAGGTGGTGTCGAGTTCGGCGACGGCGATCGTCGACTCACCCGCCAGCGCCACCTCCACCCAGTCGTTGCCGTCGTCGCGACGCCGGGCGGTCTCCCACCCCTCGGCCATCGACCGCGGCGGACCGGGCAGCAGCAGGTTGTTCGGCGAGCTGTAGAACAGGTTGGAGCAGCCGGTGACCCTGCCGCCGAACTCCATCGCGGCGAGGTCCACGGTGCCGAGCGCGTCGAGCAGCGCCGGGTCGGGCAGCGGCTCGCCGTGCACGCGCAGGCGCGCGACACCGCCGTCGGGGAAGATCCGCAACCGGACGTGCGTGACCCGCCGCTCGCTCGTCACCGCGAACGCGTTCGCCGTGTCGCCCTTGATCGCGGCGCGCGCCAGCAGCGGCTCCCACCGCCGGGCGGCCAGCAGGTCGGCCACCGACGGCTGCCCCGCGACCGCGAGCCCCTCCAGCGACACCTCCGGCGGGTAGTTGCCGGTGAACCACGACGTGTCGATCACCACGCCACGCACGACGCCCGGTGCCCCCAGCCGCACGATCGCCGTATCGAACCCGGACTCCCGACGCCGCCGGGTCTCCCAGCCGTCGTAGACCTTGCCCTTGTGCCCGAAGTCGGACGGGTCGAACGCCGCCGGTCCGGGCGAGATCAGGTTCTCCCGTGCCGCGAACGCCTCGTCGTTGGCGTACACGACGCCACCGCCCAGTGTCCGCACCGCGAGGTCGGGCAGTTGCCGGAAGTCCATCGGGTCGGAATCCATCTCAGTCCTCTCCTCGGACGAGCAGCCGACCCCGCGGCGGTGCCTCGTCCTCGATCGGCGCGCCGCGCAGCCAGGTCGAGCGCACGACGCCGCGCAGGTCGCGTCCGGCATAGGGGGTGATCGGGTTGCGGTGGCGCAGCTCCCCCACGGTGAACGGCTGCTCGGGTGCGAACACCACCAGGTCAGCGTCCTGACCTGCGGCGATGCGCCCCTTTCGGTGCAGCCCCACCAGCTCGGCCGGCCGGTGCGACATCCACGTCACCACCTCGGCCAGCGGGATGCCGCGCTCGCGCGCCTGCGTCCAGACCACCGGCAGGCCCAGCTGCAGCGACGCGATCCCGCCCCACGCCTGGCCGAAGTCGCCCGTCTCCAGCCGCTTGAGATCGGGCGTGCACGGCGAGTGATCGCTGACGATCATGTCGATGGTGCCGTCGCGCAGCCCATGCCACAGCGCGTCGCGGTTGCCGGCCTCGCGCACCGGCGGGCAGCACTTGAACCGGGTGTCACCATCGGGCACCTCCTCGGCGGTCAGCGCGAGGTAGTGCGGGCACGTCTCGACGCTCACCCGCACGCCCGACGCCCGCGCCGCCGCGAGCATCGGCAGCGCGGCGGCCGCCGACAGGTGCACGACGTGCACCCGCGCCCCGGTCTCCCCGGCCAGCCGCAGCAGCCGCGCGATCGCCGAGGACTCCGACGCCTCCGGCCGCGAGGCCACGAAGTCAGCGTACCGGCGCCCGGTGGCGTCCACGACCAGGTCGCCGTCCTCGGCGTGCGCGATCAGCAGCCCGTCGTACGCGGCCACCGCACGCAGCGCCGCCGACGGGTCGGGCAGCGCCGGGAACTCCGGGACGCCGCTGTCGATGAGGAAGCACTTGACCCCGAAAACGCCCGCGTCGTGCAGCGGGCGCAGCTGACCCTCGTTGCCGGGCACCGCCCCGCCCCAGAACCCGACGTCGACGCGGCACTGCCCGGCGGCCGCCGTGCGCTTGACGTCGAGCGACGCCACGTCCAGCGTCGGGGGCAGCGAGTTGAGCGGCATGTCGACGATCGTGGTGACGCCGCCCGCCGCCGCAGCCGCGGTGGCCGTGGCGAAGCCCTCCCACTCGGTGCGGCCGGGCTCGTTGACGTGCACGTGCGTGTCGACCAGCCCGGGCAGCAGTACCTCCTCCGGGCCGAGCACGACCTCGTGGGCGTCGACGAGCGTGTCGACCGGCAGCACCGCCTCGATGCTCTCCCCCACCACCAGCACGGCAGCGGGCTGCTCGACGCCGTCGACGACCACCCGCTGCGCGCGGAAGACGATCACTTCGTGTCCTGGTGCGAGCGCCAGCTCGCCAGCTCCGAGATGTCGGTGAGCGGCGGCAGCGCGGGGTACTCGACGCGCAGGATCATCGCCAGCGAGCCCGAGCCGTCGGCCAGCTCGATCACGCCCAGCTCCAGCCCGGCGGGCTCGCCGGGCAGCAGTACCTCGCGCAGCTGCTCGTAGCCCATCTCGTAGACCTCGCCCACGATGGCCGCGCCCCCCGCACCGACGTCCTCCAGCGCCGGGTAGCTGCCGTCGACCGCGTGAAAGCGGTAGCGCGGTGCGGTGGTGGTCTTCGCGACGAGCTCGGCGGAGCCGACGAGATGGTGGTCGGCCTGGCCGGACATGGCCGTGCCGTTGAGGAACATGCGCGGCATGGTGATTCAGACCCCCGTGATGTGTTCCGGCCGGACCGGCACGCGGTGCAGCGCCTTTCCGGTGGCGGCCCGGATGGCCGCCGCGACCGCGGGGCCGCTGCTGATCGTCGGTGGTTCCCCGACGCCGCGCACGCCGTAGGGCGCGTGCGGGTCGGCGTACTCCAGCACCTCGATCCGCATCGGCGGCATGTCGAGGATCGTAGGGATCAGGTAGTCGGTGAACGACGGGTTGCGCACCTTGCCGTCGGTGACGACGATCTCCTCCATCAGCGCGAGGCCCATGCCCTGCGCGCTGCCGCCCTGGATCTGGCCGACCACGGCGTCGGGGTTGATCGCCTTGCCCACGTCCTGCGCGGTGTCGAGCGCCACGACCTTGACCAGCCCCAGCTCGACGTCGACGTCGACGACGGCCCGGTGGGCGGAGAACGCGTACTGGACGTGCGCGTCGCCCTGGCCGGTCTCCGGGTCGATCGGACGTGTGGGGCGGTGGCGCCACTCGACGGTCTCCTCGACCGCGTCGGTGCCCAGCACCTCGGCCAGCCCGACGAGCACCTCGCCGGTCTCGGCGACGATCTTGTCGCCGTCCAGCCGCAGGTCCGAGCGCCCGACGACGGCGGCCGCGCGGGCCAGCACCGTCGCCCGCACCGCCTCGCAGGCGGCCTTCACCGCACCGCCCGTGACGTAGGTCTGCCGCGACGCCGAGGTGGAACCGCCGGAGCCGACGGTGGTGTCCTTCGGGTGCACCACCACGCGCTCGACGCCCAGCTCGGTGCGGCAGATCTGCTGCTCGACGGTGATCAGGCCCTGCCCGACCTCCGCGGCGGCGGTCTGGACGGTGGCCACGGGCTCGCCCGCGGTGATCTCGAGGCGCACCCGCGCCGTCGAGTAGTCGTCGAAGCCCTCCGAGAAGCCCACGTTCTTGTAGGTGACGGCGTAGCCGATGCCCCGCACGACGCCCTCGCCGTGGGTGGTGTTGGAGGCGCCGCCGGGCAGGTCCCGGATGTCGGGCTGCTCGGCCATCGCCGCCGGCAGCGGCATGTCCCGCACGATCCGGATCAGCTCGGCCACCGGCGCGGCGGAGTCGATCAGCTGGCCGGTGATGTTGACATCGCCCTCGCGCATGCCGTTGCGCGCCCGGATCTCCACCCGGTCCACACCCACGGTATCGGCGAGCTCGTCCATCAGCGCCTCGTGCGCGAACGCCGCCTGGACGCAGCCGAAGCCGCGCATGGCGCCGCAGGGCGGGTTGTTGGTGTACACGCCCCGCGCGTCGACATGCACGCTCGGGAAGTTGTAGGGGCCCATGCCCAGCGTGCCGCCGTTGCCGACCACCGCACCCGTCGAGGACGCGTAGGCGCCGCCGTCGAAGAGGATGTCGGCCTTCCCGTAGACCAGCGTGCCGTCGGGCTCGGCGCCGAACTCGTAGCGCAGCCAGGCGGGGTGGCGGTGCACGTGGCCGAAGAACGACTCCTCGCGGGAGTAGCTCATCTTCACCGGCTTGCCGGTGTGCATCGCGAGCAGGCAGGCATGGACGTGCATCGACAGGTCCTCACGACCCCCGAACGCGCCCCCGACGCCGGCGAGCGACAGCCGCACCTTCTCCGGCGGCAGGCCCAGCACGCGGCAGATCTGCCCCTGGTCGACGTGCAACCACTGGGTGGCGACGAAGAGGTCGACACCACCGTCCGCCGCGGGCACGGCCAGGCCGGACTCGGGGCCGAGGAAGGCCTGGTCCTGCATGCCGACCTCGAAGTCGAGCGCGACGACGACGGGCGCGGTGGGCGCCGGGTCGCCGCGGCGGATCTGCATCCTCCGCACCAGGTTGCCGTGCCCGTGCACCTGCGGTGCATCGGCGTCCAGCGCGTGGCGCGGGTCGGTGATCGCGGGCAGCACCTCGTAGTCGACGACGATCCGCTTGGCAGCCCGCCGCGCCGTCTCCGGGTGGTCGGCGGCCACCAGCGCGACGGGTTCGCCCTGGTAGCGCACGACGTCGACGGCCAGTGCCGGGGTGTCGAGGTGCTCCAGTCCGGTGGCGTTCTCGCCGGGCACGTCGTCGGCGGTGAGCACGGCGTACACACCGGGCAGCGCGAGCGCGGCGGCGATGTCGATCGACACGATCCGGGCGTGCGGGTGCGGGCTGCGCAGCGTGACACCCCAGCACATGTCGTCGTGCCACAGGTCCGACGAGTACGCGAACTCGCCGGTGACCTTGAGGACGCCGTCGGGGCGCAGCGGGCTGTCCCCGATCTTGCCGGGTGTGGTGGTCTGGGCCGAGGTCGTTTGGGTCGAGGTGGTTTGGGTCGAGGTGGTTTGGGTCGACGTCATGATGCCTTCTCCAGCAGCGTGCGATGGACGCTGACGCACTCGCGTGCGATCGCGGCGGTGTCGACGGTGACGACCCGGTCGCGCTCGACGACCGGCCGCCCGTTCACGAGCAGCAGCTCCAGCGGTGGCGGCGAGCCGAGCACGAGCGCCGCCACCGGGTCGGCGACGTCGGCGTGGCCGAGACCGTCGACGCGCCAGAGCGCGAGGTCGGCGAGCTTGCCCACCTCGATCGAGCCGATCTCGGACGCGCGACCGAGCACGGCGGCGCCGCCCATGGTGGCGAGCTCGAGCCCGTCACGCACCGACAGCGCGGTGGGGCCGCCGACGAGCCGGGCGAACAGCACCGCGTGCCGGGCCTCCTCCAGCAGGCTGCCGGCCTCGTTGCTCGCGGCGCCGTCGACGCCGAGCCCGACGCGGGCGCCTGCGTCGCGCAGGTCGCGGGTACGGGCGATGCCGGCACCGAGCCGCGCGTTGGACGACGGGCAGTGCGCCACACCCGTCGCCGTGTCGCCGATCTTCTTCACCGCGGAGTCGTCGAGGTGGATGGCGTGGGCGAACCAGACGTCCGGGCCGGTCCAGCCGAGGCTCTCGACGTACTCGAGCGGGGAGCAGCCGAACCGCTCGCGGCAGAAGTCCTCCTCGTCGATGGTCTCGGCGAGGTGGGTGTGCAGCCGCACGCCCAGCTCCCGGGCCAGCTCGGCGGACTCGCGCATGAGGTCCCCGGTCACGGAGAACGGTGAGCAGGGAGCCAGCGCCATCTGCAGCATCGAGCCCGGTGCCGGGTCGTGCCAGCGCGCCACGGCAGCGGCCGACGCGGCGAGGATCGCGTCGCGGTCCTCCACGACGTGGTCGGGCGGCAGCCCGCCGTCGCGCTGCCCGAGGTCCATCGAGCCACGGGTGGCGTGGAACCGCAGGCCGACGTCCTGCGCCGCGCGGATCTCGGCGCCGAGCACGTCACCGCCCTCGCGCGGGAACACGTAGTGGTGATCGCTCGCGGTGGTGCAGCCGGTGAGCGCGAGCTGGGCCAGCGCGCCGCCGGCGGCCGTGTGCACCGCGTGCTCGTCGATGCCGGCCCACACCGGGTAGAGCGTGGTGAGCCACTCGAAGAGCGTGGAGTCGACGGCGAGACCGCGCGTGACCCACTGGTAGAGGTGGTTGTGCGTGTTGACGAAGCCGGGGGTCAGCAGGCAACCGCGGGCGTCGACGACGGTGTGCTCGCCGGTGCGCGGGGCCGGGCCGGACCCGACGGCGGTGATCCGGTTGCCCTCCACGACCACGTGGCCGTCGGCGAACTCCGCACCGGTCACGGTGACGACGTGAGCGCCCTCGATGATCATGTTCCCGTTGCTCACTGCCGAGCCTCCGCTGCGGTCCGGACCGCGTCCAGGATCTTCTCGTACCCCGTGCACCGGCACAGGTTCCCGGCCAGCGCCTCCCGGATCTCCGGGTCGCTCGGGTGCGGGTTGCGCTCCAGCAGGTCGTGCGTGGTGACGACCAGGCCGGGTGTGCAGAAGCCGCACTGGACGGCGCCGCGGTCGACGAACGCCTGCTGGACGGTGTCGAGCCGCTCGCCGTCGGCGAGGCCCTCGACCGTCGTGACCTCGCGGCCCTGCGCCTGCCCGGCCGCGACCAGGCAGGAGCACACCGGCGTCCCGTCCAGGTAGACGGTGCAGGAGCCGCATTCGCCCTGCTCGCAGGCGTTCTTCGAGCCGGGCAGGCCGAGGCGCTCACGCAGCGCGTAGAGCAGGCTCTCGCCCTCCCACACGTCGTCGGCCTCGCGCCTCGTGCCGTTCACGGTCAGCTGGATGCGCATCTCAGGCGGCCTTCCGGTTCTCGGTGCGGTAGTCGTCCCAGGCCCAGGTGGCGGCGCGGCGCGCCATCACCGACAGGGCGTGCAGGCGGTACGCGGCACTGCCGCGCACATCGTCGATGGGGGCGGCGGCGTCCCGCACCCGGCGGCCGAACTCGGTGGCCAGCCCGTCGGGCAGCGCGGCGCGGGAGTCCCACAGGCCCGCAGCCGCCAGCTCACCGGCGAGGAACTCCTCGGCGGCGAGCGCGCGACGCGGGGTCGGGGCGGCGCTGCCGATCCCGGTGCCCACGGCGCGGCGGTCGGGGTGCAGGGCGAACCCGAACGCGGTCACGGCGATCACCATCGCGTTGCGGGTGCCGATCTTGCAGAACTGCTGCGGGCCGGTCGGGGGCGTGATCAGCACGGCGCTGATCAGCTCGTCGGGTGCGAGCGCGTTGCGCTTCACGCCGGTGTAGAAGTCGGCGACCGGTACCTGGCGCACGCCGCGGACCGAGGCCAGCTCGACGACCGCGTCCGCGGCCAGCAGCGCCGGGTGGCTGTCACCGGCGGGCGAGGCGGCGCCGAGGTTCCCGCCGACGGTGCCGCGGTTGCGGATCTGCGGCGACCCGACGGTCCGCGACGCCATCGCGAGACCGGGCAGCGTCGCGCCCAGCTCGTCGATCACGCGGGCGTACGTGACGCCGGCGCCCAGCCGCACGACAGGGCCGTCCAGCGACCACTCCCGCAGCTCGGGTACGCGGGTCAGGTCCAGCAGCGCGCCCGGGCGCCGGTGGTCGAAGTTGATCTCGACCATCACGTCGGTGCCCCCGGCGATCGGCAGCGCGTCGGGGCGCTCGGCCTTGGCCGCGAGAGCGTCGGCCCAGGTCGTCGGCACGAGGAAATCCATGGGGAGAAGTAGACAGCCGCCGCGGGCCGGGCAGTAGCCGCGACGATGACGAATCAGCCCACCGCGCACCACGGATGGGTTGTAGGTTCCTCCAATGCTGTTGCGGGAGTTGCTCGCCCGCCCCGAACTGGGGCTGCGGCTGCTGCACGCCCCCGAGGCGTCGCTCGACCGTCCGGTCCGTTGGGTGTACACGACCGACCTCCTCGATCCCGCCCGCTACCTCTCCGGTGGCGAGCTCGTGATCAGCGGCATGGTCTGGCGCAACGGGCCCGGCGACGCCGAGTGCTTCGTCGCCGCCATCGCCGCGGCGGGCGCGGCGGCGCTCGCTGCGGGCGATGCGGTGTTCCACGGCGTTCCCGATGACGTCGTCGACGCCTGCCGCCGCCACGGCGTCCCGCTGCTCGCCGTGCCGGAGGAGGTGTCGTTCTCCGCCGTCACGGAGTACGTGGTCGGCTCGCTCACCGCGGCGCGCGGTGACCGGCTCGCGCTGTCGCTGGGCCGCCAGCGCCAGCTGCTCTCGGCCGTCGCGGGCGGGCTGGGCCTCGACGAGCTGGCGGTGCAGGTCGCAACGGCCACCGGGCTCACGTGCCGGGTCCTCAGCGCCACCGGTCGCGCACTCGCCGGACCACCGATGGCGCAGCTCGACGAGGCCGTCACCACCTACCTGACCGCCCCGCGGCTGCCGGCCGTCAGCGCCGGGCCGCACTCGCTGTTCGCTGTCGGGCCGGCATCGGAGTCCCGGCTCACCGGCTGGTTCGTGGTCGTCGAGGGCGCATTCCCGGACTGGCACAGCGAGATCGCCGACGCGGTGGGTGAGCTGGTGGCGCTCACCGCGCTGGACCGCGCGCGGCGCGGCGAGGGCCTGCGGGTGGCCCGCGACATCGCCGACGACGCCGTCGCGCTGATCGCCGAGGGGGCCGGCAGCCAACCGGAGACCACCGTGCGGCTGCGCCAGGCCGGCATCGACCCGGCCACCCCGCTGACCGTCGCGGTGGCGGGCTTCCCCGACCGGCCCGACCTCGCCGAGACCGCCCGCTCGGTGCTGGTGGACGCCGTGTCGCACGTCGGGCCGCCCGCGGTCGGCCTCCACGACGGCATGGCCGTGGCGCTGCTGGCCGGCGACCCGGCCGCGCTGCACCCCGCGCTCGCCCGCCTGGAACCGGGCCTGGGCCGCGACCGCCTCACCGTCGGGGTGAGCCGTCCCGCGCTGCCCGACGCGCTTTCGGGCGCACTGCAGGAGGCCCGCCACGCCCGGGACCTGGCGGCCACCCGCCCGGGCCGGCTGCACGTGGTCGCTGCGGCCGAGGTCACGTCGCACGTCGCCCTGCTCGCCGCGGTGCCCGACCGGCTGCGCCGCGCGTTCGCCGCCCGGATCCTCGACCCCGTGCTCGCCTACGACGCGCGCACCAACGCCGGGCTGCTGGAGACGCTCGAGGCGTTCCTGGACTGCTCGGGGTCGTGGAGCAGGGCGGCCGAGCGGCTGCACCTGCACGTCAACACCGTGCGGTACCGGATCGGGCGGGTGGAGGAGCTGACCGGCCGCGACCTCGGCAGGTTCACCGACCGCGTCGACGTGTTCCTCGCCCTGCGATCCCTCTAGCTCGCTTTGTTTCTTGCAGTCAGACGAACGGTCGTGCTACTACTTCTCCATGAGCAAGGGTGCAGCGACACGTGACGTGATCCTCGAGGAGGCCGGCAGGCTGGCGGGCCACGTCGGGCTCGGCGGGTTGACGATCGGTTCGCTGGCCACGCAGACGGAGCTGTCCAAGAGCGGACTGTTCGCCCACTTCGGGTCGAAGGAGTCACTGCAGCTGCAGGTGCTGCGCCACACCGCGGAGCGGTTCGCCATCGAGGTCATCCGCCCCGCGCTGCGGGAACCCCGGGGCGAACCCCGGCTCCGCGCCTTGTTCGAGCGCTGGCTCACCTGGAGCTCCGACGAGGGCGGCTGCCTGCTCACCGCGTCCTCGTTCGAGCTGGACGACCAGCCCGGACCCGTCCGGGAGCAGCTCGTCACCAACCAGCGCGACTGGATGGACACGATCGCCACCATGTTCACCAGCGGCGTCACCGAGGGCCAGTTCCGGGCCGATGCCGACCCCCGCCAGTTCGCACAGGACCTGGAGGGCGTGATGCTGGCCTTCCACGTCACCACCCGGCTGCTGCGCGATCCCGACGCGGCCACCCGGGCCCGCCGGGCGCTCGACGTCCTGCTGACCGCCGCGCGCTCCTAGCGCCACCTCATCAAGGAGAACCGATGACGCTCTCGACTCAAAATAGAACGATCGTTCGTGCCATTCACTCCCGTTGGAACATGGTGGAACGGTTCGCGCCCGGGATCGGGGTGCGCGCTGCGACCCGGATGTGGTTCACGGTGCCGCCCGCGATGCCACGCTCGTTGCTGCCACCACCACCGCGCGGGCGCGACGCGCACCTCGAGCTCGACGGCCGGATGCTGTACTCGACCGTCTGGGGTGCGGGCCCGCCGGTCTACCTCGTCCACGGCTGGGGCGGCCGGTCCGAGCAGCTGGGCGGCTTCGTCGCGCCGCTGGTCGCGGCCGGGCACCGGGTGGTCGCGTTCGACGCCCCGGCCCACGGCGCGTCCGGTCCCGGCCGGTTCGGGGCCACGAGCACGATCCCGGAGTTCGCCTCGGCACTGCACGCGGCGGTGCTCGCCCACGGGCGTCCGCACGCCGTGATCGCGCACTCGATGGGCGCCACCGCCACCGCCTTCGCGCTGCGCGAAGGGGTGCGGCCGGGCCGGTTGGTGCTGCTCGCACCCATGGGCGACCCGCGGGCGATGCTGGGCGCCTTCGCCGACCAGCTCGGGCTCGGCACGCGGGTGCGAGCGGGCCTGGAACGCTCGGTGCAGCACCGGATCGGCCTGCCCTTCGAGGCGTTCGACGTGGCGGCGACGGCAGGCGTCGTCGCGGTGCCGCCCACCCTCGTCGTCCACGACCGCGGGGACCGGGAGGTCGCGTCCGCGGAGTCGCGCACGATCGCCGCGGCCTGGCCCGGTTCCCGGCTCGTGCTCACCGAGGGTCTCGGGCACCGCAAGCTGCTGCGCGACGCGGGCGTGCTCGAAGACGTCGTCGGTTTCGTGCGGGCCCCACTGCGAGACCACCGGGGCCCGGCGTGAGCGCGCCGCCCGTCGACGCCCCTCCCCTCGATGCCCCTCCCGTCGATGCGCTGTGTCGCAGGACTCCGGCCGACCCGGTCACGATCCGTCCGCTGCAGCGCTGCGACGCCGCGCACGCCGTCGACACGGTCTTCGCGGCGCTGTCGCCGCGCAGCCGCTACCTGCGCTTCCACTCCCCCGTCCCGCGGCTGGTCGCCACGGTCCGCGAGCAGCTCATCGACATCGACGGGCGGCGCCGCGCCGCGGTGGTGGCCGAGGTGGCGGGCGCCGACGGGCCGGTGCCCATCGGGATCGCCAGGGTGATCGGTACGGGTGGCGAGACGACGGCCGACCTGTCCGTCGCGGTGGCCGATGCGTGGCAGCGCCGCGGCGTCGGGCGCCGCCTGCTCACCGCGCTGACCGAGCTCGCCACCGATATCGGCTACACGCACCTGCGCGGCTCGGTGCTGCCCGAGAACGTCGCGATGCTGACCCTGGCCACGTCGCTGTCGCCGATGACGCGCCGCCGGTTCGACGGCTACACCGTCGAGCTGCTCATCCCCATCGGCGCCGCGGCGTGGACGGTGACCGAGGAGGACGTGCTGGCCGACCTGCTGTCCCGCTCGACCTGACCCGAACGCCCACTGGTTCCGGTTCGATCATGAGCCAGTGGGCGCTCGGCGCTCAGTCCTCCCGCGTGACGGTCGCCTCGATCAGCCCGTAGGGCCGGTCGGCCGCGTAGAACACCTCGTTGGGGTTCTCCAGGCCGAACGGGCCGAGGTCCACCACGAAGTGGTGGCGGTTGGGTGCCGACATGCTGATCTCCGCCACCTCGGGGTGGGCCTCGAGCACGGCCTTGCCCATCTCCCACAGCGTCTGCTGCAGCGCCAGCGAGTGCACCACGGCGAACTGCTCCAGCAGGATGCGGCGGACGTCGGCCCACGACTCGTCCCAGTTCACGTCGACATCGTCGACGAACGTCCAGTTCGCCACCAGCGACGTCGACATGATGCGGTCGTGGGTCTCCTGCAGGGTCGTGTACTCGTCGACGAGGAATCCGGCGAACTCCGAGCCGGTGCTCTTGAGCAGCACCAGGTCCTTCAGGCCCGACACCACGTGCGCACGCTCGGCGTCCACGGTGACGACCGTGGTGCGCACCTCCGAGCCCCGCCGCGTCCAGGTGTGGTCGTGGCCCACACCGCCGACGGGCACGCGGTCCCAGGCGTACTCGTCCACCGCGATCCGGGCCCCGGTGACCGGCGCGACGGTGTCGACGAAGTGGCGGCCCAGCGTGATCGCGTAGGTCTCGATCTCGCGCAGCCCGTGGGACTTGGCGAAGGCGTAGCAGGTGTTCTTCTGCGTGTCGGTCGGCAGCACCTTCGACTGATCGCCGTGCAGGTGTGCCGCCGCGAAGTCGCCACGCAGCGCCGTCGAGACGGTGACGTCCCGCAACTCGTGGCGCGCCCCGTCGCGGTAGATCCGGACGACGCGGTTCTCCGCCTTGCCGTACTGGTTGGCCCCCAGAACGATGCTCATCTGTGCTCAGCTCCCGCGATAGGTCGAGTAGGCGAACGGCGACAGCAGCAGCGGCACGTGGTGGTGCGCCGCCGCGTCGCGGACGGTGAAGGTCACGGCCACCTCGGGGTAGAACCCCTCCTGGCCGGTGGCGGCGTGGTAGCCGCCGGTGTCGAAGGTGAGGCGGTAGTCGCCTGCCGCGAGGTCCGGGAACCCGGACGCCCGCCCGTCGGCGTCGGTGACGACAGCGGCGAGCACCTCGTCGCCCCGGGTCAGCCGGACGGCCACCCCGACGGCTGGGCGGCCGAGCGCTGCGTCGAGCACATGCGTCGAGAGGCTCAACGCATTCCCTCGCTTCGCTCGGTCAGCGCTTCGCGCAGGCGCTGTGACATTGATCCGCTCGCAAGCTCGCTCATGCGAACGACCCCCGCAGCCGGATCCGGTTGATCGCCGCCAGCTCCCCCAGCGCCACCTTGCGTTCGGTGGCCGGGTCGTTGTCCAGCCGCGACCGCAGCGTCGCGAGCAGGTCGGCGGCACTGCGCCCGCTGGCGCACACCAGGTAGACGTGCCCGAAGCGCGCCTCGTACTCCCGGTTGCCTGCTGCCAGCGCGTCGAGCACGGCGTCGGCGGCGGCGGCAACGGCGCTCTGCTCGCGCTGCGACCGACCGGTGGCCGTGCGGTCTCCGATGCGCGGGTGCGCGGCCATGGCGGGGTCGAGGTCCTCGTCGGTCAGTGCGTCGTCGGCGGCGGCCAGCAGCGCCTCGACCGAGCCATAGGGCCGGCCGGCGGCCACGACCGCGGCCCAGCGCGGGGCGTTGCAGCAGGACTGCAGCTCACCCAGCGCCGCGGCGACCGGCAGTGCGTCGAAGGTTTCCAGGTTCACCCGTTGTCCCCATATGCTCTCGACCCCGCGCCGCCGAACCGGGCGCTGTGGATCGGGTTCGCGTCCGCCACGAGGTCGGCGAAGCGGTGGTTGGCCACCTTCGCGATCTCGATCAACGCGGCAGCCTGCTCCTGTGCGGGCGAGTTCGCCAGCCGCAGCGCGCCGTCTCTCAGGATCTGTTCCCGGTTCGACGCCTCCCGCACGCACACGATCAACGGCATCCCGAACCGCTCCCGGTACGCGGCCGCGAGCGCCGCGAACTCCTTCTGGTCCTCCTCCGACAGCCGGGTGAGCCCGGCGGTGGCCTGGTCGCGGGCCGAGTCGGTGTCGTCGTCCGGGTCACCGCCGAGGTCGGGGTAGTGCGTGATCAGCTCGCGCTGCTCGGCGTTCGGTGCGGAGAACAGCGCCTCCTGGAACGCCGCACGCAGGTCGGACGTGTCGGCGAAGGGCCGGTGGTCGTACGCGCGCCCCACCACCTCGTTGGGTCCTTGGAACAGCCGTCCGAAGGTGGAGACGAACTCCGGGCGCGACATCGAGTTGACCTGGTCGAGCCGCACCGACGCGCCGGGCGACCCCGCGACGGCCGGACCGTAGTTCTTGCCGATGTGGTGGAACACGATGTTGAGCACGATCGCCGTCAGGCTGCCCAGCGTGATGCCGGAGCCGAAGATCACCTGGGCCCACTCGGGCACGGCCTTCGCGACGTCGGGCTGGGCCGTGACGAACATGGCGAGCCCGACGCTGGTGCCGACGATCACGACGTTGCGGTGGTCGTTGAAGTCCACCCGCGACAGCGTCTGGAAGCCGACGACCGCCACCGTGGCGAACATGGCCAGCGCGGCGCCGCCGAGCACGGGGTGCGGGATGCCCGCGACGATCGCCCCGGCCTTCGGCACGAGCCCGATCAGGATCATGAAGACACCGGCCGTCGCCACGACGAACCGGCTCTGCACCCGCGTCAGGCGCACCAGGCCGACGTTCTCGGCGAAGCAGGTGTAGGGGAAGGAGTTGAGGACGCCGCCGATGGTGGTGGCGAGGCCGTCGGCGCGCAGGGCGCGGGCGATGTCGTCACGGGTGATGCGCTTGTCCACGATCTCGCCGGTGGCGAAGACGTCGCCGGTGGTCTCGACGGCCGTGATCAGCATGACGACGACCATCGACACGATCGCGGCCACCGTGAACTTCGGGACACCGAAGAAGAACGGGGTGGTCACGCCGAACCAGGACGAGTCGGCGACCGACGCGAACGTCGCATCGCCGAGCGACCAGGCGACGAGCGTGCCCAGCACGAGGCCGACCAGCACCGCGACCGTCGCCATGAACCCGCGGAAGACCCGTTGGATCACCACGATCACGAGCAGGGTGCCCAGGGCGTAGGCGAGGTTGCGCCAGTTGCCCGGCTCCGGGTGCGAGCCGCCGCCGACGGCGTCGAGCGCCGCGACGGGCAGCAGCGCGAGCCCGATGATCGTGATCACCGACCCGGTGACGACCGGCGGGAAGAACCGGATCAGCCTGCTGAAGAACGGCGCGACGAAGAACGTGGCGAGCCCCGCCACGATCACCGAGCCGTAGATCACCAGCAGGCCCTCGGTGCCGCCGCCCGCCGCCATGCCGATCGCGATCATCGGCGACACCGCCGTGAACGTGACGCCCTGCAGCAGCGGCAGCCGCACCCCGATCTTCCAGAACCCGACGGACTGGATGATCGAGGCGATCCCGCAGGTGAACAGGTCGGCGTTGATGAGGTGGATCAGCTCGCGCTCCGAGAGCCCGATCGCGCCGGCCAGCAGGATCGGGACGATCACCGCCCCGGCGTAGAAGGCCAGGACGTGCTGGAAGCCGTAGACGGCCAGCTTCCCGACCGGGAGGACTTCGTCGACCGGATGCGTCCGACGTTTCGCGGTTCCGCGCACAGGGCACCTCGCAGCAGCTCGGGTGGGATCGGGCAACGATCGCCGATCACCCCGAGACCCGGCCACCCCAGGATCCGACGAACCCCGAAGGTGTGGTGCACCCCACCCTTGTGCGATCCCACGAGGGCCGCACCCCGGCTACCGGTCCGCGGAGCCTGCGGGCAGCGCCTCGAGCATCAGGTCGGGGAACTTGCGGCGGATCGTCTCCAGCCGCCACTTGTTGACGAACACCGCGAGCAGGGCCCCGTCGGTGCGCCGGGTGAGCACCTCGACCTCGGCCTGCTTGCCGAGCTCCTCGGCGCCGGCGGCGTCGGTGCGGCGGGTGATCGAGTAGTTGAGCGTCTCCAGCGTGACGGGCGCGCCGAACTCGTCGGCCATCCGGCTGGCCACCACCTCGAACTGCAGCGGCCCGACGGCGGCGAGCACCGGGCTCTGGTCCCCGCGCAGGTCCGAGCGCAGCACCTGGATGACGCCCTCGCTGTCGAGCTGGTCGATGCCGCGGCGGAACTGCTTGAACCGGCCGGCGTCGGCGCCGCGGGCCACCGAGAAGTACTCCGGGGAGAAGCTCGGGATGGCCGGGAAGAGCACCGGGTCCGACGCGTAGAGCGTGTCGCCGGGACGCAGCGCACCCGCGTTGACGAGCCCGACGATGTCGCCGGGGAACGCCTCCTCGACCGTGGTGCGCTGCTGGCCGAACACGGCCTGGGCGTACTTCGTGGCGAACGGGCGGCCGGTGGCGGCGTGCACGAGCACCATGCCGCGCTCGAAGCGTCCCGAGCAGATGCGTACGAACGCCATCCGGTCGCGGTGGGAGCGGTCCATGCCCGCCTGCACCTTGAACACCAGCCCGGACAGCGGTGTCTCCAGCGCGCGCGGCTCACCGTCGGCGTCCAGGCGGGCCTCGGGCGCGGGGGCGAGATCGACGAGCGCGTCGAGCAACCGTCCCACCCCGACGCCCGACAGCGCGGCACCGAAGAGGACGGGCGTGGCGGTACCGGCGAGGAAGTCCTTCTCGTCGAACGTGGCGCCGATCTCCTCCAGGAGCGCGATCTCCTCCTGCGCGGCGGGCCAGTGGTCGGGCTCCTCGGCGGCGGCCTGCTCGGCGGGCACGACCGTGACCTCGCCGCGCGTGGCGCCGCCGGCCGTGCGCGTGTAGCGGCGCAGCTCGCCGGTCTCGATCTCGACGACGCCCCGCAGGTCACCCGCGATGCCCAGCGGCCAGGTGATCGGCATCGGCCGCAGCCCGATCGTCTGCTCCACCTCGTCGAGCAGCTCCAGCGCCTCGCGGCCGGGCCGATCCCACTTGTTGACGAACGTGAGCACCGGGATGCCGCGCGTGCGGCAGACGTCGAACAGCTTGAGCGTCTGCGGCTCGAGGCCCTTGGCGGCGTCGAGCAGCATCACCGCGGCGTCGACGGCGGCGAGCACCCGGTAGGTGTCCTCGGAGAAGTCGCCGTGGCCGGGGGTGTCGAGCAGGTTGATCACATGGTCGCGGTAGCCGAACTGCAGCACGGCGGAGGTGATGGAGATGCCGCGCTTGCGCTCCATCTCCATCCAGTCCGACGTGACGCCGGCCCGGCCGGACTTGCCGTGCACCGCGCCCGCGGTGTCGATGGCCGACGCGTGCAGGGCGAGCGCCTCGGTGAGCGTCGACTTGCCCGCGTCGGGATGGCTGATCACCGCGAACGTCCGGCGCCGCAGCGCCTCGGTCGACACGCCGGACAACTGCTCCACCACTTTCGACTTGACCACTCGCGACTCGGGAAAGTCCCAGTTTACGGGCAACGCGGCTCCGCGACACCGGCGGCCGGATGCGGTGGGCCGCGGTTAGGGTCGGGGCATGGTTGATCTCGCCGCGGGAGCGGCAGAGCTGCACGACACGATGGCGGCGCACATCGCCACCGGGCGCCCACCCGGGCTGGTCATGGCCCTGGAACGCGGCGACGAGCAGCACGTGGACGTCATCGGCTCCACCACGCTCGAGGGCGCCGAACCGGTGCGGCGGGGCACGATCTTCCGCATCGCCTCGATGACGAAGCCGGTCGCGGCGGTGGCCACGATGATCCTCGTGGAGGAGGGCCTCCTCGCCCTCGACGCGCCCGTCGACGACCTGCTGCCCGAGCTCGCCGACCGGCGGGTGCTGCGCCGCGCGGCCGGCCCGCTCGACGACACGGTGGCGGCGCTGCGGCCGATCACGCTGGCAGACCTGCTGACCTTCCGCTGGGGCTACGGCGCCCGGGGTGACAGCACGCCGCTCGACCTGGCCGCGCGCGAGCAGGGGCTGGCGGGCGACGCGCTGAACACGCGCCGGTTCGGCCCCGACGAGTGGCTGCGCCGGCTCGGCACGCTGCCGCTGCAGGCCCAGCCCGGCGAGCGCTGGTCCTACGACGTCGGTTTCGACGTGCTGAGCGTGCTGCTGGCGCGGGCCACGGGAGGTCCGCTCGCGACGCTGCTGGCCCAGCGGATCTTCGACCCGCTCGGCATGGTCGACACCGGGTTCTCGGTGCCCGCTGACCAGCGGCACCGGTTCCTGCCCTGCTACGCCGTCGACGAGGCCACCGGCGAGCAGCGCGTCGCCGACCCCGTCGACGGGGCATGGAGCCACGAGCCGCTGTTCCCGTCGGCGAGCGGCGGCCTCGTCTCGACGATCGACGACTACCTGGCCTTCGCCCGGATGCTGCGCGGACCCGACCCGCTCGTGTCGCCCGCGACGCTGGCGCTGATGACCACCGACCACCTGACACCGGCCCAGCGCGACCCGATGCTGCGCGATCGCGGTTGGGGTCTCGGGATGGCGGTGGGTGGTGGCGGCTCCGCGACGCGCTACGGCTGGGACGGCATCACCGGCACCGTCTGGTTCAACGACAGCGCGCAGCGCTCGACCGCGATCCTGCTCACGCAGCAGTCGGCGGGCGACGCGGTGCGTCCGATGTTCCAGGACTTCCGCGACGGGGCAGGAGACGCACTTGCCCACTGAGCCGCGTGCCGGTTGCCCGTGCGGGCTGCCCCAGCCCTACGGCGCCTGCTGCGGCCGGTTCCACGCGGGCGACGCCGCGCCCACCGCGGAGCTGCTGATGCGCTCGCGCTACACCGCGTTCGCCGTGGGCGACGCGGCCTACCTGCGCCTGACCTGGGACCCCACCACCCGCCCGCGCCGCACCGGCATCGACCCCGCCGACCGCTGGACGGGCCTGGAGATCCTCGACCGCACCGGGGGCGGCCTGCTCGATGTCGAGGGCACGGTGGAGTTCCGCGCCCACTACGACGGCGGCGTCGTCGAGGAGAACAGCCGCTTCCGCAAGGACGGGGGCCGCTGGCTCTACGTCGGCCCCACCTAGGCGAAGCGGGCGGGGTCGCCTGCGCCGACGCGGATGATCTCGGGCTCTTCGCCGGACAGGTCGATCACCGTGGTGGGCTCGGTGCCGCAGTCGCCGGAGTCGATGACGGCGTCGACGACGTGGTCGAGCCGCTCCTTGATCTCCCAGCCCTGGGTGAGCGGCTCCTCCTGATCAGGCAGCAGCAGGGTGCTCGACAGGATCGGCTCCCCCAGCTCCGTGAGCAGCGTCTGCGTCACGACGTGATCGGGGATGCGCACGCCCACCGTCTTCTTCTTGGCGTGCATCAGCCGGCGCGGCACCTCCTTGGTGGCCGGCAGTATGAACGTGTAGCTCCCCGGGGTCGACGCCTTGACCAGCCGGAACATCGCATTGCTGATCTGCACGAACTGCCCGAGCTGGGCGAAGTCGCGGCACATCAGCGTGAAGTGGTGGCTGTCGTCGAGGTGGCGGATCTCGCGGATGCGCTCCAGCCCCTCCCGGTTGCCGAGCTGGCAGCCCAGCGCGAAGCAGGAGTCGGTGGGGTACGCGATCAGGCCGCCGCCCTTGAGGACGTCCACGACCTGCCCGATCGCGCGCCGTTGCGGATCGACGGGATGCACATCGAAGTACCGGGCCATGGGCACGAGCTTAGGGAGTTGCCGCCACAGCGCCAGCGTCCCGCCCCGGACGGCCCGAGGTTAGGGTCGCCTCATGACCGGGATCGAGGAGCGAGCGACTCCTCGACCTGCATCCCGACGCGCAGGTGCGGATCTTCCCGGACGGCGGCCACTCGCTGCTGGTCACACGGCCGCAGGACTACATCGCCGAGGTGCGGACATTCCTGCGTGACCAGTACCGCACGTGATCAGCTGTCGTAGTCGACGGTCACCAGATCCGTGGTGGGCCGCGACTGGCAGGTGAGCACGAAGCCCGCTGCCAGCTCGTCGTCCTCCAGTGCGAAGTTGCGGCGCATCACCACCTCCCCGTCGGTGACGCGCGCCCGACACGTCCCGCAGACGCCGCCCTTGCACGCGAACGGGAGGTCACCGCGCACCTTCTGCGCGGCGTCGAGGATCGACTCCCCCCGCGGCAGCGTGAGCGTGGTGGTACGGCCGTCGAGGATGACCGTGACGTCGCTGGTCTCGCCGTCGATCACCTCGTCGGCGCGGACGAGCTCCGGCGGCGGCTCGTCGACGTAGAACAGCTCGCGGTGCACCTGCGCCTTCGCCACGCCCAGCTCGACCAGCACCGACTGCGCGTCGGTGGTCATGCCGAGCGGGCCGCACAGCCACCACTGGTCGGTGCCGGAGACGTCGACGAGCGCCGTCAGGATCAGCCGCAGCCGATCGGCGTCGAGCCGACCGGAGAAGATGTCGGCGGCCATCGGCTCCCGCGAGAGCACGTGGATGAGCTGCAGGCGCGGACCGTGGGTGTTCTTGAGATCGGCGAGCTCCTCGGTGAACATCACCGTGTCGGTGCGCCGGTTGCCGTAGAGCAGCACCACCTCGGTGTCGGGGTGCGCCTCGAGCACGCTCGCCGCGATCGAGAGCACCGGCGTGATGCCGGACCCCGCCGCGATCAGGCCGTGGCGGCTGCCGGCGGCGATCTCGGGCGTGAACGACCCGGACGGGGGCGCCACCTCGATCTCGTCGCCCGCCGCCAGCCGGTCGACGAGCCACTCCGAGAACAGCCCGCCCGCAACCCGGCGCACGCCCACCCGCGGGGCGGACCCGGCGGCGGCGCAGATCGAGTAGGAGCGGCGCTCCTCGACGCCCTCGACGGTCGTGCGCAGCGTCAGGTACTGGCCGGGGCGGAACGCGAACTCCGCCCGCAGGTCGTCGGGCACCTCGAAGGTGACGGCCACGGCGTCGTCGCAGAGTCGTTCGACGCCACCGACGCGCAGGGTGTGGAAGCCGGTGCGAGTGGGCGCGGCGAGCGTCACGGCTACAACTCCATCTTCAATGGTCGTTTCCACACCCGCTCCGCTCCTCACTCGCTGACGCTCGCTGCGATGCTCACGGGCGCTACAACTCCTTCATGTGCTGGAACGGCTCCCGGCACGCCGTGCACCGCCGCAACGCGGTGCAGGCCGTGGGGCCGAAGCGGGAGAGCTCGTCGGTGGCAGGCGATCCGCAGCGCGGGCAGCGCACCACGGCCGACGGCGGTCGCAGCACGAGCGCCACCGGTCCGGCCGGGCGCGGGGCGACCGCGCCGGGCGGGGCGACGCCGTACTCGGCGAGCTTGCGACGGCCGTCGTCGGAGATCCAGTCGGTGCTCCACGGCGGTGACAGGACGGTGCGCACCTCGATGCGGGCGTAACCGGCCGCCGCGAGCCGCGCGCGCAGGTCGTCGCGCATGATCTCGATGGCCGGGCACCCCGAGTACGTCGGCGTGATCGTGACGGTGACCCCGTCACCCTCCTCCTCGACTCCACGGATCACGCCGAGGTCGTCGAGCGTGAGCATCGGCATCTCCGGGTCGAGCACCTCGGCCACGATCGTGCGCGCGGTCACCACGTCGCCCCGGGGTGCTGGCGGGCCAGGCTCTGCATCTCCGCGAGCACGTGCCCGAGCTTCTCGGTGTGACGGCCCTGCCGACCGCCGGGCCCGGCGATCCCCGGGATCTGCGGACGCTCCAGGGTGGCGGCGGCCAGCACCTGGTCGAGCACCGCGTCGACCTCGTCGCGCAGCTGCGCCGGGTCGACCGCGACACCCGCGGCCACCAGCCGCTGCTCGATCTCGGACGTGCGGAACAGCTCGTCGACGTAGGGCCAGATGCCGATCAGTGCGGCCTGCATCTTCTCGTGCGACTCGGCGGTGCCGTCGCCCAGGCGCAGCGTCCACTGGACGGCGTGGTCGCGGTGGTAGGTCAGCTCCTTGACGCCCTTGCCGGCGACGGCGGCGATCACCGGGTCGCGCGAGTCGAGCAGCCGCGCCAGCAGCGCCAGTCGCCACGTCGAGAACACGAGCAGCCGGGCGATGGCGCGTGCGAAGTCGAGGTCGTCGCCCAGCTCGGCCAGTGCCACGTTGCGGAACTGCGCGTCCGTGCGCTGGTAGGCGAGCTCGTCCTCGTCGCTGCCGGCCCCGAGGTGCGCGGCCCTGGCCAGCAGCACCCGCGCTTGCCCGATCAGGTCCAGCGCGGTGTTGGCGAGCGCCATCTCCTCCTCGAGCTCCGGGGCGTTGCTCACCCACTCCGAGAGGCGGTGGCCGCAGATCAGCGCGTCGTCGCCGAGCATGAGGCAGTACTGCGCGAGGTCGGTGGCGTCGACGCCGTCGGGCACCGCCGCGCTGATCTCCTCCTGCACGTGCTCGATGCCCGTACCGAACGCGCCCTGCCCGTACGCCCAGCTGGCGTCCGCACCGTGCTCCTCGGTGAGCGAGTCGTAGACATTGTCCTCGGCGCTCACAGGTGCGGCACCTCCTCGGGAATGACGTAGAACGTCGGGTGCCGGTAGACCTTGTCGCCCGCGGGAGCGAAGAACGGGTCCTTCTCCGCGGGGCTCGACGCGGTGATGGCGTCGGCGCGCACCACCCAGATGCTGACGCCCTCGTTGCGGCGCGTGTAGACGTCGCGGGCGTTGCGCAGCGCCATCTCGTCGTCGGCGGCATGCAGGGAGCCGACGTGCACGTGGTTGAGGCCGCGCTTGCCGCGCACGAACACCTCGTAGAGGGGCCAGTCCCGGCGGCTCATGCTGCGCTCTCCCGTCGTGCGGCCTGCTTCTGGGCATAAGCGGTGGCGGCTTCCCGGACCCAGGCGCCCCGGTCGTGGGCGCGCTTGCGGTGCTCGACGCGCTGGGCGTTGCACGGGCCCGAACCTGAGAGCACCGCCTTGAACTCCGACCAGTCGGGCTCGGTGTAGTCGTGCGCCTTGCGCTCGTCGTTCCACACGAGCCCCGGATCGGGCAGCGTGATCCCCAGCGCGGCCGCCTGGGGGACCGTCATGTCGACGAAGCGCTGGCGCAGCTCGTCGTTGGTGTGGCGCTTGATGTTCCACTTCATCGACTGCTGCGTGTTGGGCGAGTCGCCATCAGGCGGGCCGAACATCATCAGCGACGGCCACCACCAGCGGTTCGTGGACTCCTGCACCATCTCGCGCTGGGCGGCCGTGCCGTTGACCATCGCCAGCAGCAGCTCGAAGCCCTGCCGCTGGTGGAACGACTCCTCCTTGCAGACCCGGATCATCGCGCGGGCGTAGGGGCCGTAGGAGCAGCGACACAGCGGCACCTGGTTGCAGATGGCGGCACCGTCGACGAGCCAGCCGATGACGCCGATGTCGGCGTAGGACAGCGTCGGGTAGTTGAAGATCGACGAGTAGCGCTGCCGGCCCTCGATCAGCATCTCGGTGAGCTCCGCGCGGTCGACGCCGAGCGTCTCGGCGGCGGCATAGAGGTACATGCCGTGCCCGGCCTCGTCCTGCACCTTGGCCAGCAGGATCGCCTTGCGGCGCAGCGAGGGCGCCCGCAGGATCCAGTTGCCCTCCGGCTGCATCCCGATGATCTCGGAGTGCGCGTGCTGGGCGATCTGGCGGATCAGCGTCTTGCGGTACGCCTCCGGCATCCAGTCGCGCGGCTCGATCCGTTGATCGGCCGCGATCGTCTCGTCGAACCGGGACTCGAGCGCACTCACCTCGAGCTCGTCTACTGCGGAGCCGTCCACCAGACCTCCTACCGAATGTTCGTTCGGCCGCGTGTTGGGCTCATCGTGCCCCACTGCGCACTCCCGCGCAAGGCGACAGGGGGCCCGCCCGTCGGCGCGCCGCCGCGCCCGGCGGCACTGCACGCCGCCGCCGTCGCCGACCGCCACATTTCGCGACACCCCGTCACGAGCCTTCCGGAGCGGTCTTCGCAGGATTTCGGCGCATTTTCCGGAGCTTCCTATCCATTCGGCCAGGAGGACGCCCCGATCCGACCACCCGGTTCACCCATTCCCATGCCCGCGTAAGCGGACGGATTCCTGCTGGTTACCGAGGCGTAACGCGGCCCATATCACATCACCCATTTCCCCCGAAATGATTCCGTAACCTCGATATCGTGACAATGAGTGATCACGTTGCAACCGAAAGGGTCGGCGCGGATGGGTTGTCGGGACGCGCCCCGGAAACCATTCTTCTCGACGTCCATGTCGAGCAAGGGAGACAGGAAATGAAGAAGAAGATCGTCGGCGCTGTACTGGCCGGCGTCGCCGGCGCTGCGCTCATCGCGATCGGGACGGGCACGGCCAACGCCGACCCGACCTGCCTGATCGAGAGCGCGCAGGGGGCCGTTGCCAACCCGGCTGCTGCCCTCACCGGCACGCTGTCCGACCCGGCGGGCGCCGTCAAGGCGGACGCCGCGTGCGCCCAGGCAGTCCTCACTCCCTGATCGGGCCTCACTCCCTGATCGGGACCAGACCCGTCGAGGTGGGCCCGTGCAACGTCGCACGGCCCGCCTCGGCGGGACCGATCAACTCGCCGCGGGCAGGATCCCCTGGAAGACCGCGTGCGCCACGTCCTCCGGCAGCTCCGCAGCACCCGGCCGGCCGGGGCGATACCACTCGACCACCGAGTTCACCAGCCCGGACAGCAGCCGGGCGGCCAGTGCCGGCTCCACACCCGCCCGGATCTCCCCCGCGTCGACGGCAGCCCGCACCAGCGCGGCGATCTGCGCGTCGAACGCGCGGCGCTGCTCCAGCGCCCACCGCTCGGTCTCGGTGTTGCCCCGCACCCGCAGCAGCAGCGTGACGTAGGGCAGCTCGGCCACCAGCAACCGGATCTGCCCGACCACGATGTGGCGCAGGCGCTGCGTGGGCGTCCCCTCCTGCGCACCGGGTTCGGCCAGCAGCACGAACAGGCCGTTGAGCGCTCGCTCCAGCGCTGCCCGCAGCAGCGCCTCCTTGCCCGTGAAGTGGTGGTAGAACGACGACTTCGTGATGCCGGCGGCGCGGGAGAGGTCCTCCATGCTGGTGGCGTCGTAGCCGCGGGTGATGAACTCCCCCACCGCGATCTCGAGCAGCGGGCCCGCGCCGCCCGTGGGCCGGCGCACCCGCTTGCCCGCCTCGGCGTTCGCGGTCACGGGCTGCCGCTCACTTGCCCTGGAACGTCGGGCGTCGCTTCGCGAGGAAGTCGGCGACCGCGTCGACGTGGTCGGACGTGGCCGCCAGCCGGGCCTGCGCGGCACCCTCGGCCGCCAGCACGTCCGGCATCGCCGACACCGCGCCGCGGCGGACCGCCCGCTTCACCTCGACGTAGGCCTTCGTGGGCCCCGCGGCGAGCCGCCTGGCCAGCACCAGCGCGGCCGGCAGCACCTCCTCGGCGGGCACAACGGAGCTGACGAGCCCCCAGCTCGCGGCGTCCTCGGCGGTGAAGGTCTCGTTGAGCAGCAGCAGTTCGGTGGCGCGGGAGACACCCACGGCGTGTGCGAGGCTCGCCGAGAGCCCGGAGTCGGCCGTGAGCCCGATGCCGGTGAAGGCCGTGGTGAACTTCAGGCCGGCGGCGGCGACGCGCAGGTCGCAGGCCAGCGCGAAGCCGAGCCCGGCCCCCGCGCACGGCCCGTTGATCGCGGCGATCACCGGGAACGGCAGGTCCAGCAGCCCGAGCACGATCGGGTTGTAGTGGCGCTCGACGGTGTCGAAGGCCGTGGCCGGGTCGTCGGCGAGCGCCGCGGCGTGCTCGCCGAGGTCCTGACCGACGCAGAAGGCCTTGCCCGCACCGGTGAGCACCAGCGCGCGGATCGAGTCGTCGGCCTCGAGCCGCAGCACGGCCGCGAGCACCGCGTCCTTGAGCTCGGTGGTGAGCGCGTTGTAGCGGGCGGGGCGGTTGAACGTCAGCACCGCGACGGCCGGATCCTCCTCGTCGCGGCTCACCACGACCGCACGGTCGGCCAGCGCCGCGAGCTCGGCGGCCGGGATCTCGGTGGTGGGAGGATCGAGGGCGGGGCCGGCAGCGGGAGCATCGGCCGCGGGCGTCGCGACCACAGCGGTGTCGGCAGCAGCGGAATCGGCAGCAGCGGAATCGGCAGCGTTATCGGCTGGGGTCTCGGCGGTGGCGGCAGGAATCTCGGCCGCAGTAGGCTCGGCGTCGGTGCTGTCGGCTGTTGGCTCGGACATCCGGCCACCCTAGCCGCCGAACGAACGATCGGTCGAGCATCCGGCGCGGCGTGGTCATGGCGGGCGCGGGCGCGCTGATCTACGGTCGGCGCTGATGCCTCTCCTGCCTGCGGTCCGGGTCCTGTTGTGGTTGGCCGCGCGAGCGGGCGATCCCGACCCCGCCGCGTCCCACGTCGAGCTGCGCGCGGCGAGCACGCGCAACATGGCCACGGTGCACCGGCTGTCGCGCACCCCGCCGGCGCCCGCATCCGTCGTGGACCACGAGGTGCCGGTGGCGGGCGGCACCATCACCGTCCGGGTCTACACCCCGCGCGGCACCGGCCCTTTCCCGGCGCACGTCTACGCCCACGGCGGGGCGTTCTGGCTGGGCGACCTGGACCAGTACGACCCGCTCTGCCGCTGGTACAGCGCCAAGGTCGGGTGCGTGGTGGTGTCGGTGGACTACCGCCTCGCGCCCGAGCACCCCTACCCCGTCCCCGTGCAGGACTGCTACGCCGCACTGCGCTGGACCGTGGCGTCGGCGGCCGAGCTCGGCATCGACCCGAGCCGGGTCTCGATCGGCGGCTCGTCAGCGGGTGGGAGCCTGGCGGCCGCCACCACGCTGATGGCGCGCGACCGGGGCGGGCCGGCGCTGGTGTTCCAGCTGCTGGAGGTCCCGGTGACCGACGCGACGCTGAGCGCGCCGTCGATGGCCGAGTTCGCCGAGGGCTACCTGCTGACCCGCGCCGACATGGAGCGTGGCGTCGGCTACTACCTGGGCGACGGGGCCCGGGCCCGCGAGGACTACGCGTCGCCGCTGTTGGCCGCCGACCTGACCGGGCTGCCGCCCGCGCTGATCATGACAGCCGAGTTCGACCCGCTGCGCGACGAGGGCGAGGCGTACGGGCGCCGGTTGGCGCAGTCCGGGGTGCCGGTTACCGTCACGCGCTACGCGGGCCACGTCCACGGCTCCACCTACCTCACCCGGCTCCTGCCCTCGGCCCGGCGCTTCCTCGCGCAGGGCTGCGCGGCGCTGGCGGCCGCCTACCGGAGCAACCGGAGCGTCGATCGATGAACTACGCCGACCACCAGCTGGGGATCTACCTGCAGGGGATGTTCGCCGACCAGAAACCGGCGATCACCACCGACCTGGCGGCGCTGGAACACGCCGCGGCCACCGTGCTCGCGCCGGAGGCACTGGGCTACATCACGCCCAGCGCAGGCTCCGGTGCCACCGCGGCGGCCAACCGGGCGGCGTTCGACCGCTGGCGCATCGTGCCCCGCATGCTGCGCGGCAGTGCCCAGCGCGACCTGTCCACCACCGTCCTCGGCACGGCGATGCCCGCGCCGGTCATGATCGCGCCGGTCGGCATCCAGACCCTCGCGCACCCCGACGGCGAGCTCGCCACCGCGCGTGCGGCGGCGGCGCTGGGCCTGACCTACGTCCACTCGACCCAGTCGGCGCACTCGTTCGAGCAGGTGGCCGAGGCGTCCGGGGACGGCGCACGGTGGTACCAGCTCTACTGGCCCACCGACCCGGACGTCTGCGTCAGCTTCCTGGAACGCGCGAAGGCAGGCGGTTACACCACGCTCGTCGTCACGCTGGACACCACGCTGCTGGGCTACCGCCCCCGTGACCTCGACCGCGGGTTCCTGCCGTTCCTGCACAACGTCGGGATCGCCAACTACCTCACCGACCCGGCGTTCCTCGCAAAGCTCGCCAAGCCCGTCGACGAGGACCCGCGCGCGGCCACGCTGCACTGGGCGCAGATGTTCCCCAACCCCGGCCTGAGCTGGGCGGACCTGCCGTTCCTCCGTGAGCACTGGGACGGGCCGATCGTGCTCAAGGGCATCTGCGCCGTCGACGACGCGCGCCTGGCCGCCGACCACGGCATGGACGGGATCGTCGTGAGCAACCACGGCGGCCGCCAGGTCGACGGGGCAGCGGGCTCGCTGGACGTGCTGCCCGGCATCGCCGAGGCCGTCGGCGACCGGCTCACGATCCTGTTCGACTCCGGCGTCCGCACCGGCTCCGACGTGTTCAAGGCACTCGCGCTCGGGGCGCAGGCGGTGCTGATCGGCCGCCCGTTCCTCTACGGACTGGCGCTGGCCGGGCAGGCGGGCGTCGACCACGTCCTGCGCTGCCTGCTGGCCGAACTCGACCTGACCCTCGCCCTCTCGGGGTACGGCACCCACCGCGACCTCACCCCCGAGGCCCTGCTCCCCACCTGAACCCGTCGAGAACGACGTTGCCATGATCGAAAGGCCCTGTTGATCATGGCAACGTCGTTCTCGACGGTCAGCTCGTGAGGTAGGGGATCGTCTGAGGGCCTTCGGGCAGCACGCAGAGGCGTGCGTCCGGCCCTGCTGCGGCGAGCGCGTCGGCGATGGTGGCCCCGATGTCGTGGGTCTGCTCCAGGTGCGCGGTGGCGAGGTCGGCATCGCTGAGGAACCCGGTGTGCATCACGACCCGCGACGTGGCCTGGATGCGCGCCTGCACCTGCACCTGCCACTGGTCGGGCACCGTGGTGGTGCGGGCGCCGATGTCGGCCAGCAGTGCCTGCGGTGACGGCGCCGAGGCGAGCACCTCGCGGTAGGAGCCGTGGTCGGGGAAGCCGTCGCGGCACTCCGCCGCGCAGATGATCACCCCACCGGGCCGCACCACCTGGTACCCGGCCGAGAGGCCCTTGACGGCCTGGTAGAGGTTCTGGTCGAGCGGGAAGCCGGAGTTGGTGGTGACCACCACGTCGAACGGCGCCGGGACGGGCCGCATCGCGATCTCCCGCGACCGGGTGGTGGCCGCCTCGTGCATCGCCGCCAGGTCACCGCCGAACGCGGCGACGATCGCCTGGTCGCGGTTGAGCACCACGTCGAGGGCGAACGTGACGCCGGTGGCGGCCGCGATCGCGCGCACGTCGTCGTGCACGGGGTTGCCGTGGATGACGCCCCAGGTGGCCCGCGGGTCCCCGATCCGCGCCGCGTCGTGCAGCACCAGCACCGTCTCCAGGGCGGCGAGCCCCGGCGCCACGAGCTTGGGCCCGCCGGAGAAGCCGGCGAAGAAGTGCGGCTCGACGAACCCGGTGGTGATGCGCACGTCGGCGTCGACCCACTCGCGGTTGAGCCACACCGGCACACCGTCGCCGAAGGTGCCGACCCAGGCGAGCGACGCCCGGTCCCGCGCATCGTGGTTGACGATGCGGACGGTGTCCACGACCGCGTCACCGAACATCTGCCGCAGCTCGGCGTCGGTGTTGCCGCGATGGGTGCCGGTGGCGACGAGCACGACGACGTCGTCGAGGTCGACGATGCCGTCCAGCTCGGCCAGCACGGCCGGGATCATCAGCTCCCGGGGCTGGGGCCGGGTGCCGTCACACGCCGAGATGGCGACGGTCTGCCCCGGGCGCACCCGCTCCCGCAACGGCGGCCCGGCCACCGGCTCCCGCAACGCCGCCCGCAGCACCGCGGCCGGATCGGGCGCGGCGGCGTGGAAGACGGGCTCGACGACGGTGGTGACCGTCGGGTCCACGTCGAGGCCCAACCCGGATCGGCCGTACGCCAGCTGCACTCGCATCAGTCGAGCCTAGAAGGGAAGGACCGGGCTCCGATCGGACCCTGTCCGCACGCGGCTCTGCGTGCTAGCGTCTGGCCGAACGAACGGTCGGTCGAGAGATTCGGTCAGAGAGTCACGGAGGCCTCCACTGATGGCATCGGTTCTGCGCAGCTACGTTCGCGGCGGCTGGTTCGCCCCGTCCGAGGAAGGCCGCCCGCTGCACGACGCGGTCACCGGTGCGGAGATCGCCCGGATCACGTCGGCCGGCATCGACATGGGTGGCGTGCTCGACCACGGCCGTCGCACCGGCGGCCCGGCACTGCGCTCGCTCACGTTCCACCAGCGGGCCGGCCTGCTCAAGGCGCTCGCGGGGCACCTGCGCGAGCACCGCGAGGAGCTCTACGCGGTGTCGGCGCAGACGGGCGCCACACTCGGCGACTCGAAGTTCGACGTCGACGGCGGCATCGGTGTGCTCGCCGCCTACGCGTCGAAGGCCAAGCGCGAGCTCCCCAACGACACGATCTACGTCGACGGCGACGTCGAACCGCTCTCCCGCGGCGGCACGTTCCTCGGCCAGCACATCGCCACATCGCTGCGCGGGGTCGCGGTGCAGGTCAACGCGTTCAACTTCCCGGTGTGGGGGCCGCTGGAGAAGTTCGCGCCCGCGTTCGTCGCGGGCGTCCCGACCGTGGTCAAGCCCGCGAGCCCGACGGCGTTCCTGACCGCCAAGCTCGTCGAGCTCATCATCGACTCCGGGCTGCTGCCCGAGGGCACCCTGCAGCTGATCTCCGGCAGCGTCGGCGACCTGTTCGACCACCTCACCGGCCAGGACCTCGTCTCGTTCACCGGCTCCGCCACCACCGCCGCGACGCTGCGCACGCACCCGGGCATCGTCGCCAACAGCGTGCGCTTCTCCGCGGAGGCCGACTCACTCAACCTCTCGGTGCTGGGCCCCGACGCCGGTCCGGGCACGCCCGAGTTCGACCTCTACGTCAAGCAGCTCGTGTCGGAGATGACCGTCAAGGCCGGGCAGAAGTGCACGGCGATCCGCCGCGCGTTCGTGCCCGCCCAGCACGTCGACGCCGTGGTCGAGGCGGTCTCGGCGAAGCTCGCCACGATCACCGTCGGCAACCCGGCCACCGCCCGGATGGGAGCGCTCGCCAGCCTGGAGCAGCGCGAGGAGGTGCGCCGCAGCGTCAAGGCGCTCACCGACACCGGACGGCTCGTGTTCGGCGACCCCGACAAGGTCGACGTCCTCGACGCCGACGCCGAGCGCGGCGCGTTCCTGTCCCCCATGCTGATCGTCGGTGACCCGGAGCGGGCCGAGCCGCACGCCGTCGAGGCCTTCGGGCCGGTCTCCACCGTGCTCCCCTACAGCTCCACCGACCAGCTGATCGACTACGCCGCCCGCGGGGAGGGCAGCCTCGCCGGTTCCGTCGTCACCGGTGACACCGCCTTCGCCCGCGACGTCGTGCTCGGCATCGCGCCGTGGCACGGCCGGCTGCTGGTGCTCAACGGCGTCGATGCGAAGGAGTCCACGGGCCACGGCTCACCGATGCCGCAGCTCGTGCACGGCGGCCCCGGCCGCGCCGGTGGCGGCGAGGAGATGGGTGGCATCCGCGGCGTACTGCACCACATGCAGCGCACCGCCGTGCAGGGTGACCCCGACACGCTCACGGCGATCACCGGCCGCTGGGTGGCGGGCTCGCAGCGCTCGATCACCGACGTGCACCCGTTCCGCAAGCACCTCGAGGAACTGTCGATCGGCGACACGATCGTCGCCGGCCCGCGCACCGTCAGCCAGGAGGACGTGGAGCACTTCGCCGAGTTCACCGGCGACACGTTCTACGCCCACATGGACGCCGAGGCCGCCGCGGCCAACCCGCTCTTCGGCGAGCGCGTCGCCCACGGCTACCTGATCGTCTCGATCGCCGCGGGCCTGTTCGTCGACCCCGATCCCGGCCCCGTGCTCGCCAACTTCGGCGTCGACCGGCTGCGGTTCCTCACCCCCGTCAAGTTCGGCGACGCCCTGACCGTCACGCTCACCTGCAAGCAGGTGACACCGCGCGACAGCGCCGCCTACGGCGAGGTCCGCTGGGACGCCGACGTCACGCGCCAGGACGGTGAGTCGGTGGCCCGCTACGACGTGCTCACCCTCGTGGCCAAGAAGGAGTCGTGATGGCCGCTCCCACCCGCCGCGTCGGCGACGCCCCGCCCGTCGACATGCTCGACGACGCGGAACGGATGAGCGCCGACCAGCTCCGGTCGCTGCAGCTGGAACGTCTGCAGTGGACACTGCGGCACGCCTACGACAACGTGGGCCACTACCGGCGCAGCTTCGACGCCGCCGGCGTGCACCCCGACGACTGCAAGGAGCTCGCCGACCTCGCGAAGTTCCCCACCACGTCGAAGGCGGACCTGCGGGAGAACTACCCCTTCGGGATGTTCGCGGTGCCGCAGGACGAGGTGCGGCGCATCCACGCGTCGTCGGGCACCACCGGTCGTCCGACGGTGGTCGGCTACACCGAGCGTGACATCGACACCTGGGCAGGCGTCATGGCCCGCTCCATCCGGGCCGCGGGCGGGCGCCCCGGGCACAAGGTGCACAACGCCTACGGGTACGGCCTGTTCACGGGCGGTCTCGGCGCGCACTACGGCATCGAGAAGCTGGGCGCCACGGCCATCCCGATCTCGGGCGGCATGACGCCGCGGCAGGTCCAGCTGATCCTCGACTTCCGGCCCGAGGTCATCATGGTCACGCCCAGCTACATGTTGACCATCGTCGACGAGTTCGAGAAGCAGGGCGTCGACCCGCGCTCGTCGTCGCTGCAGGTGGGGATCTTCGGCGCCGAGCCGTGGACCGAGCAGATGCGCCTCGAGATCGAGGAGCGCATGGACATCCACGCCGTCGACATCTACGGGCTGTCCGAGGTGATGGGCCCGGGCGTCGCGCAGGAGTGCGTCGAGACCAAGGACGGGCTGCACATCTGGGAGGACCACTTCTACCCCGAGGTGGTCGACCCCCTCGACGGCGTCCCGCTGCGCGACGGCGAGGAGGGCGAGTTGCTTTTCACCTCGCTCACCAAGCAGGCGCTGCCGATCATCCGCTACCGCACCCGCGACCTGACGCGCCTGCTCCCGGGCACCGCACGGCCCGGGATGCGACGGATGCAGAAGATCACCGGCCGCAGCGACGACATGATCATCCTGCGCGGGGTGAACGTCTTCCCGACCCAGATCGAGGAGGTCGTGCTGCGCACCCCGGGGCTCTCCCCGCACTTCCAGATCGTGCTCACCACCGAGGGCCGGATGGATGCGCTGACGGTGCGGGTCGAGTCACGTCCCGACACGCCCGCCGAGCGGCGCACGATCGCCGCCTCTGAGCTCGTCGTCGCGGTCAAGGAGACGGTCGGGGTCAGCGTCGGCTGCGAGATCGTGGAGCCCGAGACGCTGGAGCGCTCCGTCGGCAAGCTGCAGCGGCTCAAGGACTACCGGACCCGCGGCACGTGACGATCCCCTGCCCGGGCTGCGCGCAGGCCGTGCCCGTCACCGAGTTCCTGGCGGAGTGCACGACCTACGCGTACGGCCCGGGCTCGGTGTGCTGGACGTGCCCGGCGTGCGCCGACCTCAACCAGTTCCGGATCGTCGACGGTTCGGTCGAGATCGGGTACGTCTACCTCGCGGGGGCGGCGCACTTCGCCACGATGGACGAGGTGGCCGTGCCCGGACTGACCGTGGTGCCGAGCCCGGAGCAGCTGCTCGTCCACCTGGGCGAGCGCACCTGGACGATCGCGGCCGGGCGGTACGGCTGACGGCTGCTCGACCGCCCGCGGCCCCCGTTGCAGGAAAGCCACTTTCCCGCAACGTCATTGCGGCAAAGTGGCTTTCCTGCAATCCGGGACGGACGGGCCAAGCGTTTCGCGAGCTTCGTGTACGCCCCGCAGAGTGGCATCGACATCTGCGAGGCGCACGCGGAGCCCGCGAAGCGCTACCGGTACCGACGCGGCGATCATGCGGCGACGAGTACCGGGGCGAGGTGCGCGAAGCCCTCGTCGGTGACCTTGGCGGCCACGCGCTGGCCGGCGACGCAGACGGTGACGGGGGCGATCAGGCCGCAGCGGGCGAGGCGGTGGGCGGCGTTCTGGTCGCAGCAGCAACGGCCGTCGATGAACAGATCAGGCTCGACACCCCACGCCAGCTCGGCGGTGCCGGCGGCCACGGCACGCAGGATCGCGCGGTCCCGGCCGGTGAGCGAGACGTTCTCCCTGAGCTCCATGACTTCTCCTTCGTCGGTGTGTGCAATCAGGATGGAGACTGCGGCGCCGTAGCGGACTCATCGCTGCGATGAGGACCGAATGTGATCCGAGCCACCCTTTCCTCACCATCGGGTAAGCCCCGTAGTGGACCCCTGGTGTACGCACCGTGCCAGGTCAGCGGTTCAGCCTCGGACGCTATTGACACGGTTTCTACGATGACTACATGTCTCAGAGTGGCGTCACCACGTCCGACGGTCTGCGGCTCGCCGTCACCGAGCACGGGGACCCGGCCCTGCCGACCGTCGTCGCCGTGCACGGCTACCCCGACGACCACACCGTCTGGGACGACGTCGTCACCGCGCTCGCGGTCGACCACCACGTCGTCACCTACGACGTGCGCGGCGCCGGTGCGTCCGACGCGCCGCGCCACCGGTCGGGCTACGACCTCGACCAGCTCACCGACGATCTGCTCGCCGTCATCGACGCCGTCAGCCCGGGCCGTCCGGTGCACCTGCTGGGCCACGACTGGGGCGCCATCCAGACCTGGAACTCCGTCACCGACGAGCGGCTGACCGGCCGGGTCGCGTCGTTCACGTCGATCTCCGGGCCGTGCCTCGACCACGTCGGTTCCTGGTTCCGCCGCCGCCCCACCCCGAAGAACCTGCGCGAGATCGCCCGCCAGGCCCGCTCGTCCTGGTACATCGCCGCGTTCCGGCTGCCGGTGCTGCCCGAGCTGGCGTGGCGCTCCGGGTTGTTCGGCCGCGCGATGGTGCGCATGGAGGGCATCCCGACCCCGTCCCCGCGCGACGGCGTCAACGGGCTCGGGCTCTACCGCCGCAACATGGCCACGCGGCTGGCCGCGCCGCGGCGGCGCCGCACCGCGGTTCCCGTCCAGGTGATCGCCCCGACGGGTGACGGCTACGTCACCACCCCGATGCAGACCGACATCGCCCAGCACGTCGAGACGCTCTTCGTGCGCCGGGTCCCCGGCGGGCACTGGCTGCCCCGCAACCGGCCCGACGTGGTGGCGCGCGCCGTCCGCGAGCTGGTGGCCGACGTCGAGACGGGCACGCAGGCCCCCGCGCTGCGCCGGGCCCGTGCCGGCACCGGTCGCTGGACCGACCGCGTCGTCGTCGTGACCGGCGCCGGCAGCGGCATCGGCCGCGAGACGGTGCTCGCGTTCGCCCGCCGCGGCGCCGAGGTCGTGGCCGCCGACCGCGACGCGACGACGGCGAAGGAGACCGCGGAGCTCGCCAGCGCGCTGGGCGCCCGCGCCACGTCCTACCAGGTCGACGTCAGCGACGGCGCGGCGATGGCCGAGTTCGCCGAGCAGGTGGCGGCCGTGCACGGCGTGCCAGACCTGGTGGTCAACAACGCCGGGATCGGCATGGCCGGGGCGTTCGCCGACACCACGCTCGCCGACTGGGAGAAGATCATCGACGTCAACCTGTGGGGCGTGATCCACGGGTGTCGCCTGTTCGCCGCGCAGATGCGCGAGCACGGCGAGGGCGGCCACATCGTCAACATCGCCTCCGCGGCCGCGTTCACGCCGCAGCGCACGCTGTCGGCCTACGCCACCACGAAGTCGGCCGTATACACGCTCTCGGAGTGCCTGCGCGCCGAGCTGGCCGAGCACAACATCGGCGTCACGGCCGTCTGCCCCGGCTTCGTGCACACCAACATCACGGCCACCACGAAGTTCGTGGGCGCCGACGAGGCCACCGAGCAACGCCGGCAGTCGGCCACCACCGCGCTCTACGCCCGCCGCAACTACACCCCCGACCGGGTCGCCACCCAGATCGTGCGGGCCGTCGAGCGCGACATCGCGATCGCGCCGGTCACGCCGGAGGCGCACGCGAGCCTGCTGCTCTACCGGCTCACCCCCGGGCTCGTGCGGGCCGTCGCGAAGCGCGAGATCGGCCCGAAGTAGCCCCGGTCCGACGAACAGGAGGGACACCGATGTCCGCACATGATGACGCCGACAAGGTCGCGCTGCACGCCCGTGACGTCGCCTTCGACTGGTCGCAGCTGCCGGTGCACTGGATCCCGGACGAGCCGTTCGCCACGCACCTGCTCGACGTCCTGCACCTGCTGCTGCCCGAGGGCGAGCGCTGGTTCGTCGAGCTGTTCTCCGAGGCGCTGCCGCTGATCCGCGACCCCGAGCTCGCCGAGGACGTCCGCGGGTTCATCGGGCAGGAGGCGATGCACGCCGAGTCGCACCAGTCGGTGCTCGATCACCTGACCACGCGCGGCATGGACACCGGCCCGTACGTCGACCAGGTGGCCTGGATGTTCCAGAAGGCGCTGGGCGACCGCGGGCTCACCGGCGCGGCCGCGCACGAGTGGCTCGTCGAGCGGGTGGGCGTGGTGGCCGCCATCGAGCACGTCACGGCGTTCCTCGGCCAGTGGATCCTGGAGTCTCCCGGCCTGGACGCCGCGGGAGCCGACCCGACGATGCTCGACCTGCTGCGCTGGCACGGCGCCGAGGAGGTGGAGCACCGGGCCGTCGCGCACGACCTGTACATGCACCTCGACGGGCGCTACCTGCGCCGGATCCGCTCCCTGATCACCGCGGGTCCGATGCTGGTGCGGCTGTGGATCAAGGGCGTCGCGTTCCTGCTCTCGATCGACCCGCGCGAGCCCGGCACCCCGCCCGTGAAGCCGACCTGGCGCGCCATGCTGCGGGCGTCGCGACGCGGGCTGGCGCCCACCGGCTGGGCCACGCTCAAGGCGATGGCCGCGTACGTGCGGCCGGGCTACCACCCGTCGCAGTACGGCTCCACCGACCTGGCCGTGGCCTACCTGGCCGTCTCGCCCGCGGCGCGAGCGGCCGAGGCCCGGGGCGCGGCGTGAAGGACCCACTGGCCACGCACAGCGTCGAGGGCGTGCAGCCCAACGCCATGATGCGCCGCGTCGACGCCGTGGCCGCGCGGGCCGCCCGGATCGCGGAGTGCAGCGGGCGGCGGCGCCGGCCGGCCCCCGGCGTCGACCGCGACATCAAGGTCATGATCGCCGAGCTGCGGGCGGAGGCCACCGACGCGGTCGGCCTGCGGCTGGTCAGCACCGTCGGCGACCCGCTGCCGGGGTGGCGCCCCGGAGCGCACCTCGACGTGACGCTGCCCTCGGGACGCGTCCGCCAGTACTCGCTGTGCGGCGACCCGTCCGACCGCTCCTGCTACCGGATCGCGGTGCGTCGCATCGACGGCGGGGCCGGCGGCTCCCGCGAGGTCCACGAGCTGGCGCCGGGCACCCGGCTGACGGTGCGCGGGCCCCGCAACGGGTTCCCGTTCGTCTCCGCGCCCGCCTACCTGTTCCTCGCGGGCGGCATCGGGATCACCCCGATCGCGCCGATGGTGCGCGCCGCCGCCGCGGCCGGTGCCGACTGGCGGCTGGTGCACACCGGCCGTGACCTGGCGTCCCTGCCGCTGCTGGAGACACTCGCCGGGCTCGACGAGTCGCGGATCCGGCGGCGCTCCGACGAGGAGCACGGCGGCCCCGCGACCGCAGCGGAGCTGCTCGCCGACCTGCCCGCGGGTGCCGCGATCTACTGCTGCGGGCCGCCACCGATGATCGACGCCGTTCGCCGGGCCGCCCCGACGTCGCACGGCTACCACTCCGAGCGCTTCTCCCCGCCCCCGGTGCTGGGCGGGCGACCGTTCGTCGTCGAGTTCTCCCCCGGCGGCGAGACGGTCGAGGTGGCCGCCGACCGGAGCGCGCTCGACGCCATCCGCTCCGTCCGCCCCGACATCGCCTACTCCTGCCAGCAGGGCTTCTGCGGCACCTGCCACGTCCGGTTGCTGTCGGGTTCGACGGAGCGTGACACCGCGGGCCCCGGCCGGATGGCATTGTGTGTGGGGCGGGCCGCAGGCGACCGCGTGGTGGTCGAGCTGGGACGGGGTGCATGAGGGGTTCTTCACCGGAGGGTTCCACCCGCCGCCCGGCGCGGCGGATGGTGCCGGAACGCCGCCGCGAGCACCTGATCGAGACGGCGCTGGAGCTCTACAACCGGCTGCCGCCCGAGCAGGTCACCGTCGAGGACGTCACGCGTGCCGCCGACGTCTCCCGCGCGCTGTTCTACCGCTACTTCGCGAACGTGGGCGAGCTGCACGTCGCCGCGCTCGGCTCGGTCGTCGAGGAGCTGACCGGCCGCATCACCGCGCCGCCCGGCGGCACGCTGGTGGAGCAGTTGCGCGCCGCCATCGACGAGTTCATGGCCGTGGTGGAGCGCCACGCGTCGGCCTACGTGGCGCTGCTGCGCAGCGGCTCGGTGTTCGCGACCGGCCGCACCGACGCCCTCGTCGACTCCGTGCGCCACCACATCATCGACCTGCTCATCGAACGCAGCGGCGTGACCGACCCGTCGCCGCTGGTCATGGCCACGCTGCGCGGTTGGGTCGCGCTCGCCGAGGGCAGCTCCGTGGCCTGGATCCAGCAGCCGATGATGTCACGTGACGAGCTGCTGGACTGGCTCACCGCCCAGCTCCCGGCCATGCTCGCCGTCACGGCGCAGTACGAGGGCAGCGCCGCCATCATGACGTGAGGCGGGTGGCGGAGCGTGCGCGGCCGGATGCGCAGCCCCTGCTCAGCGCGCCGCCAACGCCGTCCGTGTCAGGGCCGCCCGCAGCACCAGCCCGTCGGCGAGCAGGTTGGCCGCCCCGCCCTGCTCCCGGTCGATCGCGCACACCACGGTCTCGAGCAGCGCACCCTCGGCCCGCAGCGCCGCGCACGAGGCGAGCAGCGCGCCTGCCGTCGTCACCACGTCCTCGATCACGACCACCCGCCGGCCTGCCACTGCAGCACCTTCCGTCCGGCGCTCGGTGCCGTACGGCTTCGCCTCCTTGCGGACGAACGCCGTGGGCAGGCCGGTGAGCTGCGACATCATCGTGGCGATGGGGACGCCACCCAGTTCCATCCCGGCCAGCAGGTCGCAGTCGGGCAGCAGCGCCACCATCGCCTCGGCCACCTCGCGCAGCAGGGCCGGGTCGGCCTCGAACCGGTACTTGTCGAAGTACTCGGCGCTGACCTGGCCCGAGCGCAGTCGAAACGATCCGGTCAGACGGCAGGTGGCGTCGACACGGGCGGCGAGGGTGGCGTCCATGGCTGCAGCGTTCCAGGTCAGGCGGGCACCGCCGGCACGGGCTGTTCCTGCTTCGCCTTGCGCGCGGCGGTGGCCAGCACCGATCCGGCGAGGATCAGCACGAAGGACACGACGATCGCCACCGTCAGCGGCTCGGCCAGGAGCAGCACCCCTGCCGTCACCGCGACGGCCGGGCACACGTAGGTGAAGACCAGCGCGCGGGAGGTGCCGACCTCGCGGATCAGTGCGAAGAACACGAGGAACGCCAGCGCCGTGCAGAACAGGGCCAGGCCCGCCAGCGCGGCCAGCACCGGTGTCGACGGGAGCGCCGAGGGCCACGTCAGCCCGGCCGGGACCGCGTAGACCAGCGCCGCGAACCCGAGGCAGGCCGCCGTCATCGGCAGCGACGGGACGTCGGCGAGCTTGCGGGCGGCGATCTGCGGCGCCGTGGCGTAGCAGACCGCGACGACGAGCACCTCGACGATCGCCCACGGGTCGCCGCCGGTGAGGCCGGGTCCGGCCAGCACGACGACCCCGACCAGCCCGACACCCAGACCGACCCAGCGCACCGTGCCGAGCTGCTCGCCGGCGCCGGTCAGCCGGGCGACGACCACACCGACGATCGGGGACGCGGCGATCAGCAGGCCGGTCAGCGAGCTGGTGAGGTGGCGCTCGGCGTCGGCCAGCAGCCACCACGGCACGACGATCTCGATGACGGCGAACGCGAGCAGCGGTCGCCAGTACGGCACCAGCGGGCGCAGCCCGCCGCGGCGCAGTGCCAGCGGCAGCAGGATCGCCGCGCCCACGGCCGTGCGCGCGAACACCAGCACGGGCGTGGACACGCCCTCGACCGCCACCTTGATCATCAGGTAGGGGATGCCCCACAGGAATGCCATGAGGGTGAACAGCACCCAGCCACGTCTGGTCACGAGAACTCCGGTTCATGAGTGCGGGTCTCCATGCACTCAACCTAGAAGCCCGATTGGCCACATGTAAGCTCCAATCAACGTCACCTTAATTGGGCCAATGTCGACACGGTCGGGGAGGCGACGCCGTGGAGTTCCACGTGCAGCTCACCGGGCGCGGCGACCTGGCCGCACGGATCTACCGCCAGCTGCTCGACGCCATCCTCGACGGTCGCCTGCGATCGGGCGAGCGACTTCCGCCCACGCGCGAGCTCGCCGAGCGGCTCGACGTCTCCCGCAACACGGTCGCCGTGGCCTACGACCGGCTCACGGCCGAGGGTTTCCTCGTCGCGAGGGTCGGGGCCGGCACGTTCGTGGGCGCCCAGGCCCTGCCGCCGACCCGGCCCCGCGCCGCACCGGTCGGCGACGTCGCCCCCCGTGCGCTCTGGGCCGATGTCAGTGCCCCGGCGGCAACGGTCGCACCCGACCACGACTTCCGCGTCGGCATCCCGGACGTGCGCCTGTTCCCGCTGCGGACCTGGCGCCGGCTCGTCACGAGGGAGCTGCACGGGCCGGCGTTGCGCACCGCGGGCTACGACGACGCCGCGGGCCACGCGGGCTTGCGCGCGGCGATCGCCCGCCACCTCGGGGTGTCCCGCTCGGTCAACGCCGCCCCCGCCGACGTCCTGATCACCCACGGCGCGCAGCAGGCGCTCGACCTCGTCGCCCGCGTGCTGATCGAGCCGGGTGGCTGCGTG
This sequence comes from Pseudonocardia sp. GCM10023141, assembly GCF_042653605.1. Classification (NCBI taxonomy): domain Bacteria; kingdom Bacillati; phylum Actinomycetota; class Actinomycetes; order Pseudonocardiales; family Pseudonocardiaceae; genus Pseudonocardia; species Pseudonocardia sp. GCM10023141. The sequence continues at coordinate 60,939 of NZ_JBHSIR010000022.1, forward strand.
GCCGTCGAGGAACCCGGCTACCCGCCCGCGCGGCAGCTCTTCAGCTCGCTCGGAGCGCGGGTGATCGGTGTGCCGGTGGACGCAGACGGGCTGGTGGTGGACGCGCTGCCGGCCGACGCGCGGCTGGTCCACGTCACGCCGTCGCACCAGTTCCCGCTCGGCACCGCGATGTCGCTGGCCCGGCGCACCGCGCTGCTGTGCTGGGCCGAACGCACCGGCGCCGCGATCATCGAGGACGACTACGACAGCGAGTACCGGTTCGGCGGCCGCCCGCTGGAACCGTTGCAGAGCCTCGACCGGTGCGGGCGCGTCGTCTACATCGGCACGTTCTCCAAGACGCTGCTGCCGAAGCTGCGGCTGGGCTTCCTCATCGCGCCCGCGTCGCTACAACCGGCCCTGCGCGCCGCGAAGCGGCTGAGCGACCTGCACGGCGACCCGGTGACGCAGGGGGCCATGGCCGGGCTGATCGACGAGGGGCTGCTGGGTCGCCACATCCGCAGGGCCACCCGTGTCTACGCCGCTCGCCGCGAGGCGGTGCTGGCCGGGCTGAGGGAGCACCTCGACGGGCTGCTGTCCCCCGTGCCGTCGGCCGCGGGCCTGCACCTGTGCGCGCGCCTGCGCCCGGGCGTCGACGTCGACCTGCCGCGCGTCGTCGCCCGCGCGGCCGAGGCGGGCGTCGGGGTGGAGAGCCTCGCCGACCATTGCGCCGCGACACCGCCGCAGGAGGGGCTGGTGCTCGGCTACGGCGCGATCGACGAAGACGGGGTCAGCGAGGGCCTGCGGCGGCTGGCGGCGTGCTTCGGTCGGTGAGACAGCGGCGATCGGACGCCGGGCCCGCATTCAGCCGAGCGGGGGACGCACCACCTCCGACGGCTCCCGATCGGGCCGCAGCCCGCGCCACGCCGCGTGGCGCAGGTGGCCGTCGTGGGTCCAGGTCCGGTGCTCGACCTCCCCCACGAGCTCCGGCGTCACCCACACGGCCCCGGACGCCTCCGCCGCCAGGATGTCGCTGAAGGGCGTGGTCGGTGCGGCGAGCCCTTCGAGCCGCAGGAGCAACGCGTCGAGCGCGCGGTCGGTGAACCCGGTGCCGACGTCACCGATGTAGCGCAACGCCCCGGCGTCGTCATAGGCGCCCAGCAGCAGTGACCCGAGCCCGCCCGCCCGGCGGCCCTTGCCGCGCCGCCAGCCCCCGATCACCACCTCCTGCGTCAGCACGAGCGCGGTCTTGACCCAGGCCGGCGACCGGCGGCCCGGTTCGTAGCGCGCAGCCCGGCGCTTCGCGACGATGCCCTCCAGGCCGTGCTGGCGGGCGACGGCCAGCAACTGCTGGCCCGTGACCCCGTCGACGCTGGGCGGCACCCGCACCAGCGGTCCAGCGCTCTCCAGATCGAGGCTGTCGAGCAACGCCCGGCGGGCCACGTACTCCTTCGCGAGCAGCGGCTCGTCGTCGAGGACGAGCAGGTCGAAGGCGTAGAACAGCACCGGGACCGCCGCGCGCAGCTCGGGGGCCGGCCCGCGCACATGCATGCGGTGCTGCAGCAGCCCGAAGTCGGGACGGCCCTTCGCGTCGAGCGCCACGATCTCGCCGTCGAGCAGCAGCCGCCGCCCGCGCGCGGCGCCCGGCAGCGCGTCGAACTCGGGATAGCCGCCGCTGACGTCGTTGCCGTTGCGGCTGTGGGCACGCCACCGCTGCCCCCCGGTCCCGATCACCGCGCGGATGCCGTCCCACTTGAACTCGAACGCCCATCCGGGCCCCGCAGGTGGGGTGCCGGCGGTGGCCAGCATCGGCACGAGCGGCGCGGGAAGCGCCTCCTGCCCCTGTTCCACGAGATCACCGGGCCCTACTGTCAGGATCGCCCACGACGAGGGAGTGTGCGATGAACGATCAGACTGCCGGATCGGGCGGCGGAATGCCGTCCCCCGACATGGTCGAACAGATCCGTTCCCTGCTGGGACGCCTCGCCGAACTACCCGGACAGGTGACGGGCGGGCTGGGCCAGGCCGCCGGCGGGCTGCCCGGGATCACCCGGCCGGGTGCGCTGTCGGCGGCGCAGATGTCGAGCCTCACCTCGGCGATCACGGCCCAGCGCAGCACGATCGCCGCCCTGCAGGCCCAGCTCATCGCGTTCGACGAGCAGCTCGCGGTGCTGGAACAGCTGGTGGATCCGCTGTCCAAGCTGGCCGGAACATGGGCGAGCGTCGAGCGCGGGATCCTCGGTGGCGGGCACGGCGCGCCAGGCCAGTAACGCGTCAGGCCAGTAGCGCGTCGGCCAGCGTGCCGGCCATCCAGCGCTCCCACCGCTCGCCGCTCCAGCCGCGCGCGGCGAGGATCAGGTAGACCTCGATGCTGTTGAGCGCCAGTACGATGTCGGTGGCCTCGTCCACCGACATCCCGGGCTTGAGCGCGCCCCGGTCGGCGAACAGCTGCACGAGCACGCGCATCGCGGTGGCGCGCTGTTCCTGGTTGGTGGCCCACTGCGCAGCCATGTCGGGGTCGACCACCGCGGCGTCGCGCACCACGCTCATGATCGGCGCGATCCGCGCGTAGATCTCGCGGCCACTGCGCACCCAGAGTGCGATGGAGCGCCGCGAATCGGGCTCCGCGACGACCTGCTCGATCCACGGCCGGTCCAGCAGCGCCACCGGCTCGTCGTCGCCGACCGCCGCGATGTCGACCGCTTCCTTGAGCACGGTGCGCTTGTTGCGGAAGTGGAAGTAGACGGTCTGCACCGCGACGCCCGCGCGCTCGGCGATCTGTTCGAGCGTCGTGTTCCCGTACCCGCTCGCGACGAAGAGCTCGGCGGCCGCATCGACGATGCGCCTGCGGGTGGCCCTGGCCTGGGCAGTCCGTCCGGTCGGAGGCTTGACAGCACCGCTCATTCGCTGGAGTCTAACTCTAGAGTTCAACTACAGCGAAACGGGGATACCGTCATGGGCACGATCACCGACGACCAGGCCATGACCGTGCTCGACGTCGACGGCGACCAGGTCGCCTACACCGACTCCGGCGGCACCGGCACGCCGTTGCTGCTCCTGCACGCCGGGGTCTTCGGCTCGTGGTTCGCACCCCTGGCCACCGAGCCGGCGCTCGACGGCCACCGCGTGATCCGCGTGCTGCGGGCCGGCTACACCGCGGGTCCCGCACCGTCGCGCCCGCTGTCGATGGCCGATCACGCGGCGCACGCCGCCGCCGTGCTGGACGCGCTGGGCGTGTGCGACGCCCACGTCGCCGGGCACTCCTCCAGCACGGAGATCGTGCTGCAGCTGGCGCTGGACCGGCCGGACCTGGTCGCCGCGCTCATCCTGTCCGAGCCGCCGCTGGTCGACAGCCTCGCCGACCCCGCCGACCTGGACGTCCTGCACGCGACGCTCGGTCCCGTCATCGGCGCGGCCATGGGCGCCTTCGCCGCGGGCGACATCGCGAGCGCGTACGACGCGTTCATGGGCGGGGTCTGCGGGCCCGAGCACCGCAGCGTCCTCGCGGCGGCGCTGGGGGCCGACGCCGTGACCCGCGCCGAGCAGGACTCCCGGTTCTTCTTCGCCGACGAGGTGCGCGCGGCCAACATGTGGACGTTCGACGCCGCGACCGCGGCACGCGTCACGCAGCCCGTGCTGCTGGTGCAGGGCGGGGAGAGCCCGGCACCGACCCACCGGCTCGTCGCCCATCTCGCGGGGATGCTGCCCGACGCCCGCATCGCGACGATCGAGGGCGACAACCACCTGCTACCGCTGCGCAGCCCGGCAGCACTCGCCGAGCTGGTTGCGGGGTTCGCAGGGTAGGCGGCTAAGGGTGGGCCGCAAAAGGGTGGGCCGCAAAAGGGTGGGCCGCAAAAGGGTAGGCCTCAGTCGAGGCAGAACTCGTTGCCCTCGGGGTCGGTCATCACGATGTGGCCGCCGCTCATCGGCGGAGCGGGCTCCTCGCGGTGCACCCGGGTGGCGCCGAGCGCGACGAGCCGGAGGCACTCCGCCTCCAGCGCCGCCATCCGCTCCTCCCCCTGCAGGCCGGGAGCGGCCCGTACGTCGAGGTGCACCCGGTTCTTGGCGATCTTGTCCTCGGGAACCTGCTGGAAGAACAGCCGCGGGCCGGGTCCGTCCGGATCCTCGATGGCCGACCGCGTGTTGCGCTGCTCCGGCGGCACGCCGATCCGCGCGAGGAACTCGTCCCACGCGGCCAGCGGGTCGGCACCGGCGGGCACCACCACGCCGGGCGGTCCGGGGTGGACGTAGCCGAGCACGTCACGCCAGAACGTCGAGAGCGCCTGCGGGTCGTGGGCGTCGAAGGTGACCTGGATCTGACGGCTCATCGGGTGGCTCCGTTCGAGTGCAGGTAGAGATCGCGCAGCAGGCAGACCTCGGACAGGTGGTGGATCAGCTCGCGGTGGATGTGCAGCACCAGGTCGGCCATCGGGGCCTCGGGGAAGGGCTCCTCGTCGCCGACCCGGACCAGCAGCCCGGCGGTACCAAGGCCGCGCACCCCGGCGAGCCAGACGTCGAGCTGGGTCTCGAGCTGCTCCAGTGCCGCCTTCGCGCTGCCGGCGTACTCCCAGGTCTCGTACGACGCGGCCGGCGCACCGAAGTGCGCCGCGTTGCGCACGGCCAGCACGCCCACGATGACGTGACCGAGCCGCCACGCGATCGTGGTGAAGGGTGCGGGGTCCGGCGCCGGGAACGCGAAGTCCACCGTGAAGTCACCCGTGCCGGCCTGCACGGGCGCTGTCGAACTGCCGCGCGGCCGCACGCTCCAGGCGTCCGGCACCGGCGACCAGAAGTACTCGTCGTCGGTGAGGCCCTCCAGCCGGGCCCGGATCAGGTAGCTCCACTGGAACTCCCACTGCTCGCGCAGCGCCCGGTTCCAGTCGATGTCGTGTTCGGTCATGGGAACCACCCTGGCACCGATAGCGGACAGTATCGCTCCGCTATCTGCGGCAGAGTGGGTGACGTGGACGTGACGAGCGGTGCCGACCGGGGGACGACGGAGCGGGTGCTCACCCTGCTCGGGCTGCTGCAGCAGCGCCAGGTCTGGACCGGACCCGAGCTGGCCGACCGGCTCGGCGTCACGGCGCGCACGGTGCGCCGCGACGTCGAGCGGCTCCGGACGCTCGGCTACCCGGTCCACGCCAGCCAGGGTGTCGGTGGCGGCTACCAGCTCGGGGCGGGGCAGGACCTGCCGCCGCTGCTCCTCGACGACGAGGAGGCGATCGCCACCGCGGTCTCCCTGCTCGCCGGCGCGGGTGGCGCGGTCGCGGGCGCGGGCGATGCCGCGCTCCGGGCACTGACCAAACTCGACCGGGTGCTGCCCACCCGGCTGCGGCACGAGGTCCAGGCGCTCGCCGGATCCGTCGAGTCCTTCGGTGGTGGCCGCACCCCCGTCGACCCCGACATGCTCATGACACTGGCCAGGGCCTGCCGCGACGAGGTCGAGGCCGGCTTCGACTACCCGTCCGGCGGCGAGGTGCGACGGCGGCGCGTCGAGCCCTACCGGCTGGTCGCCTCCGACCGGCGCTGGTACCTGCTGGCCTACGACCTCGACCGGGCCGACTGGCGCAGCTTCCGCGTCGACCGGATCACCGCCGCGGCACCGCGATCCTGGCGCTTCCGCCCGCGCGCCGCGCCCGACGCCGCGACGTACGTCCAGGAAGGGGTGGCGAGCCGGGTCTACGCGCGGCAGGCACGCTTCCTCGTGCACGCGCCCGCCGCCACGGTGCGTGCCCAGATCCCGGCGTCCGCTGCGGTCGTCCGGCCGCGCGCCGACGAGCGCTGCGAGGTGCTCGCCGGCGCCGACAACCTCGACGGTGTGCTGCTGCACATGGCCATGCTGGGCCACGCCTTCGACGTGCTGGCGCCGCCCGACCTCGCACAGCGTTGCCGGGTGCTGGCCGAGCGGCTGCTGGCCGCGGGGACCTGAGCCGCGGCCACCCCGTTCAGGGTGCCCAGGCCCGCATCAGCTTGGCGAGCGTGGCACGCAGGGCGCGCTGCTCGGCGTCGTCGAGGTCGGCCAGCAGGTCGTCCTCCATGCCCCGGATCGCGGCACGGCACCCGGCGAGCACGGCGCGCCCCGGCGCGGTCAGCGCGACGACCTTGTTGCGGCGGTCGGCGGGGTCCGGTGTGCGCCGCAGCAACCCGCGCGCCTCGAGCCGATCGAGGATCGGGATGAGCCGGGTCTTGTCGCGGCCGACGCTCGCCGCGAGCTCGGACTGGGTGGACGCGGCGCCGCGCTCCAGACCGCTCAGCACCGCGTAATCCCACATCTCGACGTCGTGGGCGCGCAGCACCGGGATCTCCGCGTCGAGCACCGCGCGGGTCAGCGCGTACAGCATCGCCCCGAGATCGCGGTCCGGCTCGTCCACCGGGAGATCCTACCCCTTGACATATCGTCTACCTTCGTAGATCGTCTACCTATGACTACGATTACTGATCTGCGCCCCCTGCACCTGCGTGCCCTCGTCGACGCCCACCGGATCGTCGCCGCCGTGCGACCCGCCGACCTGACGCTCCCGACACCCTGCACCGACTGGGACCTGCGCGCCCTGCTCGCGCACATGATCGGCCAGAATCACGGCTTCGCCGCCGCCATCGCCGACGGCGACGCGCCCGTCGAGTCCTTCGCTCCCCTGCCACCCGATCCCGACGACATCATCGGGGACTGGACCCGGTCCGCCGACCGGCTGACCGCGGCGTTCACCGCCGCCGCGCCCGACCAGCAGGTGCGCCTCGTCGAGATCAGCGCGGAGCAGCCGTTCCCGCTGACGATGGTGGCGATGTTCCAGCTCGTCGACACGGTGATCCACAACTGGGACGTCGCCACGACGATCGGAATGGCCTACCGCCCCGACGACGACCAGCTCGCCGCGTCGCTGGGCATCGCCCGCCAGATCCCCGACGGTGCGGACCGCGAGCGACCGGGGGCGGCGTTCGCCCACGCGGTGCCCGCCACCGACGACCCGACCACGACCGACGACTGGACCACGACGCTCGCCCTGCTGGGCCGGCAGGCGCGGTAGCTGGCACGAGGATCTTCGGCGGGGCAGGATCGGGAGTGTGACCTCGATGCTGGCCGGACGCCTCCACCTCGATGACCGCCGCTTCGCCGTCGAGGAGGTGCCGGTCCCGGAGCCCGGTCCCGACGAGGTGCTCATCGCGGTGCAGGCGGCGGGTGTCTGCCTGTCGGACGTGCACCTCATCGACGGCACGCTGCGCCCGTCGTTCAACACCGCGGGGGTGGTGACGCTGGGCCACGAGGTGGCGGGTGTCGTGCACACCGTCGGATCGGCGGTGCCCGCCGGCTGGGCACCGGGCACGCGGGTGGCGCTGCAGGCGGGCCAGACCTGCGGGCAGTGCGCCAACTGCGTGCGTCACCGCTCGCCGTGCCAGCAGATCCGCACCCGCGGCGTCGACTACGACGGCGGGTGGGCCGAGTTCGCCCTGGCCCGCCACGACACGCTCGTCGCGATCCCCGACACGCTGCCGTTCGACCAGGCGTCGATCATCCCGGACGCGGTGTCCACCCCGTACGCGGCGATCGTGGTGACCGCGGGCGTCCGGCCGGCGCAGTCGGTCGGGATCTGGGGTGTCGGCGGGCTCGGCGTCCACGGCGTCCGCGTGGCCCGCCTCGCCGGTGCGGCGCCGATCATCGCCGTCGACCCGCTGCCCGGGGCCCGGGAGCGGGCACTGGCCGCCGGCGCCGACGTGGCGCTCGACCCCACCGACCCCGGGTTCGCCACAGCCGTCGCCGCGGCCACGGGCGGGCGCGGCATCGACGCCGCCTTCGACTTCGCCGGCGTCGCGGCCGTGCGCAACCAGGCCGCCACCGTGCTCGCGCCGGGCGGCCAGCTGGTGCTCGTCGGGCTGACCGCCGAGCCGATCACCGTGGCCAACGGCACCCTGTTCAGCTTCAAGGGCAACGTCCTGCGCGGCCACTACGGCTCGGGCGCCTCCCACGTCGAGGACCTGATCCGGCTGGCCGGAAGCGGACGGCTCGACCTCGGGCCGTCGATCAGCGCACACATCCCGCTGGCCGACGCCGCCGCGGCGGTGGAACAGCTCGAGCACAAGGAGGGCGACCCGATCCGGCTGATCCTGGTGCCCTGACCCGGCACGGGGTCAGGCGCGGCGCTCCAGGATGCCGCGGACGAAGCTCGCCTGCCCGGCGTGCTGCGCATCGTCGTCGATGACGCTGACGAGCCGCACGCCCAGGGTGACGGGCGGGTCCCACCGCGTGTCGACAACGCGGTCGAGGTCGTCGTCGGTGAGGGTGCGCAGGTATTCGACGGTGCTGGCATGCACGGCGTCGTAGTAGCCGGTGAGCAGCTCCCCCGACACCGCGCCCAGCGCGGCGATCTCGGCACTGCCCTGCCCGTAGCCGGTGGCCCGCGGGCCGAACGGGAGCGCGAACCGTTCCACCCACCCCTGCGCCGTCCACACCTGCTCGTGCCCCGCGACCTCGGCGACGTGGTCGTCCTGCACGCGCGTGAGGTGCCACACCAGCCACGCGATGGAGTTGGCCTCCGGATCGAGCCGGTGGCCGAGCTGCTCCTGGCCCAGGCCGTTCACGACGGTGTGGACGTTCTCCTGCACCCTGCCGACACTGTCGACGAGAAGATCGATCGCGTTCATGGTGATGACTCTGCCGGATCAGGGCCGTGGGCGCCCCTCCGGGAACTCCCAGGACTGGGACAGCAGGCTGTCATTGCCCGTGACACGCCCAAATGCCGCGGACCATCCTCCAGCCCGCAGGTGCGGAACCGGTTCAGAAGGGTGGCGGCCCGGTGTCGGTGTCCTGCTTCGCCCGAGCCGGTGGTGGCCGCTGTGGCGGCGCTGGTGGTTGCCAGAGGATCCGTAGATCCACGTGGCGGGCGACGGCGGACTCCTCGTGTTCGGCGGGTTGGGGTTCGGGAAGGTCGTGGCGGAGGGGTTCGCCGCGGGTGGTGTAGGTCCTGCCGAGCGGGCTGGTCCAGACGAACCGTCCCGGTGTCGGCTGGGTGAGTGTCCAGCCGCGATCTTTGTCGGGGCGGTGGCGGTGGCAGGCGGGTGGATCTGCACGACCCCACCGCGCGCCCGGCCACCACCGGCCTTCGGCCGTGAACGCAAGTACCCACCGTGGAGCAGGTGCCCGTTGTCGTCGACGATCGCGATCTCCCACGACCCACCCCGATACTGCCGCGCCACCGCAGCACGAGCGACCTCGGCGGAGACCGGCCCGACACCGGCGATCTCCCCGGGCCACTCATCACGCCCCATCAAGGTCGGCAGCCCGACGTGGACCTCGACCCCTTGACGGACCAACTCGGTGTCGCCGATCAGGGCGTCGATGATCTGCGCTTCGGTGAGGCCTTGGAACCGCCCGTCGAGCATGCCCAAATAGAGATCGGCACTGATCTGGCCGAGCGTTCCCGGGCACCCCTTGCGCCGCGGCCCAGATGACACGACACACCCCGCTTCTCCACCGCACCCCGACACTTCCGCCGCTGATAGGCGGGGTCGATGGCCAGGATCGCGCGCCACAACCGGTTCGCCAGCTGCCGCGTCGTCCAGCCCGACGCACCCGGCACCAACCGCTCGCACACCACAGCGATCTGCGCCGCCGACAACTCAGCGGGATCGAGGTACTCGCAGAACATCCACGCCTTGCTCCGGTCGATCCGCCCAGCCCGAAAGGCCGCCAACACCACTGGCAGGTGATCGTGGAGGTGTTCGGCCAAGCCGAGCTCCCGATCGGCGGCGGTCGGGGTCAAGGTCAGCAGGGCGGCGATCTCCGATGACCCCCACGCATACGAGGTCCCGGCGCGCCCGACCTCGGCGTCGCCGAGCTCATCGAGCGGCGTGGAGCGGGCGAGGTGCACCATCCCGATCAACATCTCCGCGGCGTCATGCGCCCGCTGCCGAGCCCGCGCGGCGACCACGTCACCGATGTGGGCGTTGGGGATCTCGCTCCACACCATCGCGGCGAGGACCACGGCCAGCTCCGGCCCGGGCGGCAGGGCTGCCGCCCGTTCCCAGGGCCGAACCGGATCCTTCACGGCTCGAACATACGTGCGAGCACCGACACTTCCGGGCCTTCTGGCGGGGTTTGGCAAAAGATCTTGAGAGTTGCTTCGCCGGCCCCCTGGCTCGCGGGTCCATCTGTCCCGACCCGTGCGCTGAGCTACACCGACGCGCCCCGCGGCAACGCTTGACCCGCTCTGCGCGGTGCCCTACCGGGCGAGGCTGCAGAGTGTTCTCCCGCCGACGAGACAGCGCCGAAGCCGGGATACGAAACCCCAGCCCGACCTGACCGGCGGAGAAGCTGAGGCGCCCCCACCTGGCCGCATCCGGCCCGCGGCCGATTTCGCCGATCCGACACGCCATCGCGCACCATCGCCGTGCCGGAATCGCGAAATCACCGTGTCGAAATGGCGAGATCAGCCGCCCCGCGCACACACGAGCCCAACTCGCGGGTCCATCCGTCCCGACTCGCGCGCAGACCTGCACCGACCGGCCCCACAGGCAACACCTTGCCCGGCTTCCAGAGAGCCCTGCCGGGCAAGAGAACCCGAGCGCGCGCACCAGGGACCTGCGTGTCCTCCCCGAGACCTGCCCCGCCGGCGAGGCGGCACGAAGCCGGGCCGCCTCACCCGTACCGCTTCACCGTCTCCGGCTCGATCACGATCTTCACCAGCTCCCCGTCCAGCATCGACTGCAGCGTGGCCTTGCGCTCGGGATCGCTGAGATCCCAGTACCGCGCCCCCAGCCGGGCCGCCAGCTCGACCGCGCCCTCGGCGACGACCGTCGTCTTCCCGACGACGGCCACCCAGTACTCCCGTTCCCCCATGTTGTTGCCCGCCACCAGCGACGCCCGCGGCACGCGGGCCACGCTGCGCACCTTCGGTGAGCTCGCCAGGGAGAACAGCTCGATGGTGCCGGCGTCGGTGAGCTCGAACCACACCGGCCGCGGTGAGGGGAACGTCGAGGGCTGGGCGGGTGTCGTGGTCAGGTAGCCGACCCGGGTGCGGGTGAGGAACTCGCGGTCGGTCGCGGTGAACTCTGCAGCCATGCCCCGATCCTGCCCTCCGGGCCTTGCCGGATGGTGAGGTGGGCCTGCCCGATCACGGCGGCAATGGTGCTGAGCCGGGGAGTCCGCAGATGGCGCGGCGGCGGCAGACTTCTCCCATCAGCCAGCCCGTACGGAAGGAGAAGGTCATGATCACCACGCCGATCGCCATGCCCCTCACCGCCATGGATCGCTGCGACCGTTGCGGCGCCCAGGCCAAGGTCCGCGTCGTCCTCGCCGCGGGCGAGCTGCTCTTCTGCGGCCACCACACCCGCAAGCACAGCGAGAAGCTCGCCGAGCTCAGCGCCGACATGCGCTGGGAGTCACGCCCCTGACGACCGCGCGGGCCCGATCCGTCCCGTCACCTCGCCGAACGCGATCCGGGTGCCATCGGGCCCCGGCGCGGTCGCCGAGATCGTGACCTCGTCGCCGTCCTCCAGGAACGTGCGGACGCTGCCGTCGGGCAACGTGATCGGCTGGGAGCCGCCCCAGCTCAGCTCCAGCAACGACCCGAACTGATCGCGCTCCGGACCGCTGACGGTGCCGGAGGCGAAGATGTCACCCGGCCGCGTCGGCGCCCCGTTCACCGTCATGTGGGCGAGCTGCTGCGCGGCCGTCCAGTACATCGACGCGAACGGCGGGCGCGTGACGACGTGCCCGTTGAGCCGCACCTCCAACTCCAGGTCCAGCCCCCAGTCCTCGACGTCGCGCAGGTACGGCAGCGGCTCCGGGTCGCGCGCCGGCGGTGCCACCCGGGCGGCCTGCAGCGCGTCGAGCGGCACGATCCACGGCGAGATCGACGTGGCGAACGACTTGCCCAGGAACGGGCCCAGCGGCACGTACTCCCAGGCCTGCAGGTCGCGCGAGGACCAGTCGTTGAGCAGGAACACGCCGAACACGTGCTCGGCGAAGTCGGCCACGTCGATCGTCGAGCCCAGCTCCGATCCCGCGCCGACGACGAACCCGACCTCCGCCTCGATGTCCAGGCGCACCGACGGCCCGAACACGGGCGCCGGGTCCTGCGGGCCCTTGCGCTGCCCCTGCGGGCGCACGATCGGCGTGCCCGACACCACGACGGAACCGCTGCGCCCGTGGTAGCCGATGGGCAGGTGCTTCCAGTTGGGCGTGAGCGCGTTGCCGTCCGGCCGGAAGATCTTTCCGACGTTCGTGGCGTGGTGCTCGCTGGAGTAGAAGTCGACGTAGTCGCCCACCTCGAACGGCAGGTGCAGCGTGAGGTCGGCACGCGGGTACCGGACCGCGGCCGGGTCGTCGGCCCACTGCCGCACCGCGGCGCGCACCGCGGTCCACGTCGCGCGCCCGGCCGCGAGCAGCGGGTTGAGCACCGGCGCGTCCAGCAGCGGCGCGAACGGGGTGTCCTGTGCCATCGCGGAGACGTCGAGCACGTCGTCGCCGTGAGCGACCCCGATGCGGCGGCGATCACCGCCGAAGGTGTTGTCGCCAAGGGAGAAGACCCCGTAGGGCAGGTTGTCGATGCCGAAGCCGGTCACGCGCTGGGTCCCCTTCCGGCCCACGTCCAGGCGTACGCGGGATCTTCACTGGCGACTGCGCCCTCACCGAGCTCCATCGGGCGGAACGTGTCGACCATGACGGCGAGCTCGTCGAAGAACTCCGCCCCGATCGACTTCTCGACGGCGGCGGGTTGCGGGCCGTGCGAGTGCCCGCCCGGGTGCAGGCTGATCGAGCCCTGCGTGATCCCAGAACCCTTGCGGGCCTCGTAGTTGCCGCCGCAGTAGAACATGATCTCGTCGGAGTCCACATTGGAGTGGTAGTAGGGCACCGGGATCGACAGCGGGTGGTAGTCCACCTTGCGCGGCACGAAGTTGCAGATCACGAAGTTCTGCCCCTCGAACACCTGGTGCACCGGCGGTGGCTGGTGCACCCGCCCGGTGATCGGCTCGAAGTCCGCCACGTTGAACGTGTACGAGTACAGGCAGCCGTCCCAGCCGACCACGTCGAACGGGTGGGTCGGCACCACGTAGCGGGTTCCGGTGATGCCCCGGCTCCCGCGGTGCTTCACCAGCACCTCGACGTCGCCCGCCGCCACCGTCAACGGCCCGACGGGCCCGTGCAGGTCGCGCTCGCAGTAGGGCGCGTGCTCCAGCAGCTGGCCGTAGCGCGAGAGGTAGCGCTTGGGCGGTGCGATGTGGCTGTTGGCCTCGATCGCGTAGCAGCGCAACGGCTCCGAGCCCGTCGGCACCCAGCGGTGGGTGGTGGCGCGGGGCAGCAGCACGTAGTCGCCCTGGCGCGCCTCCAGCGAGCCGAACACCGTCTCGACGGTGGCGGTGCCGGACTCGACGTACACGCACTCGTCGCCGACGGCGTTGCGATAGAGCGGTGATGCCTCGCCCGCCACGACGTAGGAGATGCGGACATCGGCGTTGCCCAGCACGAGCCGCCGCCCGGTGACGACGTCGGCCGCCTTCCACTCGTTGTCGCCGAACAGGTCGTGCAGCTTGAGGTGACGCGGCAGCAGCGGCCGGTTCTCGGTGGTGGACTGGTCGGGCAGCTCCCACGGCGTCGCGTCGACGATCGCCGACGGCACACCCGCGTGGTAGAGCAGCGACGAGTCCGAGGAGAAGCCCTCCTCCCCCATCAGCTCCTCGTAGTAGAGCGCCCCGTCCGCGTTGCGGTGCTGCGTGTGGCGCTTCGGCGGGATCGCGCCGACGCTGCGGTAGTAGGCCATCACAGTCCTCCTGTCGTGCGGCGGATCACCGTCGCGAGCAGTGCGGGATCCGGGCCGTCCAGCACCGCTGCGATGTGCGCATCGGGGCGGATCACCCACACCTCACCAGGTTTCGCGCCCAGCGCGACGGTGAGCTCGCCGGACGGGTCGATGTCGGGCAGGCACAGCACCCGGACGGGGCCGGAACCTGGTGGGATCGGCAGCGCGTCCGTGGTCAGCACCAGGATGCCGTCGCGGGCGAGCTCGCGCAGACGCGTCACCCGTCCGGCGACCACCACCGGCGCGTCCGGCACCAGGACCCCGGGACCGGCGGGCGGCACCTCACCCCGCGGCGGGCGCCCGGCGAACGGCCGCGCCGCATCCGGGGTCGTGAGCGGGGAGTCGACGTACCAGTACGGCTCCGAGAGCCGTCCCGAGTCGACGAGCGCGCGAGCGCCCGCATCAACGGCCGCCCGCTCCAGCACATCGACGCGACGTTCCGCCCGCGCGGCATCGGGTGGCACCAGGAAGTCCATCGTGGCCGTGGTGACCGCGATGTTCTCCGTGGCCGCGGCGTGGCGCTCGCAGTGGTAGCTCTCCAGCAGCTGCTCGGGCGCCCAACCGCGCCGCACGTAGGCGATCTTCCAGGCCGCGTTCTCCGCGTCGGCGACACCGGAGTTGAGGCCGCGCGCGCCGAACGGCGACACGAGGTGCGCCGCGTCGCCCGCCAGCAGCACCCGTCCCACGCGCATGCGGTCCACGAGCCGCGAGTGGAACCGGTAGACCGACTTCCAGGCGATCTCGTAGGGGGTGGCGCCGATGATGGCGCGGATCCGCGCGTCCAGCGCGCCGGAGCTCGACTCCGCGTCGAGGTCGAAGCCCGCGGGCACCTGCCAGTCGATGCGGAAGAGCGAGTTGGGGCACGGGTGGATCAGCACCTGCCGGCCGGGGTTCCACTCCGGGTCGAAGTAGAAGCGCCGCTCGGTGGCCCAGCCGGGCAGGTCGGCGCGGATGTCGCAGATCAGGAAGCGGTCGTCGAACGAGTGGCCGTCGAAGCTGACGCCGAGCTGGGTACGCAGCTCGGAGGCACCGGCACCGGGGCACGCGATGACGTGGGACGCGCGCAGCAGCGTGTCGCCACACCGCACGTCGACCCCGTCGCCGTCCTGGACGATCCCGGTGACCCGTCGCCCCCACCGCACCTCGATCAGCGGCTGGGCGGCGATCGCCGCATCGAGCAGCTCCTCGGTGCGCGACTGGGAGATGTTGACGAACGGCGGGAACGCGGAGCGGCCCTGGTCGGCGAAGGTGTAGCTGAACAGCTCGGCGTCGCGGTGGAAGGTGCGCGCCGTCGTCCAGGTGAGGCCCTCCGCCGCCACCTGTGCCCCCACCCCCACAGCGGCCCAGACGTCGAGCACGTCGCGGTGCTGGCAGATGGCCTTGGACCCGACGAGGTCACGCGCCGGGCGCTGGTCCAGCACGATGCTGGCCACCCCCCAGCGCGCCAGCAACAGCGCGGCGGTCTGCCCGACCGGCCCGTTGCCGATGACGATCACGGGGTCCGTGCGCTGCCCCGATGCGTCGCTCATGAGCCCTGCAGCTGCGCCCAGACCTCCTGGTCGCGCTCGGCCGTCCAGATCACCGGACGCTCGACGCCTGCCAGCTCGTCCCACAGCCGGGAGACGTCGAAGGGCAGGCAGTGCTCGAAGATCGGCCAGCGGCCGTACTGCTCGTGCAGCGCGGCGTGGCTGGCCTCGAAGGCGTCCTTCAGCGTGCCGCCGCGCGACTGGGCGGCGCCGACCTCGCGGATCATGGTGTCGAGGAAGTGGCGGGTCTGGGCGATCGCGGCATCCACGGCGGCCCGACCCTTGCTGACACCGCCACGGCCACCGATCAGCGTCTCGGCGCCGATGGCCTGGACGCGGTCCAGCGTGGTGGAGGACCAGTCGCGGTGGAACGCGTCGCCGGTGTACAGCGCGGCCTCGGCCTCCACCAGGTCACCGGCGAAGAGGATCTTGTGCCGCGGCAGCCAGCCGACGATGTCGCCCTCGGTGTGGCCGCGCCCGCAGTACTGCAGGACCAGGTCGCCGCGGTCGCCGCCGAGGTCGATGGTGAGCCGGTCGGAGAAGGTGAGCGTCGGCCACGTCAGCCCGGGAACGGAGTCGGCGCCGTCGGCCAGGCGCGGCATCCGAGCGAACTCCGATGCCCAGTCCTGCTTGCCCCGCTCGGCCACCAGCGCGCGGGTGTTCTCGTGCGCGACGATCACCTCGGCGTCGAACGCGGAGGCGCCCAGCACGCGGACGGCGTGGTAGTGGCTCAGCACGAGGTAACGCACCGGCTTGTCGGTGTGCTCGCGCAGCATGGCCAGCCACTTCCGCGCCGCCACCGGCGTGGCCAGCGCCTCGAAGCAGACGAGGAAGTCCTCGCCCTCGATGGCGCCGATGTTGGGGTCACCCTCCGCCGTCAGCGCGTAGACGCCATCGGCCAGCACCTCGAGGGTCTGCTCCTTCTCGGCGAGGTCCCCTGACGACGCGAACGGCTTCGCTGGCATTCCCGACCCCTTCGTTTGATCAAAGCTTTGACTACCTGACGCAGCGTACGGGAGACGGTGGCATGGGGAAACCCCCGAAGCGCCCTGCACCGGATTGCAGGAAAGCCACTTTCCTGCAACCTCGTTGCGGCACAGTGGCTGTCAGGAGAATCCCCATCCGAACGCGGCCTACCAGCGGGACCTACCGGGAAGCGCATCCGACGCCCCCGCGCCGGGCCTGTTGCGAGAGCCTGCCGCGCCGGGTGAGTGATCAACGCCCACCGGTTCCGGTTGGATCATGAGCCAGTGCGCGCTCGACCACCGACACGAAGATCAACGCCCACAGGCTCATGGTCAACACCGAACCAGTAGGCGTTGATCACCCCAGTTGTGCCCTCCTGTTGATCTGCCGGCCCGGCGAGGGCGCCCTGAAGCCGGGACGCACTGCCCAACCGCACCCGAGAGCGCCGATTCTCATCCTTCATGGCGGCCTCCGGCCGGAGCCCCGCGTAATACCCTCCGAGCGTGCCCACCTTCACCTCCCCCGACGGGTTGACGCTCGCCTTCCACACCTGGGGCTCCCCCGGAGAGCTGCCGCCGGTCGTCCTGCACCACGGCTTCATCTCCAGCGGCCGGGGCAACTGGGAGCACCCCGGCATCGTCGCCGTGCTCGTCAACGCCGGCCGCCACGTCGTCGCGATCGACGCGCGCGGGCACGGCGCGTCGGACAAGCCGCACGACCCGTCGTGTTACGGCGAGCAACGGATGGCCGACGACGTCTCCGCGCTCGCCGACCACCTCGACTTCGGACCGTTCGACCTGGCCGGGTATTCGATGGGCGGGATCGTCGCGGTCCTCACCGCCGCGCGCGAACGGCGGGTGCGCCGGCTCGTCGTCGGCGGGATCGGCGAGGGCGTCCTGCTCCACGGCGGCGTCGACCGGCGCAGCATGACCCCGCTGGCGCTGGCCGAGGCGCTGCGGGCCGACGACCCGGCGACGATCACCGATCCGACGGCGCGGACGTTCCGCCGGTTCGCCGACCGGACGGGCGGCGACCGCCTCGCGCTCGCCGCACAGGCCGAGGCCGCCCACCAGGATCTCGTCGACCTTCTCGCGATCACCGCACCGACGCTCGTGATCGGCGGGGACCGCGACCCGTTCGCCCGCGACATCGAGAAGCTGGCCGCCGCGATCCCCGACGGGCGGGCCCAGGTGGTGCCCGGTGACCACGTGACCGCGCTCGAGTCACCGGAGTTCGCGGCGGGCCTGCGCGACTTCCTGGCGGGCTGACCGGTGGCCGAGACCTGGACAAGCGCCGAGTGCGCCGCCGCCTGGGGCGTCAAGACGCCGACGTGGCTCGGGTACGTCTCGCGGGGGCAGGCGCCCGAGCCGTTGCCCGGCACGAGCTCCCCCAAGCTGTGGGACGCCGAGGCGGTGCGCCGCTTCCCGCGCCCCGGTGCCGGCCGCTCCCGCGCCGGTGCCGGACCGGAGGCGGCCGCGCTGATCGCCCAGATGGAGGAGGTGGCCGCGGGCATCGCGGAGCTGCAGGCCCGGCAGCGGGAGCTGCTGGCCGCGGGCAAGGAGCAGGGCCTCGAGACCAGCGCCATGGCACGGGCGCTGGGCATCTCCCGGCAGACCGCCTATGGCTGGCTCAGCTCCTGACCCTGCTGGCGAACGGAGGTGCCATGCGCGTCGACCTGATCATCCGCAACGCCGCGATCCGGACCATGGACGACGAGCGCCCGGTCGCGCACACCCTCGCCGTGCACCACGGCCGGATCGTCGCGCTCGACGAGGACCTGGACGCGCGCTCCGTGATCGACGCGCAGGGTGCGGCGCTGGTGCCCGGCTTCGGCGACGCGCACAACCACATGGCGTGGTTCGGGCAGTCGCTCGCCGAGGTCGACCTGCGCGGACTGACCACGCTCGCGCGGCTCTACGACCGCGTCGCCGAGCGCGCCACCACGCTCGCACCGGACGCCTTCGTGATCGGCTCCGGCTACGACGACACGGCGATCGGTGGCCACCCGCACCGCCTCGGGTTGGACCGCGCTGCGGGCGGGCGCCCGGTGCTGCTCAAGCACCGCTCCGGACACGTCACCACCGTGAACAGCCCGGTACTGGACCGGATCGGCGTGCTCGACGGGTCAGCCGCCGTGCCGACCGGTGGCGTCGTCGTCCGGGACGAGCACGGCGACCCCACCGGAACGTTGGAGGAGCAGGCGCAGAACCTGGCGAGCGGGTTGCTGGTGCCGTTCGCCACCGCCGAGGTGGCCGCGGCGATCGGGGCCGCGTCGGCGGTCTACGCCGCCGAGGGTCTCACCCACGTCACCGAATGCGGCATCGGCGGCGGCTGGGTGGGACGGACCCCGCGCGAGCTGGGTGCCTACCAGCTGGCCCGCGACCGCGGTGACCTGTCGGTGCGGGTGCAGCTCATGCCGGTGGCCGACACCCTGCATGCGCTCGGCGGGCACGCCGACGATCCCGGCGCGACGGGCCTGGACCTGGGCCTGCGCACCGGTTTCGGCGACGACATGATCCGCATCGGCGCCGTCAAGATCTTCCTGGACGGCTCGCTCGTCGCGCGCACCGCGGCCATGCTCGAACCGTTCTGCGACCGCCACTCCCACGGCTACTTCCAGAACGACCCCGACGCGATGCGCGCGCTGGTCATCGAGGCGCACGCGGCCGGCTGGCAGGTGGCCGCGCACGCGATCGGGGACCGGGCCGTCGACCTGGCGCTCGACGCCTTCGCCGCGGCGCAGGCCGCGCACCTGCGGACCGACGGGCGACACCGCATCGAGCACGCCGCCGTCACCTCTCCCGGGCAGATCGCCCGGATGGCGGCGCTCGGGGTGACGCCGGTGCCCCAGGCGCGGTTCCTCCACGAGATCGGCGACACGATGGCGGCCGCGGTGGGGCCCGCCCGTGCCGGCTCGCTCTACCGGCACGCGAGCTTCCTGCGCGCGGGGCTGCGCGTGCCGGGCAGCTCGGACCGGCCGGTCGCCGCCGGGGCGCCACTGCTGGGCATGCAGTCGATGGTGCAGCGGCAGACGGCGACGGGTGCGGTGATCGGACCCGACGAACGCGTCGACGCCCTCACCGCGCTGCGCGCCTACACCGTCGACGCTGCGTGGATCGCGGGCGACGAGGCGCGGCGCGGCTCGCTCACACCGGGCAAGCTCGCGGACTTCGTGCTGCTCTCCGACGATGTCGCGGCGGTGG
Organism: Pseudonocardia sp. GCM10023141; assembly: GCF_042653605.1. Taxonomy (NCBI): domain Bacteria; kingdom Bacillati; phylum Actinomycetota; class Actinomycetes; order Pseudonocardiales; family Pseudonocardiaceae; genus Pseudonocardia; species Pseudonocardia sp. GCM10023141. Next base: position 80,403 of record NZ_JBHSIR010000022.1, read on the forward strand.
CACCGGATCGGATCGGGGCGATCGAGGTGGTGGGCACCTTCGTCGGGGGGCGCTGCATCCATGGTGCGGAGGGGCTGGGGGCGGAGGGATGAGCAGGCGCGGTGACCGACCGGTTGCACTGGGAGCATTCGGGCCGCTCGCCGGCGGGGCAGGTCTCCAGGAGGGTTGGGGCCCCCGGTGTGCGCGCAGCGCGCGCCCGGGCTCTCCGCCCGGTAGGGCACGGGGCCGCAGACGCACGGCTTGCCGCGAGTTGCGCTCAAACGCACCGCGAGTTGCGACGGAATGACCCGCGAGTTGGGGTCGCGTTGCACGGCCAGATGGGCATGATCAGCGAATGCGGTACCTGAGCTGCATCGGTGCACCTCAGGTACCGCACCCGGCGATCATGGCCGGCACTCCAACCGATGCGACAGATGTACGGCGGCGTCTCCCGGCCGGGCCGGCAGGGCTTCGTCGAGAACGAAGTTAATGTGATCAACAGGGCCATTTGATCACCACAAGTACGTTCTCGATGGCAATTTCCGGGCTAGCGATCGAACGCGCATTCGGATAGAATCAAGCCTATGAGAACAGCCTGACAAGCCTCCGATGAGGAGATCCTGCACGGGCTCGCCACAATAGAGACGCAGAAGAATCTACTGCGCCTCTCGGAGTTCGAATTGGTACGCGAAGCCGAGCTGCGGGGACTCGCCGGCGCGCACGGCTACAACACCACCAACGAACTCCTGCAATGCACCCAGAACATCACCAGAGCCGAGGCCCGGCGCCGGATCACCGCCGCCAAGGACGTGCTGCCCGGACGCTCCCCCAGCGGTGACGCGTTGCCTGCGGCGTTGCCGGAGACTGCGAAGGCCCTCGCCGAGGGCGCGATCTCCGCTGACCACATCGCGGTGATCCAACGGACGCTGGGCGGGTTGAAGCCGGACCTCGAACCACACCGGGTCGAGCTGGAGTCCTACCTCGCCGCGCACGCCCGCGTGTTCAACCCCTACGAGCTGGGTGTCCTCGCGCGCCGGCGGTTGGCGTTCCTCGACCCCGACGGCGCCGCACCCCGCGACACCCCACCCGCGCAGGACCACCTCTCCTTCACCGCGAACGGCGAAGGCTTCGACCTGCGCGGCTGGCTCAGCAACGAATCCGCCGCCGACCTCAACACTGCCCTCTCACCCCTGGCCGCACCCCGCCCGGCCGAGGACGGCACCCCGGATCCGCGGACCAAGACCGAACGCGACGCCGACGCACTGGTCGACCTCGCCCGCCGATCCCTGACCTGCGGACAGCTGCCTGTCGATGGTGGGGAACGCCCGCACGTCAACGTCACCATCACCCTGGAAGACCTCGAAAGCCGACTCGGTGCCGGCCTGCGCGACTTCGGCGACGGATCCATGACCGGCCCGATCTCCGCCGAGGACGCCCGCCGCCTGGCCTGCGACGGCGAGATCATCCCCATCGTCCTCGGCGGCAACAGCGAACCACTCGACATCGGTCGCTCCCAACGCGTGGTACCCCGCTGGATGCGCCGCGCATTAGCCCAACGCGACAGCGGCTGCGCCTTCCCCGGCTGCACAGCCGCAGCCCCATGGTGCTCCTCACACCACATCGTGCATTGGGCCCGCGGCGGCATCACCGCACTCAGCAACCTGGTGTTGTTGTGCACGCATCATCACATGGTGATGCACAAAGAAGAATGGGAAGTCACCATCACTGATGGTTTCCCACTCTTCCACCCACCACCCTGGATACCGGGCGGCCCCCGCCGCAATCAGATGCATCGCATCGATCTACCCATGAGCGCCTGAATGAACGCGCCCGCATGCCGTGGCGCACGCAGCGCGCATTCCCGAGGCCGTCGTGCCCTCCCGTCGACCTGGCGCAGCCCGATCATGCGCCCACCCGTGGGGCAGCCAACCTCCCCCACCGCCGGCCGGCGAGGCGCCCTTCAGCCCTTGCCGTTGCGCCATGATCCCGTCATGGACTTCACGACCCTCACCTACGAGTCCCGTGACGGCAAGGCGTACCTGACGCTCAACCGGCCCGAGCGGCTCAACGCGATCAATGACGTGATGCCCGCGGAGATCCGGGCTGCCGTCGAGCGGGCCAACGACGACGACGCGGTGCGCGTGATCGTGCTGCAGGGCGCCGGGCGGGCCTTCTGCGCGGGGTACGACCTCAAGCAGTTCGCCGAGGAGAGCAACGCATGGAGCCAGCCGCCGGTCTGGGATCCGGTGAAGGACTACCGGGCGATGAAGCGCAACACCGACGACTTCTTCACGCTCTGGCGCTCGCTGAAGCCGACGATCGCGAAGGTCCACGGGCACGCCGTGGCGGGTGGCAGCGACATCGCGCTGTCCTGCGACGTGCTGATCATGGCCGACGACGCCCGCATCGGGTACCCGCCCGCGCGGGTCTGGGGCTGCCCGACCACGGCGATGTGGGTCTACCGGCTGGGTGCGCAGCGGGCCAAGCGGATGCTGCTGACCGGCGACACCATCGACGGCACCACGGCAGCCGCGTGGGGGTTGGCGCTCGACGCCGTGCCCGCTGCAGAGCTCGACGCGGCCGTCGAGGCACTCGCCGACCGCATGGCTGGGGTGCCGACCAACCAGCTCGTCATGCAGAAGCTCATGATCAACCAAGCCTACGACAACATGGGGCTGGCCGGCACCCAGGTGCTCGCCACGCTGTTCGACGGCATCACGCGGCACTCACCGGAGGGTCGCTGGTTCAAGGACTTCGCCGAGCGTGACGGCTTCCACGACGCTGTCGCCTACCGGGACTCCGGCCGTACGATCCCCGACGGCGGCGGGCCGCTGCCCGAGCGGAGGTCGCAGCCATGATCATCGAGACGTCCTACCACCCCGCCGACACGTCCGAGCCGGTGCTGGATCTGACCGCGGGTGACCTGCTCCGGGGCGCTGCCGCCGATGCGCCCGACACCGTGGCGATCCGTGAGCTGGTGCCGGCCGGGATGGGGTCGCTGACCGGCGCCGAGCGCACCGACCGCTCGTGGACCTACGCCGAGCTGCTCGCCGACGCCGAGGCCTGCGCGCGCTGGCTGCTGGTGCGGTTGCGGCCCGGCGAGCGGATCGTCGTCTGGGCGCCCAACGTGCCCGAGTGGGTCGTGCTGCAGTACGGGGCGGCGCTGGCCGGGCTCGTGATCGTCACCGCGAACCCCGCGCTGCGGGCAGGCGAGCTGCGCTACGTGCTGGAGCAGTCGCGCGCCTCCGGGCTGTTCGCGGCGAGCGCGTTCCGCGGCACCGACATGGACGCGATCGCCACCGAGGCGCTCGACGGGTTGACGGCCGTGCGCGAGCACGTCCGGTTCGCCGAGTGGCCGGCACTCGCCGCCGAGGCGCGCGGGCTGACCGGCGATCTCCCGGCCGTCGCCGCCGGCGATCCGGCGCAGATCCAGTACACCTCGGGCACCACCGGGTTCCCCAAGGGCGCGCTGCTGGCGCACCGCGGGCTCGTCACCAACGCGTACTACATCGGGATCCGGGCCGAGATGGAGCGCGGCTCCACGTGGATCAGCCCGATGCCGCTGTTCCACACCGCGGGCTGCGCGATGGGCGTGCTCGGCAGCGCCCACCTGCGGGCGACGCTGCTGCTGCCGCTGCTGTTCGACCCGGCGCTCGTGCTCGACGCGATCGGCACGTTCCGGCCGGCGGCGGTACTCGGCGTGCCGACCATGCTCATCGCCATGCTGGCCCACCCGGCGTTCGCGACCACCGATGTCTCCAGCGTCCGGATGGCCATGTCCGGCGGCTCTGCCGTGCCACCCGAGCTGGTGCGGCGGGTCGAGTCGGCGTTCGGGTGCGGCTTCAGCACCGTCTACGGCCAGACGGAGCTGAGCCCGATCATCACGCAGACCAGCCCGTCGGACCTGCCCGACGACCGCGCCGACACCACCGGCCGCCCGCTCTGGAACGCCGAGGTGAAGATCGCCGACCCCGTCGACGGCTCGCCGGTGCCGATCGGGGAACAGGGCGAGATCCGTGTGCGCGGCTACCTGTCGATGATCGAGTACTTCGACCTGCCCGAGCAGACCGCCGACGCTCTCGACGCCGACGGCTGGGTGCACACCGGCGACCTCGGCACGCTCGACGAGCGCGGCTACCTGCGCATCACCGGCCGGCTCAAGGACATGATCATCCGCGGTGGGGAGAACATGTTCCCCGCCGAGATCGAGCAGGTGCTGTTCACCGATTCCGACGTTGCCGAGATCGCCGTGGTCGGGGTGCCGGACCCGACCTGGGGCGAGGTCGTGGCCGCGGTGATCCGGCCCCGCGACCCCGACGCGCCGCCCACGGTCGAGAAGCTGCGCGCGCTGTGCCGCAGCGAGCTCGCCCCCGCCAAGACCCCGTCGTTGTGGTTCGTGGCCACCGAGCTCCCGTTCACGGGGTCGGGCAAGATCCAGAAGTTCCGGGTGCAGGAGCTGCTGGCGGCGGGCACCTACAAGCCGCTGGACTGAGTTCGCTACCCGGCCCCCACCTCCGCGGCCACCTGCTCGATCGCCGCCAACTGCGCCGGGGGCAGCGGCACGCCCCCGGCCAGCCGCTCCGCCCGCGTGCGCGCCTCCGGCTCACCCGGCAACAGCACGTCGACGCCGTCGACGGCCGGTCGTGAGGACGCCACCCAGTCCGCGTACTCCCGACCGGTCCGCTCGAACTCCTCCTGGGTGCCGAAGTGCCGCGGCGAGAGGTAGATCGAGAGCATCCCGTTGGTGATCCGCCCGCGGGCCCCGCTCTCGGGCCCGCCGGACGTGCCGCCGCCGGTGAACGCGCCGGCCAGCAGCTCGCACATCAGCGCCAGGCCCGAGCCCTTGTGCCCGCCGAACGCGCGCAGCGCACCCAGGCCGTTGCCGGCCAGCCGCACGTCGCCGGGGGCGTAGTCGCCGTAGAGCGTGCGCGGATCGTCGGACGCGCTGCCGTCCGGCGCCACGAGCGCGTCCGACGGCAGCGCCTTGCCGCCGTAGGACGCCATCTGGACCTTGCCCTCCGCCACCAGCGACGTCGCGAAGTCCAGCACCAGCGGCCGCTCCGGCAGCGGCACCCCGATCGCGATCGGTGCCGTCGAGAACCGTCGCTCCACACCGCCGAACGGCGCCACCAGCACCGAACCCGCGACGTTGACGAAGTGGATCGAGATCAGGCCGGCGGCCAGCGCCGTCTCCGCGTAGGCGCCCACCCTGCCGATGTGGCCGGCATTGCGCAGCGCGACGATGCAGATGCCGTCGCGCGACGCCCGCTCGACGCCGAACGCCACGGCCTGGGGCGCCACGGTCTGCCCGAAGCCGAACCCCCCGTCGATCACGGCGAACGCACCACCGTCGGTGACGACCTCGGCGGTGACGCCGGGCAGCACGTGCCCAGCGCGCAGCAGCGACACGTACAGCGGGACGCGGACGACGCCGTGGCTGTCGTGGCCCGCGAGGTTGGCGCCGACGAGCTCGCGCGCGATCCGGCCGGCCTCGTCGGCGGCGCACCCGGCCGCGACGAAGATCGCCTGCACGCGCGCTTCGAGCTCATGCGCGGGAACGTGGACGGGCGGCTCCACTACTGGTCGACCGACGCGATCCCGGCGGGCGCCGACGCCAGCGCCCGCTCGATCGCGGCGGCCAGTGCCCGCGCCGTCTCCTCCGTCAGCTCCAGCGCCACCCGCGCCGACGGGCCCAGCGTCGGGTTGAGGACGTCGATGTTGACGGTGTGCCCGTACTGCGCGTGCACGGGATGGTCGACGTAGACGATGGCCTCGGTACCGGCGAACCAGCCGGTGGCGCCCTTGCCGCTGCCGTCGACGGTGATCTTCTCGGTCAGGTAGGTGCACATGGGACGCCTCAGCTCGCCAGGTGGGTGCCGTAGAAGGAGAGGATCTGCTGCCAGCCGTCGACGGCGGCCTCCGGCCGGTAGGACGGGCGGTCCACGGAGAAGAACGAGTGGCCCGCGCCGTCGTAGGTGTGGAACTCGTGCGGTTTGCCCAGGCGTTCCAGCTCCGCGGCGAGCTTCGCGGTCTCGTCCGGGGCCGGGAACTTGTCGTCGGCACCGAAGAGCCCCAGCAGCGGGCAGGACAGCTCCGGGGCGAGGTGCAACAGCGGCTGCATCGCCTTGGGAATGTTGGGCGGCGGGTCGTTGACGACGAACGCGCCGTAGCAGTCGACCGCGGCCTGCAGCTCGAGCGAGCAGGCGGCGAGGAACGAGTGCCGCCCGCCCGAGCAGTAGCCGATGGTGCCGACCTTGCCGTTCGAGCCGTCCAGCCCGCGCAGGTGCGCGGCCGCACCGCCGACGTCGCCCACGAGCCGCTCATCGGGCACACCGCCCAGCGCCCGGACGGCGGCCGCGGCATCGTCGGGCGCCGCGCCCGGCGCCTCCCGGTGGTAGAGGTTCGGGCACAACGCCGCGTACCCCTCGACGGCGAAGCGCCGCACGATCTCCTTCGTCGAGGCGTCGTAACCCGGCATGTGGTGGATCACCACGACGCTGCCGCGCGGCCCGCCGTCGAGCGGGGTGGCCAGGTACGCCTCGATCTCGTCTCCGCCATGTCCGGTGATCGTCACGGATCCGGCTTGCATAGCATCGCTCACGAACCCAGAAACTACTCGACTCAGCCGTCGAACTTCGTGAGCGACGACGTGAACGACCGCGGCGCCGACGGCACCCCGGCCAGCGCCTCGTGCAGCTCGTCGACCGTCCAGCGCTCGCCGCGCTCGAACACCTCGGTCTCGGTCCAGCCCTGCTCGAGCCCGACGCGGCCACCACCGACGCCGAACACCTGCCCCGACGCGTGGCACTCCGCGGTGGCCAGCCACGCCACCAGCGGCGAGACGTTCTCCGGCGCCCACACGTCGAACCCCTCGCCCACCTGCTTGATCAGCTCGCCGATCCCCGGCGTCTGCTCGGTCAGCCGCGTGCGCGCGATCGGCGCGATCGCGTTGACCCGCACGCCGTAGCGGTGAAGCTCCTGCGCCGCCACGATCGTCATCGCCGCGATCCCCGCCTTCGCCGCGGCGTAGTTGAGCTGACCGGGATTGCCGCGCAGCCCCGAACCGGACGATGTGTTGATCACCGACGCGTGCACGGCACGGCCCGCCTTCGTCTCGGCCCGCCAGTGGTTCGCGGCGTGGCGCAGCGGGCAGAAGTGGCCCTTCAGGTGGACGTCGACCACACCGTCCCAGTCCTGCTCGGTCATGTTGACCACCGTGCGGTCACGCAGGATGCCGGCGTTGTTGACCAGCACGTCCAGGCCGCCGAACTCGTCGAGCGCGAGCTGCACCATGTCGCCCGCGGTGTTCCAGTCCGACACGCTCCCGATGTGGGCCACCGCTCGGCCACCCGCCGCGGTGATCTGCGCGACCACCTCGTGAGCCGGGTTGCTGCCGTCGTCACCGCGCCCGTCGGGCCCGGCCCCGTTGTCGTTGACGACCACGGCGGCCCCCAGCTCGGCGAACAGCAGGGCGTGGGCCCGGCCCAGGCCCCGACCGGCACCGGTGATGATCGCCGTTCTCCCGTGCAGTGTGGGCATGCGTTCACTCCTGTGTGAAATCCACCAGTCGCACAACGACAACGACGTTAGCCAGGGCCTCTGATAGCGTCAACAGCCGTTAACTCAGCGAGGAGTGGCGTGACCCTGTCCCGAGCCGAGCGCAGCGACGCCCGTCGCGCCGACATCGTCGCCGCCGCGGCCCGACTGTTCCGCAGGCGCGGCTTCGCCGGTGTCGGCATCGACGACATCGGCGCGGCCGTCGGCATCACCGGCCCCGGCGTCTACCGCCACTTCACCGGGAAGCAGGCCGTGCTGGCCGCCATCGTCAACGGCTGGCTCGACCAGGTCGACCAGCAGCGCGAGCTGCTCGGGGAGCCGCTCCGCAGCTCCGCACGCCGCGGCCCCCTGCTGCAGGCGACCATCACCGCGGGCCTGCACGACCCGGACGCGCTGGTCGTCGCCCTGCGCCAGACCCGCCACCTCGAACCCGCCGCACGGGCTCGGGTGGCGGCCTGCCGGGCCGAGCTGACCCGGTCGTGGGAGACGTTCCTGCCGGCCGCTGCTACGGGCGGGTTCCCCACCGCTCCCCTGCTCCTGCAGGCGTGCGGTGGCGTGGTCATCGGCGCCGCCTTCAGCCCGCCGACCCCGACCACACCGCGCGCCGAGCTCGCCGAGCGGCTCGTCGAGGCGGTCCTGCACACCGTGCTGCCGCCGTCGGCGGCCGCGGCGACGCCCGACCCGGAGCCGCCTCGCGTGCGCCTGCAGCACGCGTCGCGCCGCGAGGCGGTGCTGGCCGCGGCCTCCGAGCTGTTCCGCCGGCGCGGCTACGCCGCCGTCAGCCTGCGCGACATCGGCACCGAGGTCGGCATCACGGCGTCGGCGGTCAACCGGCACTTCGCGAGCAAGGACGAGCTGCTGGCGGCGATGTCGCTGCGCGCATCGGAGCAGATCGCCGCCGGCATCGCCGCCGCGCTCGCGGGGGCGCACGACGCCGCCGCGGCCGTCGAACAGATCATCGGCGGCTACGTCCGCATCGCGATCGAGCACCGCGACCTGATCGTCATCAACACCACCGAGGTCGCCTTCCTCGCCGCGGAGCACCAGGAGCGCCGCCGCCGCAACCAGCGCTCCTACGTCGCCGAGCTGCGCCACGTGCTGCTGGCGGCACACCCCCGGATGCCGCCGGACGAGGCGACGCTGCGCACCCGCGCCGCGTTCGCACTCGTCAACGAGGTGATCACCAGCAACGGCCTCGCGCGGCGTCCCCACCTGGACACCGAGCTCACCAGCGTGGCCACGGCGGTACTGGCACCCGGCGCGGCATTGCCCTCGAGTTAACGCGTACGTACCTTCGAGACACCCGAGCGAGCCGGAGGCGGCATGACATCGGCAGTGGCCACTGAAGTCCACAGCGACGGCCCCACCCGGGTCGGCATCATCGCGAGCGGCGTCCACATCCCGTACTGGCGGCTCCGGCGCGCCACGGTCGACGCGGCCTACGGGCGCCCGGCGGGCCGGGGCAGTCGCGCGGTCGCCGGACCTGACGAGGACACCACCACCATGGCCGTGGAGGCGGCGCGCCGGGCCGTGCGGGCCACCGGGGCCGACCCGGCGATCGGGGCCGTGCTGCTGGCCACCAGCACCCCGGCCTATGTCGACAAGACCAACGCCACCGCGGTGCACGCGGCGCTGCTGCTGCCACCGGACGTGCACGCCGCCGACGTCGGTGGGGCCGTGCGATCCGGGGTCGCCGCGCTGCTCGCGGGCCTCTACCGGCCCGGGCGCACGCTCGTCGCGCTCGCGGACGTGCGCACCGGGGCGGGCAGCGGCGCCGACGAGATCGGCAGCGGCGACGCGGCGGCAGCGCTCGTCGTCGGATCGGCCGAGCCCGGCGCGCTGCGCGCGGAGTTCCTCGGATCCGGCGCGGCCAGCGCGGAGTTCCTCGACCGCTGGCGCTCCCCCGGCGAGCCGTGGTCGAGCTCGTGGGAGGAGCGTTTCGGTGAACGGGAGTACACCCGGCTGGCCGCACTCTCGCTCGAGGGTGCGCTGAAGTCCACCGGCCTCGCCGCCGGCGACATCGGCCGGATCGCCATCACCGGTCTCGCGCCGCGCGCCGCGAAGGGGTTCCTCGCTCGCAGCGGCGTGGCCACCGAGGCGGTGCTGCCGGACGTCAGCGGCGTCATCGGCTACACCGGCACCGCGCACGCCGGCATCGCGCTCGCCGCGCTGCTCGACGCCGCCGAGCCCGGCCAGGTGCTGGCGCTGACCGTCCTCGCCGACGGCGCCGACACGCTGCTGTTCCGGGCCACCGAGAACGTCCGGGTCCCCGACACGCTCGCTGCGCAGATCGCGCGCGGCACCGGCGACGTCTCCTACGTCGACTTCCTGAGCTGGCGCGGGCTGCTCACCCGCCAGCAGCCGCGCCGGCCCGCACCCGATCGGGCCGCGGCCCCGCCGTCGCTGCGCCGGGCCGACTGGAAGTTCGCGTTCGTGGGCAGCCGCTGCACCGAGTGCGACACGCGCCACCTCCCGCCGCAACGGGTCTGCCTGCGCTGCGGCGCCACCGATCGGATGGTCGCGCAGCCGCTGGCCGACGCGCTGGGCACAGTGGCCACCTACACCGTCGATCACCTGGCGTTCTCCCTGGCACCGCCGGTGGTGGCCGCCGTCATCGACTTCGACGGGGGCGGGCGCTACTCCTGCGAGCTCACCGACCTCGGCGCGGTCGAGCCCGCTGTCGGCAGCCGCGTCGAGATGACCTTCCGCCGGATCTCCAGCGCCGACGGCGTCCACAACTACTTCTGGAAGGCCCGCCCGGCGAGCAGCGAGGGAGAACGATGAGTTCACACGGCATCAAGGACCGCGTCGCGATCGTCGGGATGGGGTGCACCCGGTTCGGCGAGCGCTGGGAGCTCTCCACCGCCGACATGCTCGTGGAGGCGGCATCGGCCGCCTACGCCTCGGCGGGTGTCGCCAAGGACGACGTCGACGCGTACTGGCTCGGCACGCTGGGCTCCGGCTCGTCGGGGATGCTCCTGTCCTCGGCGCTCAAGCTCGACTACAAGCCGGTCACGCGTGTCGAGAACTTCTGCGCCACGGGCTCGGAGGCCTTCCGCAACGCCTGCTACGCCGTGGCGTCGGGTGCCTACGACGTGGCGATGGCCATCGGTGTCGAGAAGCTGAAGGACTCCGGGTACTCGGGACTCGTCGGTGCCGCACCGCCGTCCGACGGCACCGGCGGCACGCTCAGCGCGCCCGCCCGGTTCTCGATGCTCGCCCCCGCCTACGCGGCGAAGTACGACGTCGCGCGGGCCGACGTCAAGAGGGCCATGACGCGCGTGGCCTACAAGAACCACTTCAACGGGGCCCGCAACGAGCGCGCCCAGTTCCAGGCCGAGGTGCCGGAGGAGAGGATCGCCAACGCCACGCCGGTGGCCGGTGACCTGGGCATCTTCGACTGCTCCGGGGTCAGCGACGGCGCCGCGGCCGCGATCATCGTCCGCGCCGAGGACGCCCACCACTACACCGACGACCCGCTGTACGTGAAGGCGCTGGCGTTCGCCGCCGGCCCCGGCAGCGGCCCGATCGACCCGCACTACGACTACACCACCTTCGAGGAGGTGGTGCGCTCCTCGCGCGACGCGTACGCGCAGGCCGGCATCACCTCCCCCGCCGACGAGCTGATGATGGCCGAGGTGCACGACTGCTTCACCCCCACCGAGCTGGTGCTCATGGAGGACCTCGGGTTCTCCGCGCGCGGCACGGCCTGCCGCGACACGATGGACGGCCGCTTCGCGCTCGACGGCGCGCTGCCCGTCAACCCCGACGGCGGGCTCAAGAGCTTCGGCCACCCGATCGGCGCGTCCGGACTGCGGATGCTGTTCGAGTGCTGGCTGCAGCTGCGCGGTGAGGCTCCCGCGGGGCGCCGCATCGCCGAGCGCGGCAAGCGCTACGGGCTCACCCACAACCTGGGCGGCGCACCGGGTGAGTGCGTCTCGTTCGTCTCCGTCGTGGGCGCCGAGCGTGGCTGAGGCCGGCGTCCGGTGCGGACCCGTCGAGCGGTCCTACCCGGTGGTACGGGAGCGCGCCGCGCGGCTGGCCTCGGCGATGGCGGAGCTGGGCGTCCAGCCCGGTGACCGGGTGGCGCTGGTGCTGCGCAACGACGTCACGTTCGTCGAGGCGACGATCGCGGCCGGGCTGCTCGGCGTCGTCCCGGTACCGGTGAACTGGCACTGGAAGGGCGCCGAGCTGCGCCACCTGCTCACCGACAGCGCGGCCACGCTGGTGCTCGCGCACTCGCACCTGCTGTCGGTGGTCGAGGACGCGCTGGCCGGACCGGACGTGGCGCCGTCGGTTCCGGTGATCGAGGTGGCCGTGCCGGACGGGCTCGTCGCCGGGTACGGGCTGTCGGGGCCGGTCGCGCTCTCGGGGCGCCACCCCGACCTCGAGCGGCTGGTCGGCGAGCACCCGCCGTGGGAGGGCGACCCTGCGGCCAGGCCGGCGGCGATGATCTACACCTCGGGCACCACCGGCACCCCCAAGGGGGTGGAGCGCGAGCTGTCCACGCCGGAGCAGACCGCGGCAGGCGGTCGGGGCCTGTTCCAGATCTTCGGGATCGAGGCCGACCACCGGGTACTGCTGCCCGCGCCGCTCTACCACACCGCACCCAACACCCACTCCGCCGTCGCAGCGGCCGCCGGGCTGGACCTGACGATCATGGCTCGGTTCGATCCAGAGGAGTTCCTGCGGCTCGTCGAGGAGCAGCGGATCAACTCGACGCAGATGGTGCCGACCATGTTCGTCCGGCTGCTGCGGCTGCCGCCCGAGGTGCGCGGCCGCTACGACCTGTCGTCGCTGCGGGCGATCGTCCACGCCGCGGCGCCGTGCCCGGTCGACGTCAAGCACGCGATCATCGACTGGTTCGGCCCGATCGTGCGGGAGTACTACGGCGGCACGGAGAGCGGCGCCGTCGTGGCGTGTGACGCGCAGCAGTGGCTCGACCACCCCGGCACGGTCGGCACGGCCGTCGCCGACGCCGAGATCCGGATCTACGACGACGATGGCGCCGTGCTGCCCGCCGGCACCACCGGCCACGTCTACGCCCGGCCGCCGTCGTTCTGGCCGAACTTCACCTACCGCGGCGACCCGGCCAAGCGCGCCGCGGTCGAGCGCGCAGGCGGGTTCATCACCGTCGGCGACGTCGGGCACCTCGACGCCGACGGCTACCTGTACCTCAGCGACCGCGCATCCGACATGGTGATCTCCGGCGGCGTCAACATCTACCCGGCCGAGATCGAGGCGTGCCTGCTGAGCCTGCCCGGCGTCCGCGACGCCGCGGTGTTCGGCATCCCCGACGCCGAGTTCGGGGAGTCGCTGGCCGCGCACGTCGACGTCGACCCGGCGGCGGGGCTCACACCCGACGACGTGCGCACCCACATCCGGGAGAACCTGGCGAGCTACAAGGTGCCCCGTATCGTCGAGTTCGACGCGAACCTGCCGCGGGAGGACAGCGGCAAGCTCTTCAAACGGAAGCTGAAGGAGCGCTACGCCCGTTGACCAGCACGACATGAACGCACTGAAGCAGGCCAACGATGTGCTCGCCTTCCTGCTCGAGCTGGCCGCGCTGGCCACGCTCGCGGTGTGGGGCGCCACGGTCGGGCCCACCCTGGTGCTGCGCATCGTCCTCGGGATCGCCGCGCCCGCGCTGATGATCGCCGTCTGGGCGTACGCGCTCGCACCCACCTCGACCCACCGCCTCGCGATGCCCTGGCTGCTCATCGCCAAGATCGTGGTGTTCGGCCTGGCGGTGGCGGCGCTAGCGGCCGCCGGTCACCCCACCGCGGCCATCGTGTTGGGCGTGCTCGTGGTCGTCAACCTCGGCCTCGCCACCGTCTGGGGGCGCAGCTGAGCCCGCCGCCAGCACCGCGATGATCCGGTCCAGCGCCGCCAGGTCTGCCGCCGGCAACGCGGACAGCGCCGCAGGCGGCGCCTCGAGGATCGCATCGGCGCGCGCGGCCTCGACGGCACCGGCCGGCGTCACGGTGACGATCTTGCTGCGCCGGTCGTCGGGGTGCACGCTGCGCACCACGAGCCCGCGCCGCTCCAGGTCGTCCACCACCAGCGTGGTGTAGGGCTTGTCGGTGGCCAGCTGCTCGGTCAGCTCCCGCATCGTCAACGGGGCGTGCGCCACCCGACGCAGTGCCTTGACCTTGATGAAGCTCATGCCCAGCGCTGCGCACACCTGGTGGCGCCGGTCGTAGCGCTCGAACACCAGCGTGCGCATGCCGAGCCAGGCCCGCGCCGCGGCACCGTCGGTCATCGCGCGGCCGCCACCGGGCGGGGCGCCTCGGCCTCGAAGAGCTCGGCCGCGGTGTCGGCCGTCCGCCGCGCCCACGCTCCGGTCGAGACGAACCCGACCGCGAGCACCACCACACCGCAGCCCGCCATGATCCACCACCCGACGTGGCTGGCCTCGGTGAACCCGACGCCGAGCGCGCCCGTCGCACCGCCCGTCACCACTGCGCCTGTCACCACCGCGCCCAGTACCGCGACGCCCAGCGCGCCTCCCACCTGCCGGCTGGTGGAGGCGACCGCAGCCGCCACCCCGGCCTGCGCCCGCGGCATCCCCGACACCGCGGCGTTGGTGATGGGCGCGTTGAGCAGACCGAACCCGACGCCGAACATCGCGAACGCGGCGATGATCACGCCGATCGGGGTGTCCACCCGCAACGTGGTGAGCACGAGCGCGCTCGCGATGAGGAACACGCCTGCCACCACCAGCGGCAGGCGGGCGCCCCGTGCCGCCACGATGCGCCCCGCGATCGGGGCGAGCACCGCCGTCATCCCCGCCATCGGCAGCGTCAGCAGCCCGGCGTGCAGCGCCGAGAAGCCCCGGACGTCCTGGAGGTAGAGCGCGGTGAGGAACATGAAACCACCCATGGCCGCGAAGCCGGCCACCGCCATCACCGTGGCTCCGGCGAACGGGATGCTGCGGAAGAACCTCAGGTCCAGCAGCGGGTCGGTGCGCCGCGGCTCGTAGCGCACGAGACCCACGAGCGCGGCGGCGGCCAGCACGAAGCTGCCGACGATGAGCGGGGAGCCCCAGCCGGCCTCGGCACCCTCGATGATGCCGAACGTCACGCTGGCGAGCAGCACGATCACGAGCAGCTGCCCGACGGGGTCGAGCCGGCGGGCCCGCGGCGCGCGCGACTCGGGCACGAACAGCGCGGCGAGCACGACGGCGGCCACCCCGAACGGCACGTTGATCCAGAAGATCGACCGCCAGCCGACGGAGTCGACCAGCGCACCGCCGACCAGCGGACCCAAGGCCATGCTCAGCCCGATGACGCCGCCCCAGACGCCGATCGCCTTGGCCCGGTCGCGCGGATCGGTGAACGTGTTGGTGATGATCGACATGGCCACCGGGTTCAGCATCGACCCGCCGACGGCCTGCACCATGCGGAACACCACGAGCAGCCCGACGTTCGGGGCGACGCTGCACAGCAGCGACCCCATCGTGAACAGGACCAGCCCGGTCTGGAACGTCCGTCGCCGCCCGATGCGGTCGCCGGTGGAGCCCGCCAGCATCAGCAGGCTGGCCAGCACGAGCGTGTAGGCATCGATGGTCCACTGCAGCTGCGACACCGAGGCGCCGAACTCGGTGCGGATCGAGGGCAGGGCGAGGTTCACGATCGTGCTGTCGAGGCCGACGATGAACAGGCTCATGCAGCAGATGGCGAGCACCAGTTGCTTGCGTCGCCTGGAGAGTTCCGGCACCCGATCCCCCGATAGTTGTACGCCTATAACCGTTACGACATTACAACCACCTGACCGCTCGCACACACCGAAGTGCGCCCGCACACACCTCCCACGGTGTGTGCGGGCACGCCCCGGTGTGTGCGAGCGACCCGCCCTGCGCCGTCGCGATGCGGGAGACCAACCTGCGGGTGCGGGCGTCGGCCCGGGAAACGTCCAGCGGGGTGACATCGCTGACGCCGATCGTCAGTGATGTCACCCCGCTGGAGAGACCGTGGAGCCCGATCAGTGCTCGACGGCTCCCTCGGAGCCGACGCCGGTGAGCGCCCGCACCTCCATCTCCGCGTACTTGTTCGCGTCCGCCTTCTCCTTGCTCAGCACCGTGCCCAGGTAGCCGAGCAGGAACGAGAGCGGGATCGAGACGAGGCCGGGGTTGTCGAGCGGGAACCAGTGGAAGTCCACGCCCTGCAGCATCGACGGGCTCTTGCCCGTCGTCGCGTCCACGGCCTTGCCCGACACCACCGGCGAGAAGATGATCAGCACGATCGTGATCACGAGGCCGCCGTAGATGCTCCACAGCGCGCCGGAGGTGTTGAACCGCTTCCAGAACAGCGAGTACAGGATGGTCGGCAGGTTCGCCGACGCCGCCACCGCGAACGCCAGCGCCACGAGGAACGCGACGTTCTGGCCGTTGGCCAGCACCCCGCCGAAGATCGCCACGATGCCGATCACCACGGCGGTGATCCGGGCGACCTTGACCTCCTCGTCCTTGCCGCTGACCTTGCCCTTCTTGATCACGTTGGCGTAGATGTCGTGGGCGAACGACGCCGACGCCGTGATCGTCAACCCGGCCACCACCGCGAGGATCGTCGCGAAGGCGACCGCGGCGATGATGCCCAGCAGCACGGTGCCACCGAGCGCGTAGGCGAGCAGCGGCGCCGCCGAGTTGGCGCCACCGGGTGCCTTCGCGATCGCCGTCGGGCCCACCAGCGCGCCGGCGCCGTAGCCGAGCACGAGCGTGAACAGGTAGAACAGCCCGATCAGCCAGATCGCCCACACCACGGAACGGCGGGCCTCCTTGGCCGTCGGCACCGTGTAGAAGCGCATCAGGATGTGCGGCAGGCCGGCCGTGCCGAGCACGAGCGCCAGCCCCAGCGAGATGAAGTCCAGCTTCGACGTGCCGGTCTTGCCGTACTGCTTGCCCGGGTTGAGCAGCGCCGCACCGGCGTCGCCCGCCTTGCTCACGGCGTCACCGAGCAGCGCCGACAGGTTGAACCCGTGCAGCCCCAGCACCCACAGCGTCATGACGCCGGCGCCGATGATCAGCAGTGCCGCCTTGATGATCTGCACCCACGTCGTGCCGCGCATGCCGCCGATGAGCACGTAGGCGATCATCAGGACGCCGACGATCGCGATCACGAACGCCTGCGTCGTCTTGTCGGTGACGTTGAGCAGCAACGCGATCAGGCCGCCCGCGCCCGCCATCTGGGCCAGCAGGTAGAAGAACGACACCACCAGCGTCGAGGTCGCGGCTGCGGCGCGGACGGGTCGCTGCCGCATCCGGAACGCCAGCACGTCGCCCATCGTGAACTTGCCGGTGTTGCGCAGCAGCTCCGCCACCAGCAGCAGCGCGACGAGCCACGCGACGAGGAAGCCGACGGAGTACAGGAAGCCGTCGTAGCCGTTCAGCGCGATCGCGCCCGCGATGCCGAGGAACGACGCGGCCGACAGGTAGTCGCCGGAGATCGCGATGCCGTTCTGCGGTCCGGTGAACGCGCTGCCCGCGGTGTAGAAGTCCGACGCGCCCGAGCGGGCCTTGCGGCTCACCCGCACCACGATCACCAGCGTGATCACGACGAAGATCGCGAAGATCCCGATGTTGAGCAGCGGCTCGCTGCCCGCCACCCCCTGCGCGAGGACCCTCATGCCTTGTCACCCTTCACGATGTCGACGCCCTCCAGCTCGCCACGCAGCTTCTCGGCCAGCGGGTCGTACCGCTTGGCCGCGAACCGCACGTACCAGGCGGTGATCGCGAACGTCGACACGAACTGGAGCAGCCCGAAGACGAGGCCCACGTTGATGTTGCCGAAAAGCTTGATCGACATGAACGGCGCGGCGTAGCTGGCCAGCAGCACGTAGAGCAGGTACCAGGCCAGGAACAGGCCCGTCAGTGGGAAGACGAAGGTGCGCAGCCTGCGTCGGAGGTCCTGGAACTCCGGCGACGACTGCACCGTTGTCCAGTCGCGTACGTCCTCAGGCGGCGACGACTCGGTCGTACTCATGGCGGTGTCTCCTTCCGACTCCTCGTAGAGCCGGAGCACAGGAAAACCGGGTGCCGCCCCGGGCGAAAGTGGCGCACGACACGTCGCCGGGCGGCGCGACGAACGGCTGACGAACGGTCGGATCTCACGACGAGCGGTCACGCGGTCACGGTGCGTCAGAGCGGGGTGACTTCCGGGCCGTCATCGGCCACATGGAGTATCGGGGCGAGGGCTCAGGGTGCCGTTCGCCGCGCGTCGTCACGGGTCTCGTCGAGGTGCAACCGGTACATCGCGGCGGGCGCCCAGGCGGGGGGACGGCCCCGCAACGACACGAGCACCATCGTCGCGAACGCCAGCGGCACCGTCCAGAGTGCGGGCTGGCCGAGCAGGATCGACGCGAGCCCCGACGGCGACCCGAGGAACAGGTCCACCCCGATCCCGCCCGCCGAGCCCGCGAGCCCGGCCACGATCCCGGCGACGGCGCCGCGCGCGGTGAGCCGCGACCACCAGATCCCGAGCACCAGCAACGGGCAGAACGTGGACGCGGCCACCGCGAACGCCGACGTGACGAGCACGCCGACGTCCAGGTGCACGGCGGGCAGTGCCAGCAGCACCCCGACCGCGGCCGCACCGAGCGTGGTGAACCGCAGGCGGCGCACGGTGGTGCCGGGCAGCAGGTCGTGCGACACGGCACCCGACAGGGCCAGCACGAGCCCGAGCGAGGTGGCGAGGAAGGCAGCGAAGGCACCCGCGGAGAGCAGTGCGGTGAAGAACGTGCCGGCCCAGCCGCTGTCGACGCGGGCGGGCAGTTCCACCACCACCGTGTCGGTGCCGCCGGAGAGGAACAGCTCCGGCGCCAGCACCGTGCCGATCAGCCCGTACACGGCTGGGAACAGGTAGAAGACGCTGAGCAGGCCCACGGTGATCGCCGCGGTGCGCCGCGCCCCACGGCCGTCGGCGCTCGTGTGGAACCGGACGATGATGTGCGGCAGCCCCATCGTGCCCAGCACCGTCGCCACCAGCACCGACAGCGTCATGAGCACCGGGTGGCCGGCCTGGCCGGGATCCAGCAGCGGGCGCGCCCAGCCGGGGCCGCCGGGTGCGGGAGCACCCGCGACGTCCGGGACGTCCGCGCCGTCGGCGAAGACCCACCTGCTGCCGGCGACGGCCGTGTACCGGCCGGGTGCGAGCGTCTCCACGGGGCCACCGCCCCGCTCGACGAGCGTCTTCTCGGTGATCGTCAGCTCCGTGTCGAGCCGGAAGTCGACGGGCGTGGCGTGGTCGAACCGCGTGAACTCGACGGGTGCGAGCGCCTTGGCGCGCGTCGCGTCGCCGACCTGCAGCACGAGCCAGATCGCCGGCACGATGAACAGCAGCATCTTGAGGCCGAACTGGAACGCCTGCACGTAGGTGGCCGCGCGCATGCCGCCCAGCGCGAGCGTGACGCTCACGGCGACGCCGGCCACGACCACGCCCACCCAGTAGGGCGTGCCGCTGACCACGGTCAGCACCATCCCGGCCGCCTTGAACTGCGGCACCAGGTACAGCAGCGCGATCACCAGCACCACCACCGCCGAGAGCTTGCGCAGCAGCGGCGAGCCCAGCCGGGCCTCGGCGAAGTCGGGCACGGTCAGCGCCCCGGTGCGGCGCATCGGGGCGGCGACGAGCGCGAGCATCACGATGTAGCCGGCGGCGAACCCGACCGGGTACCACAGCGCCCCGATCCCGTCCTTCGCGACGAGCCCGGCGACCCCGAGGAACGACGCCGCCGAGAGGTACTCCCCCGCCACCGCCGCCGCGTTGAGCGACGGCGAGATCCGCCGCGAGGCCACCAGGAAGTCCGACGTGCTGCGGATGGCCGCCACGCCACGCGCGCCGATGAGCAGCGCCGCGCCGACGACCAGGATGATCGCGCCGACGATCACCGCGGCAGCCCCGACCGGCTCGAAGGCGCCGGCGACTCGCCCCGCTCGGCCTGCTCGGCCCGGCGCAGGTGCCACCCGGCGAGCAGCACCAACACGACGTAGGGCAGCACCGCCACGGCCAGCCAGGACACGGGGACACCCGCGAGCCGCACCCCGTCGAGCTCGGGGAGCAGCCACAGCAGCACCGGCAGCCCGATGATCAGCACCGCCAGCAGGCCGACCGTCCACACGGCACGGCGCAGCTGCACCCGGTGGATGCGCCGGGCCCGTTCCAGGTCGGCCGGGGCGAGGTGGGGCGGCTCGGCCCGCACCGTGCGCCTGCGGGCGAGCGCCAGCCGGGTCTGCGGGCTGGCCACCGCCACCCTGCGATGCCGACTCATGTCTGCGTGCCTCCGTCCCGAACAGCGTGACGGTAGGTCACCCGGGTATGGCGATCAAGACGGCGAGAGTGTACATGTTTGTACATGCCTGAACAGGTACGGCACGGCAAGCGCGCTCAGCTCGTCGAAGACCTCACCGAGCGCATCCACTCCGGCGGGCTCGCCCGCGGCGACCGGCTGCCCGGGGAGAACCAGCTCGCCGAGACCTACAGCGTCAGCCGCGGCACCGTGCGCAGCGCGCTCTCGGAGCTGCAGCGCCGCAAGCTGATCACCACGGAGTCCGGGATCGGCTCCTTCGTCACGTTCGACGGGGTCCCGCTCGACCAGGACATCGGCTGGGCCCGCGCGCTGGCCGGCACCGACGTCACCGTCGAGCTGCTGGGGATCGAGCGCGGCGCCACCGCCGAGCTCGCGCGGCGCTGGGGAGCGCTCGTCACCGTGCGCCGGCTGCGCCGCACGTCCGACGGTCGGCCGGTGTCGCTCGAGGCCGCCACGGTGCCCGCGACGGGCGCACTCGCCGACCTGCCCGACCGCGGCCTCCTCGACGGCTCGCTGACCGCCACCCTGCGCGCCGCCGGGCTCGTGGGCCGGGCGGGCGAGCAGTGGATCGCGGGCGAGCCGCTCGACGCCGCCGCGGCGGCGCTGCTGGAGCGCCCGGCCGGTGAGCTGTTCCTGCGCTCCACCCGCACCACGCTCACGTCCGGCGGCGGCCTCGTCGAGCACGTCGTGAGCCTGCTGGACCCGTTGCGGTTCCAGTTCCACCTGACGTTCGGAGGCGCGACCCATGGCTGAGGGATCCGGGAGCGAGCGCGACCGGGCGATCGGTGCGCTCGCCGGGTTGGCGCTCGGCGACGCGCTGGGCATGCCGACCCAGTCGATGTCGCGCGCCGCGATCGCCGTGCGCTACGGGCGCGTCACCACCCTGCGCGCCGGGGCGCCCGACCAGCCGATCGCACCGGGCCTGCCGGCCGGGACCGTCACCGACGACACCGAGCAGGCACTGCTGCTCGCGCACCTGCTCATCGACGGCAAGGGCGTGGTCGACGCGCCGGCGTTCGCGGCCGCGCTCGACGCGTGGGAGCAGGACATGATCCGCCGCGGCTCCCAGGACCTGCTCGGACCGTCGACGAAGCGGGCGATCCAGCGGCTGCACGACGGCGAGTCGCCCGCCGAGTCGGGCCGCGACGGCACCACCAACGGCGCGGCGATGCGCGTGGCCCCGGTCGGGATCGCCTTCCCCGCAACGGATCCGGCCGCGTTGCTCGACGCTGTGGTCGCCGCGAGCCGGGTCACGCACAACACGGGCCTGGGCATCGCGGGCGCGGCCGCCGTCGCCGCGGCGGTGTCGGCCGGCATCGACGGGGCCGCGCTGCCCGACGCGCTCGACGCCGCCGAGCAGGCTGCCGAGCAGGGGGCGCAGCGCGGGCACTGGGTGGCGGGCGGGGACATCGCCGCGCGGATCCGCTGGGCCCGGCGCTGGGTGCGCGGGATGGGACCCGCGGCGCTGGCCGACGCGGTCGCCGACGTCATCGGCACCTCGGTGGCGTCGCAGGAGTCGGTGGTGGCGGCGTTCGCGATCGCCGAAGCCATGGGGGACGACCCGCTCGGCGCGCTCACGCTCGCGGCGGGGATCGGGGGTGACACCGACACGGTGGCCGCGATGTGCGGCGCCGTGCTCGGGGCCCAGCACGGGGTCGGCGGGCTGCCCGCCGACCAGCTCGGGATCGTCCGCCGGGTCAACCGGCTCGACCTGGAGCCCGTCGTCGACGGGCTGCTCGCCCTCAGGAGTCCCGCGCTGAGGAGTCAGACCCTGAGGAGTCGCACATGACCACCACGACCGACACCGCTGCGCCTGCCGCGCTGGAGACGCGCGGCATCGAACCCGTCCCCGCCGACGAGCGCCACGGCCATCCCGCGCAGCTGTTCTGGGTGTGGTGCGCGGCCAACATCAGCATCCTCGGGCTGCCGCTGGGCGCCACGCTCGTGGCCGTCTACGGGCTCACGGTCTGGCAGGCGGTGATCGTCGCGGCGATCGGGTCCGTCGGGTCGTTCGCGATCGTCGGCGCGATCTCGATCGCGGGCCGCCGCGGCGGCGCCCCCGGCCTCACGCTCTCCCGCGCGGTCTTCGGCGCCCGCGGCAACCTCGGCCCGACCGCCGTGTCGCTGGTGTCGCGGCTGGGCTGGGAGACGGTCAACACGACGACGGCGGCGTTCGCGCTGCTCTCGTTGCTCGCGATCGTGTTCGGCACCAGCTCCACCGCGAAGGAGCACCCGGTGCTCACGGTGGTGTGCATCGCCGTCTTCGAGCTGCTGACGGTGCTGGTGGCCGGGCTGGGCCACGCGGTGCTCGTGGCCGTGCAGCGCTGGGCGACGTGGATCTTCGGAGCGCTCAACATCGTGGTCGGCGGCTTCCTCGTGGCCACCATCGACTGGAGCGCGGTCGCCGCGGCCACCCCGGCCCCCGTGGGTGCGATGATCGCCGGGGTCGGCGTGATCGCCGCGGGCACCGGTATCGGCTGGGCCAACGCGTCGGCCGACATCGCCCGCTACCAGGCTCCCGCCGTGCGGGCGGGTGCGCTCGTCCTCTCGGCGGCCGCGGGTGCCGGCATCCCGCTGGTGCTGCTGATCTCGCTGGGCAGCATGCTCGCCGCAGGCGACCCGACGCTGGCCGCGGCGGGCGACCCGGTGGCCGCCATCCGCGCGATGCTGCCGCCATGGATGGCGGTGCCCTACCTGCTCGCCGCGTTCGGCGGCCTGCTGCTGTCCAACCACCTGTCGGTGTACTCCGCCGGGCTCACCACGCTGACGCTCGGCATCCGGGTGCGACGCGTCTACGCGGTGGTCGTCGACGTCGTCGTCACGTTCGTCGGGGCGCTGCTGTTCATGCTCGTCGCCGACGGCTTCTACGGCCCCTTCATCGCGTTCGTCAGCCTGCTCGCGGTGCCGATCACGGCCTGGGTCGGCGTGTTCGCCGTCGACATGCTGCACCGCCGGACGTACGACCCCGTCGCGCTGATGGACACGAGCCGCACCAGCGCCTACTGGTACCGCGGCGGCATCGAGCCGCGCGCCGTCGGGTCGTGGGCGGTCGCGATCATCGTCGGCTACCTGTTCGTCGGGCCGCTGTCGAACACCTGGGTCGCCACCAGCGGCCTGGGCTGGGTGGTCACGTTCATCGTCGCCGCCGGGGGCTACGCCGCCATGGGCGGGGCGCGGCGGTGAGCGGCGCGCTCGTCCACACCGGACAGGTCGTGCTGGACCTCGTGTTGCGCGTGCGCGGGCTCCCGCCGGTCGGCGGCGACGTGTTCGCGTCGCGTTCGCAGTTGCTGCCCGGCGGCGGGTTCAACGTGATGGCCGCGGCCACGCGGGCCGGGGCCCGGGTCGTCTACGCGGGCGGGCACGGTGTGGGCCACTTCGGTGACGTCGCGCGCGCCGCACTGGCCGCCGAGGGCATCGCGGTGGCCGCGCCGGTGACACTCGGGATCGACACCGGGATCTGCGTCGTGATGGTGGACGACACCGGCGAGCGGACGTTCGTCACGGGCAGCGGCGCGGAGGAGACCACCGACGCCGCCGTGCTCGCGGACGTCGCGATGGGCCCGGCCGACGTGGTGTACGTGACCGGCTACAGCCTGCTGGACGCGAAGGCCGAGATCCTGTTGGAGCGCCTGGAGAAGGTCACCGACGCCACGGTGCTGGTCGACCCCGGCCCGCTCGCGGCCGAGATCGACCCCGGCACCTGGACGCGGCTGCGCGCCATCACCACGGTCCTGAGCTGCAACGCCCGCGAGGCCCGGCTGCTGACCGGCGCCACCGACCTGCGGGTGGCCGCCGCCGCGCTGGCCACGACCCTGCCGGCCGGGGCCACGGTGATCGTGCGTGACGGGCCGGCCGGCTGCCTGCTCACCCGCGACGGCACGACGGTCACCGTGCCCGGGTTCGCGGTGACGGCCGTCGACACCAACGGTGCCGGCGACGCGCACTGCGGGGTGCTGGCCGCGGAGCTGCTGCGGGGAGTGCCGCTTGCGGAGGCGGCGCTGCGGGCGAACGCCGCCGCCGCCATCGCCGTGACGCGGGAGGGCCCGGCAACGGCCCCGACCCGCGCCGAGGTCGACGCGCTGCTACAGCGGTAGCGCTCGCACACACCGCGGTGCCACCGCACACACCGTGCACGGTGTGTGCGGTGCTGCGAAGGTGTGTGCGAGCCCCTACTCCCCCAGCTCCGTGTCGCTGATCCAGTTCCCGTGGAACCCGAACGGGACCCGGCGCGGCAGGTGCACCCGCGCGATCGGGGCCGCGGCGAGATCACCCGCGTCGAGCACCACCAGCTCCCCGCGGTCGGTGGTGGCGTCGTGCACCACCGAGAGGATCCAGCCGTCGTCCTCGGCCGTCGCTCCGGGCCGGGGCACGAACGCCGGTTCCATCGTCACGCGGCCGGTGCCGTAGTGGTGGGTCGTGGCCTCGCCGGTGGTCGTGTCGACCTTCACCAGCGGGCCGGTCTCGAAGCCGCCGTCGCGGAACCGGTCGACGTCGTCGGACAGCAGCAGCCCGCCCGCGCCGACACCGGCGAACCAGCCGTAGCGGTGCGGGCGGCCGGTCAGGGCCGGGTCGACACGCGGGAACTCGACGCTGTGGTCGTTCATGATCTGCTCGGTGACGGTGCCGCGGGCCGGGTCGATCGTCCACCGCGCCAGCGCGGGCAGGGCGTCGGCGGGCGCGCGCAGCTCGTCGCGGAACACCGTGTCGTGGCGGACGACGTCCATCGTGATCGAGCCGTCGGCGTTGTCGAACGCGTTGAGCACGTGGAACACGTAGCAGCGCGGGGCGTCGAACCAGCGCACCTGCTCCGCGCTCCCACCGCGGGGCAGCACCCCGACCCGGGAGGGGTGGTTGTCGTTCCAGCGCAACGGGAAGCGGTCGACGCTCTGGTGCGCGGCCTTGCCGGCGCGCAGCGCCACCTCCATCGACAGCGTCACCGGCAGGTCCAGCACCACGACGCGGGTCTCGGTCAGCGCCATGTCGTGCACCATCGGCCCGTCGGCCACCGGGATGTCGGCGCTGTGCGTGCCCTGCCCGGCGGCGTCGAGCACGACGTAGCGCAGGTGCGGTGAACCCGCCCGGTAGGTGACGGCGTGCAGCTCACCGCTGGCGGCGTCGATCTTGGGGTGGGCGGTGAACCCGCTGCGCAGCGCGCCGTCGCCGTCCCAGGTCGCCATCCGGTCGAGCTCGGGCGCGATCGTGACGGGCAGCCCACCCGCCTCGACGAGCGCGAGGATCCGGCCGCCGTGGGCCAGCACGTTGGTGTTGGGCGTCTCGCCGGCGTCGCCACGGACGAACCGGTTGCGGTACCACTCCGCCCGCCCGTCGCGCAGGCGCACGCCGTGGACCATGCCCTCGCCGAGGAACCAGTGGTAGTCCGCGCCAACGGGTCCCATCGGGTTCGGGCCGATGCGCAGGTAGCGGCCGTTCAGCTCGCGGGGCACCTGCCCGGTCACCGGGAGGTCGGCGGTGCTGACCTCGTCGGGGACGGGCGCGAAGTTGCCCTCGAGGTAGGGGTTGCGGGTGGTCGTCGCGGTCACGGCCGCTCCAATCGTCAGGATCAACGGTGCAGGCTGTACCGTCAGCGTCCTCGCGCCGTCGGCGAAGGCGCAACGGCGGGATCCGGACCGTCCAGATCGGGAGATGAGATGGCGACGCTCTCCGCCAGTGCCTACGTCGTGCTCGGCCTGCTCCGCGAGTGGGGGCCGGCCACCCCGTACGCGCTCGACCGGACGATCCGGCAGAGCATCGGGCACTTCTGGGTGTTCCCCCGCTCGCAGCTCTACGCGGAGGCCGCCCGGCTGGTGCGGTTGGGGCTCGTCGCCGAGGAGCAGGAGGACAGCGGACGCCGCAGGCGCCTGCTGTCACTCACCCCCGCCGGCGCCGCGGAGTTCGGGACCTGGCTGGCCACCCCAACCCAGGAGCCCACCGAGATCCGCGACGCCGGCCTGCTGCGCCTGTTCTTCCACGCCCCGGGCAGCGCGGACGCGGATGCGGTGCTGGCCCTCGCGCAGGAACAGGGGAAAGCCCATCGCCGCAAGCTCGCCGAGTACGACAGGATCGCAGCGGCCGCCCACATGTCGGCCGACACCCCGCAGGCGGCAGCCCTGGAGCTGGGCCTGCGGTTCGAACGCATGGCCATCGCGTACTGGGACGAGATCACCGCAGGCGGCAGCCGCGCGGTCACGTCGAGCTGGGCCGGCGGCGACAGCGGAGCCTGATGCCGGCCTACCCCGTCTACCTGCTGATCCGCGGGGTCGCCGCCTTCGCGATGGCCACGGCCGGCACGCTCAACCTTGTCTACCAGATCCAGACGATCGGGCTGGGACCGCTCGAGCTGGTGCTGGTCGGCACGGTCCTGGAGATCACCTGCTTCGTCGCGCAGATCCCGACCGGGGTGATCGCCGACCTCTACAGCAGGCGACTCTCGGTGATCATCGGCTACCTGCTGATCGGCATCGGTTTCGCGCTGGAGGGGCTGGTGCCGGCGTTCGTCGCGGTGCTCATCGGCAACGTGATCTGGGGCATCGGCGCCACCTGCGTCGACGGCGCCGAGGAGGCGTGGATCACCGACGAGGCCGGCGAGGAGCGGGCCGGGCGGACGTTCACCCGTGGCTCGCAGGTGGCCCAGATCGCCACGGTGCTCGGGATCGGCGCGAGCGTCGCGCTCGCGAGCGTGCGGCTGAACCTGCCGGTCGTGATCGGCGCGGCCGGCTGGATCGTGCTCGGGCTCGCGCTGATCGTGATCATGCCGGAGCGCCACTTCCACCGCGCACCCGCCGACGAGCGCGGGTCCTTCCGCAGCATGCGCACCCAGGTCGCCACCGGCGGCGGGGTGGTGCGCTCCAGCCCCGTGCTGCTGTGCCTGCTGGGGGCCGTGTTCTTCGTCGGGCTCAGCAGCGAGACCCGCGACCGCCTCACCCATGCCCACTTCCTGGCCGACCTCACCTTCCCCACGATCGGCACGCCGGTGCTGTGGTTCGGCGCGATGAGCGTGGCCGCGATGCTCTGCTCGATCGTCCTCACCGAGGTGGTGCGGCGCCGCTCGCAGAGCCTGCGCGCCGATCGGGTCGGCAGGCTGCTGGTGGCGTTCGGGATCATCAGCACGCTCGCCGCGGGGGCCTTCGCGCTCGCGGGCGAGTTCTGGACGGCCGTGGCCGCGTCCCTGATCGGGGCGCTGGTGCGCGGCTCGGCCGAGCCGCTGCAGTCCACGTGGATCGCCGAACGCAGCGACTCCCGCTCACGGGCCACGGTGTTCTCGCTGGTCGGCCAGGTCGACGCCGCCGGGCAGATCGTCGGTGGGCCACCGATCGGCCTGCTCGGCGAGCGGGCCGGGATCCGCGCCGCGCTGCTGGCGGCGGCGCTGCTCGTCGCCCCGGCCGTCGGGCTCTACGCCCGTGCGCAGCGGCTGCAGTCCCGATCACGCAGCTGAGCTCAGCGCCGCCCGTTGCCCCGGTCGAACTCGCCGCGCGTCGCCGCGTCGAGCAGCCGTTCCCGCAGTTCCCGGGCGTGGCGACGGCTGACGGGGACGTCGCCGACGTCGGTGTGCGCGAGCAGCCCACCCGTCACGTCGGAGCGCAGCTCCCGCACCGCCGGCACCGCCAGCAGGTAGCTGCGATGCACCCGGACGAACCCGGCGTGGGTCCAGTGCTCCTCCAGGCGCGAGATCGGGATGCGCACCAGGTGGGCGCCCGAGGGTGCATGCAGCCGCACGTAGTCGCCCTGCGCCTCGGCGAACCGGACGTCGTCGCGCCGCACGTAGCGGGTGCGCCCGGCCAGCTCGACGGGCACCGCGGCCAGCGCGTCGACGAGCGCCGGCTCGGGCGCCGCGCCGTCGGCGGCACCGAGGAACCGGCGGACGCGATCGAGCGCGCCGCGCAGCCGCTCGCTGCCCACGGGCTTGAGCAGGTAGTCGACGGCCCCGATGCCGTACGCCGACGCCGCGTGCTCCTCGTAGGCCGTGACGAACACGATCACCGGCGGGTCGGTCATGCGGCCCAGCAGCGCGGCCAGCTCCATCCCGTCCATCTCCGGCATCGAGATGTCGAGGAACACCGCGTCGAAGTGCCGTGCCTGCAGCAGCCGCAGCGCGGTGAGCGGATCGCCCGCGGTGGCGACGTCGGACACGCCCGGTGACTCCAGCAGCATGCGGTGCAGCTCGTCGAGCGCGGGCGCGACGTCGTCGACCGCGAGCACCTGCAACCCCTTGCCGGCTGTCCCCGTCACGGTGCCGCCACCACACCCGGCTGGAACCGCGGCACCCGCAGCACGACCCGCGTCCCGGCGCCGTCGGCCGTCTCGATCACGAGGCCGTAGCCGGGTCCGAAGACGGTGCGCAGCCTGCGGTCGACGTTGACGAGCCCGAGGCTGCCCGGGCGGCCCCGCCCGGCGAGCACGTCGGCGGCGTAGGACGGGTCCATGCCCGGACCGTCGTCCTCGACCGTGATCACGCACTCGCTCCCGTCCGCCTCGCCACTGACCTGCACCAGCCCGCTCGAGCCCGGCAGCTCGACGCCGTGGCGCACCGCATTCTCGACGATCGGCTGCAGCGCGAGGAACGGCAGGGCGACGGGGAGGATCTCCGGTGCGATGCGCACCTGCACCCGCAGCCGCTCGCCGAGCACCGCGCGGGCGAGCGTCAGGTAGGCCTCGATGGCCCGGAACTCCCCCGCGACCGTGGTGTAGTCGCCGTGGCGGGCCAGGCTGTGACGGGTGTACTCGGCGAAGTCGAGCATGAGGTCGCGGGCCCGCTCGGGGTCCGAGCGCACGAACGACGCGATGGCCGTGAGGCTGTTGTAGACGAAGTGCGGGGAGATCTCGGCGCGCAGCGCCCGCAGCTCGGCGGCCTCGGCGACGTCGGCGGAGGCCTCCAGGCGCGCCCGGTCGAGCGCGTCGCCCACCAGCACAGCGGCCTCGCGGCCGGCGCCCCCGCTCACCTCACCCTCGACGACGAGCACACCGGCGAGCTCGTCGCGCGCGTGCACCGGCCAGGCGACCAGCGGCCCGCGCGCGGCACGCGCATCGGTGCGCAGCACCTGACCGCACAGCTCCACGGCGAGCGCGGGATCCGTGGCCTGTCCCGACCACACCACGTCGCCGTCCAGCCCGGCCAGCCCGACGGCACCGGCCGAGAGCAGCCTGCGCAGCCCGCGCACGGCGGTGTGGACACCGGGCCCGTCGAGCCCCGGCGCGACGTCGGCGGCGACGCGGCGCCCGGCGGCGAGCACCGTCATCGGGTCCGGGCCACCACCGCGTGCCGGGCGGGCAGCGCGACGCCACCAACCGGCTCGTTGCGGCCGGTCGGACTCGGGTGCTGCGGGCATGACGGCCTCCGTCGCGACAGGCGTGACGGTAGGTCAACCCGACCGGGCGTGCCAGCAGGGGGCCCGCCCGCTACCGCGGCGCGAACGAGGGCAGCCCGCCACCCAGGCCGTCGAGCGCGGCACCGATGTTGCGCAGCTGCAGGTACCCGTAGACGACCAGGACGATGAACAGGAGGCTCGCCAGCGAGGTCAGGATGTAGGTGATGACGCGCAGCGCCGCCATCCCGCTGCCGTCGCGGGGCACCCGCACGACCTGCGGTTGCGGCGGCCGCTGCTGCTGCTGGGGCGGTGGGCCGTAACCGGGATTGCCGTACGGATTCGTCATCGATGCTCCAAGCAGGTGGCCGGATCCGATTCCTCTCTGATCACTCGGCGGCCGATTGCCCGGTGTTACGACGGGTGGGCTACCGCGCCAGCGCCTCGGCCAGCGCCTTCTCGAAGATGCCGATGCCCTGGTCGAGCAGCTCCTCGGAGATCACCAGTGACGGCAGGAAGCGGAAGACGTTGCCGTAGCTGCCGCACGTCAGCGTCAGGAGCCCGGCGCGGTGGCACGCGGCGTTGACCGCGGCCGTGACCGCCGGGTCCGGCGTCTTCGCCACGGGGTCGGAGACGATCTCGACGGCCTGCATCAGCCCGCGGCCCCGGATGTCGCCGATCACCTCGTAGCGCTCGGCCAGCGCCTGCAGCCGCGACGTCAGCAGCTCACCCAGGCGGGCGGCGCGGTCGGTCAGATCGTCGACCCGCATCGTCTCGATGGCACCGAGCGCCGCCGCACACGCCACGGGGTTGCCGCCGTAGGTGCCGCCGAGGCCGCCGGGGTGAACGGCGTCCATCAGGTCGGCGCGCCCGGTGACCCCCGCCAGCGGGAGCCCGCCCGCGATGGCCTTGCCGGTGGTGATCAGGTCGGGCACGACACCCTCGAACTCGCTGGCGAACCAGTTGCCGGTGCGGCAGAACCCGGTCTGGATCTCGTCGGCGATGAACACGATGCCGTTGTCGGTGCACCACTGCGCGACCCGGGCCATGAAACCCGGCGCCGAGACGATGAACCCGCCCTCGCCCTGGATCGGCTCCAGGATCACCGCGGCGGTGTTCTGCTCCCCCACCTGCGTGTGCACCTGCGACACGAACGCGTCGAAGGCCTCGTCCGCGCAGGCTGCCGCGCCCGTCGGCCAGCGGTAGGGGTAGGCCATCGGCGCCCGGTAGATCTCGCCTGCGAACGGCGCGAAGCCCGACTTGTAGGGCATCGACTTCGCGGTCAGGGCCATCGTCAGGTTGGTGCGGCCGTGGTAGGCGTGGTCGAACGCGACGACGGCCTGGCGGCCGGTGGCGTACCGCGCGATCTTGACGGCGTTCTCGACGGCCTCCGCGCCGGAGTTGAACAGCGCCGAGCGCTTCTCGTGCGTGCCCGGCGTCAGCTCGTTGAGCAGCTCGCACACCTCGACGTAGGGCTCGTAGGCGGTGACCATGAAACAGGTGTGCGTGAAGCGCGCCACCTGCTCCTGCACCCGCGCGACCACCCGCGGATCGCTGTTGCCGACACTGGTCACAGCGATGCCCGACGCGAAGTCGATGAGCTGGTTGCCGTCGACGTCGCGCAGGATCCCGCCCGAGGCCTCGTCGATGAACACCGGCAGGCCGGTGCCGACGGCGTGGCTCACCGCGCGCAACCGGCGCTCCTGCAGGGCCTGCGAGCCGGGGCCCGGGACGGCGGTGACGAGCTGGGCGTTCTGCGCGACCATCGATGGGCTCCCGGGAGATCGGTGCGGTTGAGCCGAACCTAGGGCCACCGGCGCCTGCGTGGGCCTGCCGGTTCGTCCAACCCGGCGGCCCGCCTTGGACGTTCCGTCAGCTGGCCCCGCCGATCCGTTCGGTCACGGCCCGGGCGGTGCGGGCGACCTCGGCCGCCGCCGGGGCCGCGACCTCGGACGGGAACGTCACGGCGATGCTGGCCACGGGGTGGCGGGCCCGGTCGAGCACCGCCACCGCGATCGACGCGAACCCCGGCGTCACCTCGCCGTCCTCCTCGGCGTACCCGCGGCGGCGGGTCTCGACGAGCAGCCTGCGCAGCGCCGAGAGCGAGCGCGGGCCGCTGTCGTGGCGGGTGACGAACGTGGCGGCGTCCGGGAACAGTGCCGCCACCTGCGCGGCGGGCAGCGCGGCGAGCATCGCGCGGCCGCTCGCGGTGAGCTGCGCCGGCAGCCGGACGTCGACGTCGGTCACCAGCGGTGGGCGGCCGGGGGCCCGCTCCTCGATCACGTAGATCACCTCGCGGCCGTGCAGCACCGCCATGTGGGCCGTGTGCCCGGTGCGGTCCACCAGCCGGGCGAGCGGCACCCGCGCGAGCCGGGTGAGCGGAGCCTGCCGCAGGTAGCCGCTGCCCAGCTCGTAGGCGGCCAGGCCGAGGCTGAAGCGGCGCTCGTCGACGAGGTGCACCACGAACCCGCCGTCGGCGAGCGTCGTGAGCAGCTGGTAGGTGGTGGAGCGCGGGAGCGCGAGGTCGCGGGCGACCGCCGCGGCGGCCACCGGACCGGCCTGGCGCCCCAGATAGCTCAACACGGCCAGCACCTGCTGTGCTGCCGGCACCTTCGGAGCGCGCATCAGGGTGAGCCTACTGCTCCTCGCCGCCAACTGTCCGGGATACCGGACGGTCTTCGGTCTCCAACCGTGGTGCCCGGCGGCCGTCGCGTTGTGCGATGGGTTGATGCATTCCGTCACGGTCGGCACCGGCCCCCTGTCCCCCGACGAGATCATGACCGTGGCGCGGGGCGGTGCCGGCGTGACGCTGTCCGCCGACGCGCTGCACGAGATCGAGTCCACCCGCAAGGTGATCGAGGCGCTCGCCGACGACGTGGTGCCCCACTACGGCGTCTCCACCGGGTTCGGGGCGCTGGCCACCCGCCACATCCCGGTCGAGCGCCGCGCCGACCTGCAGCGCAGCCTCGTCCGCTCGCACGCGGCGGGCTCGGGCCCCGAGGTGGAGCGCGAGGTCGTGCGCGCGCTGATGCTGCTGCGCCTCTCCACACTCGCCACCGGCCGCACCGGCGTCCGGCCGGGCACCGCCCGGGTCTACGCCGCCATGCTCACCGCCGGCATCACCCCCGTCGTGCGCGAGTACGGGTCGCTGGGCTGCTCGGGCGACCTGGCGCCGCTCGCGCACTGCGCGCTCGCCGCGATGGGCGAGGGCGAGGTCCGCGGCGCCGACGGATCCCTCCAGCCGGCAGCCGCCGCGCTCGCCGCGGCCGGGATCGAGCCGGTCACGCTCGCCGAGAAGGAGGGCCTCGCGCTGATCAACGGCACCGACGGCATGCTCGGCATGCTCGTGCTCGCCTGCGCCGACCTGCGCATGCTGCTCGTGACGGCCGACATCACGGCCGCGATGAGCGTCGAGGGGCTGCTGGGCACCGACGCCGTGTTCGCCGCCGACCTGCAGCGCCTGCGCCCTCATCCCGGGCAGGCCGCGAGCGCCGCGAACCTGCGCGCCCTGCTCGCCGACTCCGCGATCATGGCCAGCCACCGCACCCCCGACTGCACCCGCGTGCAGGACGCCTACTCGCTGCGCTGCGCCCCGCAGGTGCACGGCGCCGCCCGCGACACGCTGGCCCATGCGCTGACGGTGGCCGAGCGCGAGCTCGCCGCCGCCGTCGACAACCCGGTGGTCACGCTCGACGGGCGGGTGGAGAGCAACGGCAACTTCCACGGTGCCCCGGTCG